>CAJGCJ010000067.1 GCA_904501775.1 uncultured Bacteroidaceae bacterium | reverse complement strand
GTAGGCGCTACAAAGCAAGTACGGGAAAAAGGTGGCTAGGACACATGCCTCTCACACCTTGTTGTTTGATGAACACGAGTTCGATTCCCGTAGGCGCTACAAAGCAAGTACGGGAAAAGGTGGCTAGGACACATGCCTCTCACACCTTATTGTTTGATGAACACGAGTTCGATTCCCGTAGGCGCTACAACTTTAAAGATTATTTGGCGCTTTCGTCTAGTGGCTAGGACACATGCCTCTCACGCATGGAACACGGGTTCGATTCCCGTAGGCGCTACTCGGTTAGGACCCTTTGAGGTTCTAATTTTTTTTTTATACGCGCAGGGGAAACTTGTCTGTTGGTAAATATAGGCAGGGTGACCTAAATATAATAGAGCCAGTTTGAAATCCAAACTGGCTCTATTATATTAGATGACAAACTTTCTTATTTCGCAGTTATCGAAGAGTGTTACATCTCTATGTGTTACGCCTTCAATCTCGGCCTGTAGGATTCTGCAAAAGAAACCGTGACTGAATGCGAGAATCTTTTTGCCGGGATATACGCTTTTCATCTTTTCCATGAACTTGCGTGCTCTTATCTGCATCTGCTCTTCTGTTTCAACTGTTTCGTTCAGTACAGCTCCTTTTATGGGTGTGCCTACAAGGTTTCCCAGGTCTCGCTCGCGCAGCAACGGTTCTTTGATTATTGTACAATCAACTCCCTCGAGTGCTATTGCTGCAGTGTCGAGACAGCGCTGCAGGTCGCTGCATAATATCAGGTCATATTCCAACTCTCTCAGCTTTGGTTGCAATGCTGCAGCCTGTTCCTTGCCAAGTTGTGACAGGTGGCCGGGGCTTTGTCCTTGAAACACTCCCATTGCATTTTCCTCGGTTTCGCCGTGGCGTGTCATGTATAGTGTTGTCTTCATGCCATTTTATAAAATAACAAAGGGCTGTCTTGTGGGGCAGCCCTTTGTGTGGTATCTTTTAGTTTGCGCTCTCGAAAAGTTGTAGGAATCTTACATCATTCTCGCTGAATAGACGAAGGTCCTTTACCTGATATTTCAAGTTGGTTATTCGCTCTATTCCCATTCCGAATGCATATCCCGAATATACCTTGCTGTCTATTCCGCACAGTTCAAGTACGTTGGGGTCTACCATTCCGCAACCTAAAATCTCGACCCATCCTGTGCCTTTACAGAAAGGACAGCCTTTTCCACCACAGATGTTACAGCTTATGTCCATCTCGGCGCTGGGCTCGGTGAATGGGAAGTATGAGGGGCGCAAACGAATCTTTGTATCTGTGCCGAACATCTCTTGTGCGAACAGCAACAGTACCTGCTTCAGATCGGTGAACGATACATTTTTGTCGATGTATAGTCCTTCCAACTGATGGAAGAAACAGTGCGCGCGATAGCTGATTGCCTCGTTGCGGTAAACGCGGCCCGGGGCTATGATGCGGATAGGGGGCTGGCTGGTCTCCATTACTCGGCTCTGGACACTGCTGGTGTGTGTACGCAATATGATGTCGGGGTGAGCCTCGATAAAGAATGTGTCTTGCATGTCGCGTGCGGGATGGTCTTCGGCAAAGTTCATTGACGAGAATACATGCCAGTCGTCTTCAACTTCAACTCCATTGGCAATTGAGAATCCCAAGCGTGCAAAAATATCTACTATTTCGTTTTTTACAATTGATAGGGGGTGGCGTGTGCCCAATCGTGTGGGGTATGATGTACGTGTAAGGTCGATGTCGCACATCTCCTCCTCCTTGTTCGAAAGAGCCTCCTTGAGTGCGTTGAACTGTTCTTGAATAGCATTCTTCAGTTCATTAAGGCGTACACCTACTTCGCGTTTCTGTTCGGCGGGAACTTCGCGGAACTGCGCCATGAGTCCGTTGATTATACCTTTCTTGCTAAGGTACTTAAGACGAAGTGCCTCGAGCTCTTCGGCATTTGAGGCTGTAAGGCCTTTTACCTCTTCGAGCAACTGATTAATCTGTTCAATCATATTTATGTTGTATAATTTTTAAGTTTACTGAAAATCTGTGCGAATTTAGTGAATTATACCGAAATATGGAACTTTGAGGTTTAATTTATTTCTTCATCCCCATTTTTAATTTTCAAAGAGTATATAATTTTATCAAAATTTATTTGCCGATTGATATTTTTTTACCAATTTCGCATCTTGTGATATTGTTGGTGAAGGCATGGCTTTTTATAGATAGGTGTAGGGCTGTGCCTTGTCACTACCAATGAAAAAATGGTTTACTATGGAATACAAGATGATAGATAAAGGAGTAGAGGAGTTGCTTGCTCTCTTGTCGCGTCGTATTGACAGCGATGATGTCAACCGTATACGCGAGGCTTATGAATTTGCCAAGGAGGCCCATAAGGATCAGCGCCGCAAGTCGGGCGAGCCTTATATTATGCATCCGCTTGCTGTGGCGCGTGTCGTTGCCGAGGAGTTGGGGCTTGGTCCGGAGCCTATCATTGCGGCCTTTCTGCACGATGTGGCCGAAGATACCCAATATTCCATAGAAGATATTAAGGAAAAGTTTGGTCCTGATGTCGCGTTCCTTGTCAACGTGGTGACAAAGAAAAAGAAGAAACACTACGAGTCGTCAAAGCAAATCGACAACTACAAACAGATGCTCGATTCGTTGCAGTACGATATCCGTGCGCTTCTTATCAAGCTTGCCGACCGTTTGCACAATATGCGTACGCTCAACAGCATGCGCCCCGACAAGCAGATGAAGATTGCGGGTGAAACCGACTATTTCTATGCTCCGCTTGCCCATCGTCTTGGATTGTATCACATAAAACGTGAGCTTGAGAACCTGTCGTTCCGCTATCGTTGTCCGAGAGATTATGCGATACTGGCCCAAGAGGTTGAGCGCGAAATGGAGTCGAAACAGAGTGAACTGGCAGGCTTCATGTCCAAAATAGAGAGAATGCTTGCCGATAATGACATTATGCTTGCGCGCACCGAGATAGTATGTCGTGGCCCTTACAGCATATGGAAAAAGATGCATGCATCGGGTTGCGATTATAATCATGTTTCGGGAAAGTACTATATACGAATAATATACCCCTATAGCCATGAGTATTCCGAGAAGGATATGAGTCTTAGGATATATTCGATGCTCACCGACCGTTTCAAAGAGAAGCCTTGTAGCGTGGCCAATTACATCGACTCGCCTAAAGAGAATGGTTATCAGAGTTTCCATGTCAAGTTGTTGACCGATTCGGGCTCTTGGGAAGAGGTGCATATATCATCCGAGCGTATGGTGCGTAAATCGCAGTTCGGCTGTCTCTCCGAGCGTAACGACGGCAATATTGCCAATTGGATTGAGAAATTCAAGAATCTGCTCAAGGATATCGCCAACCATAGTAAAGAGGTTGAATATATGGACGGTATCACATCGTCGTTCTATAATGATGATGTAACGGTGTTTACTCCACAGGGACAGGCTGTCATACTTCCTAAAGATGCCACCGCGCTCGATTTTGCCTTTGAGATACATAGCCAGTTGGGCGAGCATGCTCAGTATGCAAGGGTTAACGGCCGTCTCTGTTCAATAAAGACGGTGCTCTCTTCGGGTGATTGCGTAGAGATTGGAATTAATGAGAAGATTGAACCCACCCCCGATTGGCTCAATCATGTGATAACATACAAGGCTAAGAGCCATCTGCATTCGTTGCTTAACAAACAAAAGAGAATAGAGTATAACCGTTGCGAAAACTGTCACCCGCTGCCCGGCGACGAGGTTATTGGATTCAGGGCCGAGGATGGCTCTATAACATTGCACCGTCGCGACTGTAAGACTGCAATACGTTTGGCTTCGCAAAAGGGTGATGATATAGTTGCTGTAAACTTCGAAGAGGATAAGGATTTCCTCTATCCTGTAAAGGTTGCAATCACAGCAATCGACCGTCAGCATCTGTTGAGCGACTTTATCGACTGTATAACCAATCGTCTGAAACTATCGCTTACATATATCCTTACCGAGAGTGTTGATGAAATTGTAAATTGTTCAATGACCTTCATGGTTCACTCTTCGGCCGAACTTGAAGAGGTTATAGCACATATTTCAGCTATCGAGGCTGTGGAAGAGGTTAAACAGATTCTCGATTGATGTTCAGGGTAAACATATAAAAAGATGTAATAAATCAAAATCGGCAGGCAACTTAAATTGCCTGCCGATTTTGATTAACTTCCGTCTTATTCTATATCTGCTTTCGGGTTGCAAGCCCTGACATCCATTGCGCTGTGGGTTGCATATTCGCGGTGGCTCTGTTAAGTAAAGTGTATATTGGGGGTGGGGTAGAAAGAAAAACGGAGAAAGTTGAAAACTTTCTCCGTTTTAGTACAATAGCGTGACAGATTATCAAACCTTTAAGTCCGACTTTTTCAAGTTGGTAGAATTCACTGAATGGTTGAAAGAGAATTATCCCGAAAGAATGTTCTAACCTAAAAGATTATTTGATTATGAACAGAAAAAATACTACTTTTGCATCGTACACGTAAATAGCGTGTGAAGACATATTTTAGAAAGCGCATTCGCTTTATTCTGACTGTGTGAACTTGGACACTTCACTAATGTATAATCAGAATATTGGGAAGAACGCTCTCTTGGTTTGTATCTGTATATATCACAATACATTCCAAGTGGGGCTGTCTATCCTTATCTGTTATACAAGGGAGTCCAAGCCCTACACAGAGGATAAGGTGGTGACAGGCTCCACTTTCTTTTTATTATATTAATCTGTATAATTGAGCCTATTATGCATAAAAAATTATATTATGTGGAATAGAGAAAGTGTCTTAGAAAAATTAGAAAGCCATCCTCATTTCAGTCTTCTAAAAAATGAATTTGATGGAAAATTTGCTTGCGGTTATGAAATTGATGGAATCTCAGTATTAATTTTTAATTGCACTGATGGCGTTTGCGATGTTTGGTTTGGAAATATGTTGACCACTAATGCAAATATTGGAAGTGCACAACAATTTGCACGTATAGCTACTGAAATCTTAAATAAAAAATGAAATGAAACATTTTAACATTTTTAGAGGGTCTGTATTAACCCTCTTGCTAATTTGTTGTAATGCAGTTTGGGCATACGACATTGAAGTTGATGGTATTTATTACAATATTACATCTGCCGCCAATTTAAGGGTTGAAGTAACAAGTGGTGATAAGGAATATTCTGGTGACATTGTTATACCATCGACAATAACCTATAAGTCACGTGTTTTTACAGTTGGAAGCATAGGAGAAAATGCGTTCTATTATTGTATCGACCTTACAAGCGTGACAATCCCTAACAGCGTGACAAGCATAGGACAAAAGGCGTTCAGTTATTGCGTAAGTCTTAGAAGCATTGAAATCCCTAACAGTGTAACAGGGATTGGAGGAGGAGCCTTCGAGGAATGCTGGGGCCTTACAAGCCTAACAATCCCAAACAGCATAACAGACATTAGAGACAGTGCGTTTAAAGGTTGTTATAGGCTTACAAGCATTGAAATCCCTAACAGTGTAACAGGGATTGGAGGAGGAGCCTTCAAGGATTGCACTGGCCTTACAAGCCTAACAATCCCAAACAGCATAACAAGTATTGGAAATTATACGTTCTCTGGATGTTCTAGTCTTACAAGCATTAATATACCTAGCAGCGTAACAAGTATTGGAAAATATGCGTTCTCTGGATGTTCTGGCCTTACAAGTATTGAAATCCCTAACAGCATGAGTTCTATAGCCAGTTGTATGTTCAAGAATTGCACTGGCTTAAAAAGCATTAAAATCTCCAACAGCGTGAGACATATATATGATAATGCGTTTGAGGGTTGCTCTAGTCTTAAAAGCATTGAAATCCCTGGCGGTACAGGTATTGGATATTATGCATTTTATAATTGCTATAGCCTTGCAAGTGTTACATTCCATAAAAATTTTAACTGCATATTCGACGGATTTTCTTTAGACTCGCATGTGTTTGAGGGTTGCTCTAGCCTTACAAGCATATATATGATGGACGAAACACCACCACCTCTTTATTATCCTGATTTCTTTATGGCTAAGCATTATATAGATGCGACATTGTATGTTCCTAACGGTTGTTTGGAGGCGTATCAAAATGCTAATTCATGGAACAACTTTTGGGATATTCGTGAGTTTGACCCCACAGGCATTGATGATGTGAAATCTGACAACGAAAATGCAACAACAGTTTATGACCTTAATGGCCGTGTAGTTGAAAATCCCACAAATGGCATATATATTATAGATGGTAAAAAAGTACTATTGAAATAAATGCTTTTTGATGAACACGCTTGCAGTGAGTGGGCGTGTTCATTAAATGTTATCTCCTTGCTTCTTACGCCCCCTTGTAGTGGGTTTTACATAGAGTGTACCTTTTCTTATGGTGCACTCTATGTTTTTATATACAGCCTCAGCATTTCCTTTCAATGTACCAAGAAAGTAATCCAAGCAATTTCAAAGAGTTGTAAAAAAGAAAATGAGGGAAAATCTAAAAATTTTCCCTCAACTCTCTTTCTGTACGCCGTCAGGGACTCGAACCCTGGACCCATTGATTAAGAGTCAATTGCTCTACCAACTGAGCTAACAGCGCATCGCTGCTTTTTTTCAAATGCGTTGCAAAGGTACAATAATATTTTTACTTTGCAAAATTTTGCAATAAAAGTTGTAGCAAAAATGCATATTATTTTCTCCTTTCTTAAAAATGTGGCTGTTTTAGTGCCTGTCGCGGCAATTTGGGGGCTATCTTATTTGCTGTTCCAAAAATCGAGGTAGCGCTTGGCTACTTCAACCGGCGTGTGATGGCGTCTTATATATTCGATACTTTCTCTCTGTAGCTGTGCAATTTTCTCTTTGTTTTCTATCAGCCACTTCAGTTTGTTGTATACATCCTCCTCGTCGGGAATGACATTTATCATAGGACGCAGTTCTTTCTCTCCAAGAATATCGTAGCACTCCTCTTCTGCTCCGCCAACTACAATTTTCCCTTTTGCAAGTGCAAGCAGTGCATTCATGCCGGGGGAATAACCATAAAGCTGGTCGAGCAGGATGTCGCAATCGTCCACCATCCTTTTATACTGCTCGTATGGTACGCTTTCGGCTTTCAGAATCTCGCAGTCATCGGGGAAGTCGGCATGCAGGCGTTGCAATGCGCGTAGCATGATGTCAGTGCCTTTATATATGCTGCGGCTCTTCTGTATACCAATGAAGAAACGTATCTTGCGGCTTGTGTCGTATGTTGTTGGCTGCTCGTTTTCGACCTCTATTGGAAAGGGAATATAGGTGAGCTTGCTCGCATACTCATTAACATAGGCAGTGTGGTACTCATACATTCCGGCAATTATACCGTTGCAGTCGTCAGCAACTATTCTGTTCAGCTTGGCTTTTTCTGTCTGTTGCCAATCGGATATCTGCTCTTTGGTGTAGTCGTTGAGTATGGCTTTTTCTCCAATGTTGAAATCGGAGTAACGGAAACGTGGTGGAAATTCTGTTGCACATTTTACCCAAAAGGCATCCATGCCGAATGCACACATGAACATCTTCCTGTTCCTCTTCCTTAGGTATTTGTAAATGGGCAAAATCCTTTCGGCTTTCAGTTCTATGAACATCGGGTTTATGACTTGTACTATATCATATCCCTGCATGCGGGGTAGGGTACACCATGTCTTCAGTAGCAGTTTGATGCCGCCTGACCTGCTTTCGTCTCGTGTTAGCGATATGTCGCGTCTGTAGTTCTTCCAAAAATCGCCATTGCTGGCTACACACACCTTGTGCCCAAGGGAACGCAGTCCTTCGGCCAATGTCCAATGTACGTTGCTGTATTCTCCAAGAAGTAGTATTTTCATCTCTTTTCAGGTGTGTGGTTTGGAAGTAACATCCGCAGAATATGCACTCCTTTGCTGTTGTTGGCTAACTTGCGGAACAGCTTATATTTCAGCGAGTATTCGGCTTCGGGCAGGGGGTATAACCCTATTGGCGCAATTCTCTCGTTGCATATGCTTATTACCTCTTTAGCGCTCTTTTTGTTATAGAAAAGATTCAGTATGTTGTCTACCGTCAGCATTGTGAGCTTGCGTCTTAGCCCTCTCTTTTGTATGCTGTTGCTCTGTTGCTCCTGCTCTTTGCCGAATTCGGTTAGTTTCTCGAGTGTTATGAGCATATCCTCTATGCGCTTGTTGATGGTTGCTGCCGAGGGGCTTGTTGTTATAGAGCCTTTTCTTATACAATAGTTATATACGATGGCGTTTGTTTCGACAAGGCTTGCGGCATGGTAGTGTGCAATGGTGCTGAACTCTTCATCTTCGTGATACATCCCCTCTCTGAAACGTATGTTGCGGTTCATCAGTAGATCGCGGCTTACAAAGTACGACCACGCGCAGCCTGGCAGGTTTCTCGACTCCATATATGCTGCTCCGCTTATGGTGTTGCTTGTGGAGTATTCTTTTGTAGTTTTGTCCGACTTGAAATTGTTGCGGGCTGTGCATACATTGTACCTGAACCGCAGGATGTGTGGCGCTTCGGTGTGCAGCGTCTCTATACACTCCTTTATGCTGTGTGGCTGCAGATAATCGTCCGAGTCGACAAACATTATATATTTGCCTTGTGATATTTCAATGCCCTTGTTGCGTGCTGCACTTAGTCCGGCATGTTCAATTTCAACCAGTTTCAGTTCATTGCGCCTGTAGTGCTCTTCAATCCAAAAAGGCTTTTCGTCCGACCCGTCGTCGACAACTATTATTTCAAATTCCTCTTGCTCTATCTCCTGCTTGAATAGGCTGTCAATACATCTTGCCAACAAATCGCGCGGCAGGTTGTAGTGTGGTACTATAATAGAGAGGAATATCATAGCCGGTGGTCTAACATAGTTTCTTGTGCAAAAGTGCGTTTATGCGGCAGTGTAGTGTTGCACCCAATAGTGCGAAAGTGGTAAATTTGATTTTCTTTTTAATGGAGATGTCCATCTTGTAAAGGTCGCCTATCTTTATGCGCTCCTCCTTTAGCATCCCGCATGCGTGCTTCAATTGCTCTTTTGTGGCATCGTTGCATCGGAATAGGTCGGTGAGGTTGTCGAGTGCCTTGAATAACAGGTCGTAGCTCTCTTGTTGCATCTTGTAGTCATTTCTTACCTTCTTGTACAGGTTGACAAGGTTTTTGTATCTGTCGTGCTGTGTCTTGAACGAGTATGTTCGCGAAATACTGCCCTCCCTGTCGTAGTAGTAGTAGAATCCTGCATCTGAGTAGTAAATGGTGCGACTGCTCTCTATCAGCATTGGTGTTACAAGGCTGTCTTCAAAAACCTCACCCTCGGGGAATCGTATGAAGAAGAAGAGGTCGGCGCGGAATATCTTGTTGCATGCGAAGCAGTGCTCGTATCCTTTGCGTCTTATCCAATCGGGGAATATCTCGTCGCCCGATATCTTCTGTGGGTTGTGCGACACTACGACACTGTCGGGCGACTCGTAATGTTTTACTACCGGATATTCGAGTATGTCAATATCGGGATTCGATAGCAGAATGTGCATGTTGTAGTAATAGGTGCCCGATGCTACCGTATCGTCACCATCCACAAATGTGATGTATTCGCCCTGTGCAACAGCCAATCCGGCATTTCGTGCCGATGAAAGGCCACCATTCTTCTTGTGTATGACCTTTACCTTGTCGCATTCCTGCGCATAGCGGTCGCAGATGATGCCGCTGCTGTCGGGCGAGCCGTCGTCTACCAGAATGAGCTCATAGTCGGTGTATGTCTGCTGCAAAATGCTTTCAATGCAGTTCTGCAGATAACGTCTTACTTTGTATACCGGTACT
>CAJGCJ010000066.1 GCA_904501775.1 uncultured Bacteroidaceae bacterium | reverse complement strand
CCATAATTGTCTTCGATATGTTTGATGGAATATCCATCTTCAAGCATATGCATGTATTTGAGCAATGCTTGGTGATCGTGTTTCTTACGCATAAAATAAACCCCAAAGTTTTTTGTCCAAACTTTGGGGTTCACTTCACAAGGCATCTGTTTTTTATTACTACCAATATCCGTTACTACACTTTTTACAGCAACCTATTTGTACCCTTTTCCGGAATTACCACTTTGGGCTTAAAAGTGGCAGCCTCCTCGGGTGTCATTGTAGCGTATGCCATAATTATGGCAACATCTCCCGGACTGAACTTATGGGCCGCCGCGCCGTTCAGGCATATCACACCCGAATCACGTTTACCCTTTATCACATAAGTGACAATGCGTTCGCCATTGTTATTGTTTACCACATGCACCATCTCGCCCTCGAGCAGACCCACAGCATCCATGAGCGATTCATCTATAGTGATACTGCCCATGTAGTGAAGATTCGCTTCTGTCACTGTAACACAGTGCAACTTGGATTTCAAAATCTGTAACAACATAATCGTTGGGACTATTTCACCTCCTTGTATTTTATATTGTCTATAAGTCTTATTTTTCCACAGAAGAGTGCAATACATCCCACGATATAATCACAGTCGCTCCACTCCTCTACAGGCTGAAGGCTATAGCCGTCTACAATCTGATAATATTCAAGTCTGAAACCGTCGACAGCATTTATCGAATCTTCGACGTAAGCCTTTGTCTCTTTCAGAGTATGCTCCTTTGCATATTCGAGACTTGCAAACAGGGTACGTGAGATTGCAAGTGAGCGTTTGCGCTCATCATCGGTGAGCAACATATTTCTGCTGCTTAGAGCCAATCCGTCAGACTCGCGGATAATGGGACAGCCAACTATCTCAATATCGAGAGCCAATTGGCGTGTCATTTCGCGTATAATGGCGAGCTGCTGAAAATCCTTCTCTCCAAAATAGGCCTTATGAGGCTCCACTGCATAGAACAGTTTGCTGACAATCTGTGCAACGCCATTAAAATGACCGGGACGGAAAGGACCCTCCATCACAGAATCGAGAGGCGCAAAGCTGAATTGTCTTGTATCGGGCTGGGGATACATCTCCTCTACCTCGGGCGCAAATACTATATCAACCCTCTCGGACTCGAGCAATGCGCAATCGGCATCCAAGTCACGAGGATAGTTCTTCAGATCGTTTTTATCGTTAAACTGTGTGGGATTCACAAAGACGCTGACCACAGTCAAATCATTCTGCTCAACAGAGAGCCTTACTAATGACGCATGCCCCTCGTGCAATGCTCCCATTGTAGGAACAAGACCAATAGTCTTGCCCTCGCCACGAGCCTCATTCAAAACGGAGCGCAGCTCTGCAATAGTTCTTATTACATTCATTATCAGTTTATTAAGTAGAAACCTATGAAAATAATTGGAATTCGGAGTGCAAAGTAACAAACATTTGTCCACATAAAGAAATAAAAGCCAAAAAATATTTAATAGCCCATAAGCAACAAAAAATACCACAATGAATAGTTAACAACTGTAAATCAATCTATTTTCGAATATAAAAACGCTTAAATTGGAGCAATAATTTGCCATTATACCGTTTTTTTTGTAATTTTGCGACCGCACAGAACTACATCTGTTGATAATTAGAAATGAAAGCAAAAAGAATCCTATTTATTACTCAAGAAATTACACCGTTTGTACCCGAAACAACAATCTCGAAAATAAGCAGAGCCTTGCCACAAGCAGCTCAGGAAAACGGTGCAGAAGTTAGAATTTTCACCCCGAAATGGGGCATTATAAACATTCGTCGCAATCAGTTGCACGAGGTTATACGTCTATCGGGTATGAACCTCATCATAGACGACACCGACCACCCTCTTATCATCAGGGTTGCGTCGTTGCAATCGTCACGCAGCATACAAGTATACTTCATTGAGAACGATGACTACTTCCAAAACCGACTGATGACATTCGACGAGCAGGGTGTAGAATATCCCGACAACGACGAGAGAGCGATATTCTTTGCCCGTGGAGTTCTTGAGGCTGTAAAAAAACAGAGCTGGTGCCCCGACATCATACACTGTCACGGATGGATATCGGCACTTGTTCCTTTGTACATAAAGAGCGCATATAAAGAAGAGCCTTCATTCCGCGATTCTAAAGTCATTTTCTCGTTGTATGACGATGAGCACAACATCAAGGAGCCTCTCCCCGAAGGATTCTTAAAGAAGGTTCTGCACAAAGATATGACAATGGAGCTTCTTGAGGGCATTTCTGAGCCTACTACATACGAGGATTTGGCAAAGCTCGCAATAAAATACAGCGACGGAGTCATTGAGAACGGCGAGAACATCCCTGCCTCATTGATAGAGTATGCACAGTCACTCGGCAAGAAGGTACTGACAAAACAGAGCGCCGAAGAGTACAACAGTGCCTGCGTCGACTTTTTTAAGAACATTCAAGAATAAGGACAACTATATATAAATGAAAAAACAAGTTCTTCTTCTATTGACAATTCTTGTCGCATTTGCATTTACATCGTGCGATGACAACACTGCAACCATCGGCAGTAGCATTGTACCCGAAAGCGATAAAATTACAATAGACACTCTTACAAGGGTTGCCTACAGCAAGTCAATACTGGCCAATGACTCTATAATAGCAAATACAAACAGAGTATATTTGGGCAGATATACTGACGCCGAGAGCGGAACAATATTTGAATCGGACTTCATTGCGCAGTTCAACTGTGTAGAGAATTACGGTTTCCCCTCGGAAGGTGTTATTGGCGACAGCACTGTGGCTGTAGAGCTTAAGCTATTCTACGACGGCTACTTTGGCGATTCGCTCAATGTCATGAAATGTGAGGTGTATGAGCTCACCAGCACATTGCAGGAGGGAACTACATACTACACCAACATTGACCCTGCCGAGTTCTACGACGAAGAATCGGCACCTATAGCAGTAAAGACATATTGCGCGGTTGACCGCACCATCCCCGACAGCATAAAGAACAGTGGCAGTTATAACACCAACATTTCAATAAACCTTCCCAATAGTATCGGAAAGCGCTTTATTGATAAATACTACGAGACTGACGCGCAAGGTGACTCAATAGGCAAGATCAACTTCTCCAACTCTGAAGAGTTCATAAAAAATGTCTTCAAGGGACTGTATGTAAAATGTACAAACGGAGACGGCACCATTATAAACGTAAATATGGCACGTCTGAATGTTCTGTTCAATTATTATACAAAAGGAGCCAGTGGCGAGAAAGACTCTATCGTATCGGGAATTTCAACCTTCTCTTCAACCAAAGAGGTATTGCAGGTTAACCGCTTCAACAACAGTAACCTCGAGAAGCTCGTAAACGACAACAGCTGTACATACATCAAGACACCTGCCGGAATATTTACCGAGGTAGAGCTACCCATAAATGACATTGTCGAGAGCACCGACACACTGAACTCTGTAAGAATAACCTTTACACGATACAACAGTGACAACACCGACAAGTACAAATATGCAACTCCATTACAGCTGCTGATGGTGCGCAAGAGTGAGATGTATAAATTCTTCACAGACAACAAGCTGTATGACAACATAACATCATATGTAGCAAGTTATAACATCTCGAACAACAAATACATGTACTATAACATTGCACGTCTTATAAACTACTGTGCCGAAGAGTATAGAAAAGGAACAGATGAAGATGCTAACTGGGAAGAAAACAACCCCGATTGGAACAAGGTTGTTCTTATTCCTATAACAATAAACAGTGACGAATCGACAGGAAGTGTAGTTTCCATCAGCCACTGCCACGACCTAACAAGCGCACGCCTTGTAGGCGGCGAATCGAGCCCCATCACTATAAGCATCATAAGCAGCAAGTTCAACAACGAATAAAAGAAGAGCATATATTCTTTCATAATATTTAACGACCAAAAAAGAGACCTCTTTTTTGGTCGTTTTTTTAAAATCGATGACCTGCTCCATACCATATCAGACAAACCCATAAATATATTTGTTTGTATAAATCACCTGCAAAGCAAATACATTATTATATTAAAAGAGAGGAAACCATAACGGTTCCCTCTCTTTTAATATATCAAGAGTAACGGATTATTCCTCTGCCTCTTTTTTCTTTCTTGTGGTCTTCTTTGCAGCCTTAGCCTTGAGAGATTCAACCTCAGCCTCGAGCTGTACAATTTCAACCTCCTGATTCTCTATAACCTGCTTCAATGCTGCCAGCTCCTCGTTATCAATCTCCTCGGGATACTGTGCACGAACACGCGCCATGAAGTCGCCGAGAATATTCATATAGTTGGTAAATGCATCGTAGGGAGAGTCATAGATGCAACGTTCGGTGATGATACCATTCTGCTTTGTTGTCATGTAACGGAAGTTCTCGGCAGCCTGTAGATAATCCCAGTCCTGCTTCAACTTCTTGTCATCAGACAAAGCAACACGCTCAGCTACACTGTAAAGCTTGTTGAAAGCTTCACGCTGCAATGTGTTACCCAACCATGATGTTGTATCACGCTCCTCGTCCATCCATGATGTAGGATAGGGAACTTCGAGTGAGTCAACAGACTTGAACTTCTCAACAATCTCAGAAGGTGTAGAGAATGTGATACCGCGCTCTTTAGCTGCTGCAGGAATAGCCTTGAGGAAGTCGAGGATATGTGATGACAGGGGCTGTGCCATACCAAATGCCGACAAGTTCATGAATATGTTTACAATCTGCTCTTCACGGGGAAGAGTTGCAATCCAGTCAACATATGTCTCGGCGAACAAAGGATACTCACTCCACTCGGGGTTAGAGAAACGCAATGAGATATCATCGGACAACTTATAGTCACGAAGCAACAGTTTCAAACCCGATGCGCTTGCGCAGTTGTAAAGGAAGTGAGGGCTCTTCCATGCAAGGATGTGCTTAGCACCCTCGGCAAGCATACCCTTGAATCCCATAGAAGCTGCCATCTCGCCAATCTCATCCGAGTAGATAAGACCTGAGTTACGCAACACCTTGGGCTGCTTTCCGAACAACTCCTTTACCTTACGCTTCATGCGCTCAACCTCTTCCTTGAAAGCGGTGGGTGACACCAATGAAGAGAGACCGTGAGAATAGGGCTCGCAAAGGAATTCGCAGCAACCTGTCTTAGCAAGTTCCTTAAGCAACTCGATTACCTGAGGAGCATACAACTCGAGCATCTCAAGACCTACACCCGAAGCAGAGAGGGCAACTTTGAACTCGCCGTTGTTCTCCTTAATCATATCAAGCAAGGTTGTAAGTGCCGGAACGTATGAATTCTCGGCCAATTCGCTAACTGCACTTGCATTAGCATAGTCATCATAGTAGTAGTGATCACTACCTATGTCGAAGAAACGATAGCGTTTCAACTGTCTGAGCTGATGAATCTCGAAATAGAAACAAATTGTTTTCATATCTTTATTTTGTTTTTGTTTTTTTATTGAGCCATTACTTCTTCATATAGTCTGCGCAGCTTGAGAGCCACATTTTCCCATGTAATATTGTCTACCTCACGACGTCCTTCTACTTTAAGATATTCGTACAACGACTCGTTATTACAGATAGCATAAATTGCATCGGCCATAGCATTGATATCCCAATAGTCTGTTTTGATACACTTATCGAGAATCTCGGCACAACCCGACTGCTTTGAGATAATTGTGGGCACATCGCACTGCATTGCCTCGAGCGGAGATATACCGAAAGGCTCACTCACCGATGGCATGATATACACATCACTGGCCTTAAGGCACTCGTACACCTGCTTACCACGCATAAAGCCGGGGAAGTGGAATCTGTCGGCAATACCGCGTTGTGCAACCAATTTAATCATGTCGTTCATCATATCACCGCTACCGGCCATACAGAAACGGATATTCTTGGTCTTTTTAAGCACCTGTGCTGCTGCCTCTACAAAATACTCGGGACCCTTCTGCATTGTTATACGTCCCAAGAAAGTCACAACCTTCTCGTTAGGAATCTTCTTGGGTTCGATAGCCATGATATCGGGAGACAAAGGAGTAACGGCATTGTGCAACGTTGTCACCTTGCTGGGGTGCTGATGGTACTTGTCGATTACAGTTCTGCGTGTAAGTTCACTTACACAGAAGATGTGATCGGCATGGTCCATACCATTCTTCTCTATTGCATATACAGTGGGGTTTACATTTCCTCTACTGCGGTCGAAGTCGGTAGCATGCACATGGATAACGAGTTTCTTACCCGAAACCTGCTTGGCATGTATACCGGCTGGATATGTAAGCCAGTCGTGAGAGTGGATAATATCGAATTCCTCGGTACGTGCCACAACACCTGCAATAATAGAGTAGTTATTAATCTCTTCGTGAAGGTTCTCGGGATAACCACCGGCAAACTCCATACATCCGAGATCGTTTGTATTCATGTAACTGAAATCACCATAAATGTGATCTCTGTAACGATAATACTCTTCGGGACGTATAATTGCACCTACACGTGATTCTATATAACTTGAGTCAACATCTTTCCAAACAATTGGAACACTGTTCATTCCAACAATTCTTAAGAAACTATTGTCTTCGTCGCCATAGGGCTTGGGGATACAGAATTTTATCTCTACATCGCCCTGAGGCACGAAGCCCTTGGTTAGTCCGTAGCTTGCAGTTCCAAGACCACCTGAAATATGAGGGGGAAACTCCCAACCAAACATTAGAACTTTCATACGATTGTTATTTTTTGTTTCTTGGTATACCTAAAGAATGTTTCCCTTAAGCCTCCAATTTTGATTCATACTGTTTTAATATATGGCTTGTTCTGAGGATTGCAGCAACATTCATTGCAAACGCCACTGCACCACGTCCCTTGAACGGTGGGTTACCATCGAATACTTCGGGGATTGAACCTACACAGTGCTGTACTATCTCATCTTCGTAGCCAATCATCTGTCTCTCAACAAATGACAGACCGCTGAGCTTGTATGTTTTCAGATAAGCCTCGTAATAGAATCCACCCAACCAAGGCCATACTGTACCCTGATGATATGCATAGTCGCGCTGAATTTGAGGACCTACATAGTTGGGGTTGTAACCTACGCTCTTGGGAGAGAGTGAGCGAAGGCCACGCGGAGTGAGCAGCTCACGGGTTACAATATCAAGAATCTTCTTTTGCTGCTTGCTGCTCAAAGGTGTATGATCAAGTGCGATAGCAAAAATCATATTGGGACGTACGCTCCAATCTACGTAATCACCATCTACATAATCATAGAGATAGCCATGCTCGTTCATGAACACCTCAACAAATGCTTTTCCTGCCAAAGCGATAGGACGAACATAAGAGTTCTCGAGTTCTGCATCGCCCATGCTGGCAGCCAGTTCCTGTGTAAACTTAAGAGCATTGTACCAAAGAGCATTTATCTCTACCACATAACCGGTACGGGGAACAACGGGACGGCCGGCAGCTGTAGAGTTCATCCATGTAACAGCCTTGTCGCGTCCGTTGGTGCTCAACAAACCGCTGGGTGCTAGATGCAGGTTATAGTGCTTGTTCGAACGGATGTACTCCATTATCTTAATTACGAGATCGCCATAGAGGTCGCGGCATGCCTCGAGACCACGCTCTTTTGCATACTGCTGAATTGCCCAAACAGCCCAAAGGAGAACATCGGGATGCTCCATCTCATATATTTTACATTCGCTGGGACGGTCGGCCATGAAATCTTCTATTGCAATTCTTGCAGTACGCATCACCTGCTCGTACTCACCGGGCTTGCCCGATTCGGTAAGTGTAAGTCCGGGCAATGAAACGAAGAGGTCGCGTGCACGGCATTTGAACCAAGGATAACCCGCAAGGATGTAAATGTGCTCGCCCTGAACATTGAAGAACTGGTTACCGGCACACTCCATGCAGTGCATGAAATTGTCGCGTGGGATACGGATATCCTCCTCGTGCTCGAAAGCAGCTTTCATTGTACGTGTGCTGATGGGATCGATACCACCCGAGAAGACAATGCTCTCGCCAACCTTCATCTTAACTTCGAAATATCCGGGAACGAAGAGATCTTCATTGAAGTCGTAACCTCTTTCAAGCTCCTTCACATACTCGATACCTCTGTACCAGTCGGGACGATAAACGAATTCGTTCTTTTTGTTCAGCTGCATGTAGAGATCGGGGTAACCCGCATACATGCACATGCTTATACCGTTCTCAACCTCGCGGTAGTTGCGGTTGGCAGTATTGTTTTCGTGTGTATACTCACGCACGCTGCGGAATGCCAAGAAAGGACGCAAACGCAAAGTCACTGCCGTATTCGCCTTAAGCAAGGTGTAACGGATAAGAATTCTGTTCTCGTGATGCACAAAGGCTTTCTCTTTTTTAAGCCACACGCCACCTACATTGTAGATAGTGGTAGGGACACGCTCCCAAGCGAACTCACGAATATACTTGTTGCCTCGGGGACTGAAATTATCGGCATTATACTTGTGTAGTCCAAGGTTAAACTCGGCACCATGAAGAACCACTGTCTCGTCAAGTGATGAGAGCAGTACATGGTTCTCGTCGTCGAGTTGCGGAACAGGAACTACCAACAAACCGTGATACTTACGGGTATTACAGTCGACGATTGTCGAACAGTGGTAAGCGCCCGAACGGTTAGTCCTCAAAATCTCCTTTTGCAACGACTCTTCTAAGTTCGTCATCAGCGTTTTTTCGAATCGCAAATAACTCATCTCGTTTAATTTATATGATAAATAATATTATATTATTCTATGCAACAAACGACTCGCCGTCATCAAGTACAGCGAATCTTTTAAAATCTCCTATTTCTATCCACTTTCAAATGTAGGAATTAAATATTTCAATTACAAAAAAGAGTGAAGTTTTTTTTAAAAATTTTTAGATTTTGCATTTTTTGATGCTAATCACGGAATAGAGAGAGAGTTATTTTATATCCGATAGAGTGAAATTTATGTTTCTTTCCGCTCACAAAAACACCCATATCTACATACGGAGTCTCTACTCCGTAGCCCAACTCGGTATACGGCATCAGATGCGAAATAAAGAGAGTATTACAATAGATTCTCTCGTTCTTGAAATAGTTGACGCGCGGAAAAATTCTTTGCAATATAAAGAATGGAGATTCATAAGTGATATGGGCACGCATATATTTATTCGCCGCATTATACCACTCAGAGTCGAGCAATTGGAATACCCCACCCAACTCGTCACTACGGTCAACGGGCAGATAGTTGTTTTTCAGGAACGCATAATCGGCAAAATAGACATTTTTGGTATAGAAGAAACCTCCGCCACCCAATCTCAGATAGAGTTTGTCAGTTTCATTAAGCCTGCAGTTATACTGGACATCCAATTCGGCTCTTGTATATATACCATCCGAGCCAAAAATACGGTCCATTCCCTGCTCTACATCAAGCGACAAGCGGGGCTTTCTTGAGCCCAAATTAATTTTACGGCCGTCCTTAATATAATAGTACATTCCGGGGTGCCATGTAACACGCACGTGCGGAGCAAATTGAACATATTTCCTTTTCAAATCAATGCCGGCACTTTCCACTATTTTGAAAGACGAACCTACAAGCGAACGGCGGTGAAAGTTTACGCCGGCCAGAAGTTCGAGCCCATTATCGATTTCGCGCTGCACCGATGTATAGAGATAGAGATGTTTGAAATAGTTAAGATTAAGGTCTTTGAAATTGAGAATATCGGAAGCCATTTCCTCTATCCTTTCGAGCGCAACGCTACTGTATGAGCGGTTATCGGAACCCACATCAAGGCTAAAGACTCCAAGAGACATAGGGTCGAACATATATTTGCCGTTAATATCCCAATAGAAAAGCCCCTGTTTAAAGTTATATCCTCCCATAGGGCGT
>CAJGCJ010000065.1 GCA_904501775.1 uncultured Bacteroidaceae bacterium | reverse complement strand
AGGGACGTTGCGCTGCACCTTCTAACTACGATGCAGACTACTGCTATGCACTCGGTTACAACGCTTCTCAGCTCATCGCTGCAGGCAAGACCGGCTACATGTCATCAGTTCGTAACACAACAGCTCCTGCTGCAGAATGGGTTGCAGGCGGTATACCTATCACAATGATGATGAACATGGAGCGTCGTCATGGCGAGATGAAGCCCGTTATCCAGAAGGCACTTGTAGACCTCAACGGTGCTCCCTTCAAGGCATTTGCAGCCAACAGAGAGCAGTGGGCTAAGGAGACATGCTATGTATACCCCGGCCCCATCCAGTACTTCGGACCTTCTGAGGTATGCGACCAGACAACTGTAACTCTTGCATTGGAGCAACAGAAATAATATTATCTGAATGGCTGTTGCCAAGATAAAGAAAACCACAGACGGCGGACAGAAGAAGAAAGCTTCTGCCCGCCGTTCATCATCGCCCCGCAAAAACAAGAAACGCGAAATCCCCGACTGGGTATTCTATATTTGCGGAGCACTTTTGTCATGCTTTATCCTTTCTGTGGCATACTACACCCTGTTCCGTCCCTACTTCTACCGTTTCCGTCCATGCTACGGAGAGAAGCACTACAGCATCTGCATGCCAACAGGATATTCGGTATACGGCATCGACATATCACGTCACCAAGGCGACATCAACTGGGAGTTGCTCAAAAAAGGACGAGAAGAAGAGAAGCCACTCGAATTCATATACATGAAAGCAACCGAAGGTAGCGACTTCACAGATACCCGGTTTGAAGAGAATTTCAAAAAAGCCAAGGAGCATGGATTTATCCGAGGCGCATATCACTACTTCAGCCTGCACTCAAGCGGCAGCAAGCAAGCCGACATGTTCATAAAGACAGTGAAACTCGAAAAAGACGATCTGCCCCCGGTAATAGATGTCGAAGAGAGACCGAAGAACAAGGATCAGTTCATAAAGGAACTCAAGATATTCATCTCAAAGATAGAGAGTCACTACGGTGTAAAACCCATAATATACTCGTACAAGAAATATAAGGAGAAATACCTTAGTGAGCCATACTTTGACAAATTCCAGATGTGGATTGCACACTACTATGTAAGCAGGCTCGACGAAAACATCGAATGGCTCATGTGGCAATGCTCCGACCGCGGAGATGTCATGGGAATAGAAGAGAATGTCGACATCAACATCTTCAACGGCAGCAAGGAGCAGCTGAGGAGCATACTCATCAAATAGGGCAATTGCTAAATCTGTCAGCCCTGATAGTTTGCGCTGGCACTTGAGTAGTTGCGCCAAGCCGACAGCAGTTTCTCAAAATCTTCGGGCAATTCCGACTCAAAGTACATCATCTCCTTAGTCACAGGATGCACAAAACCAAGAGTGCGCGCATGCAACGCCTGACGGGGACACAACTTAAAGCAATTCTTCACAAACTGACTATATTTATTAAACTGCGTACCGCGCAGAATCTCGTCGCCACCATACACATCGTCATTGAACAGGATGTGACCAATGTGTTTCATGTGTACGCGAATCTGATGTGTACGTCCTGTTTCAAGATTACACTCCACCAAAGAGACGTAAGACATACGTTCGAGCACACGATAGTGGGTTACGGCATGCTTTCCAACCGAATCATCAGACGACACAGCCATCTGCAGCCTGTTACGCGGATTACGGGTGATATTTCCGACAATAGTGCCCGTATCATCTTTCAAGGCGCCCCAAACAAGGGCGTTATATGTTCGGCGTGTTGTCTTATTGAAGAACTGCTGACCCAGAAAAGCCTTGGCATAAGCCGTTTTGGCAACAACCAGCAATCCCGAAGTATTCTTATCAATACGATGTACCAGACCCACCTGAGGGTCATTTGCATCAAAATCCGGATTATCTTTCAGATGCCATGCGACAGCGTTTATAAGCGTTCCGTGCGTATTTCCGCAACCGGGATGTACCACAAGACCTGCCGGCTTGTTTACCACCATCAACTCGTCATCCTCATAAACAATATCAAGCGGAATATCCTCGGGAACGATTGTACTGTCATACTCGGGACGATTCATCGTTATTACAATCTCGTCGAGCGGCTTCACCTTATAGTTGCTCTTTACAACCTTGCCATTGACAGCTATTGAGCCAGCATCGGCAGCCTGCTGTATTTTGTTGCGCGAAGTGTTTGCCAGATGGTCTATAAGGAATTTGTCGATACGCACCGGAGACTGCCCCTTGTCGGCGACAAGATGAATCTCGCGCATCTTCACCTCGCCACTCTCTACAAGTTCGTCAAGGTCTATATCGCTGTCCTCGTAAAGTTCGTAAGAATCCTCTCCAATCATATCATTCGAACCATGAATCATCAATAATAGGCTCATCGTCAACCACCTCGTCGCCACCTCCAATGATAATTGAGATGGTAGAGCCTACAGGGACAGATGCACCATTTTCAAGAGTATCACCATTGTAGAGCACTGAATAGACCCAATCCTTCTCGCCTGCAACAACAATATTTTCACCCAATTTAAAGCCCGATGCGCGCAAACGGGCTTGCGCCTCACGCAACGAGCAGTTGTCGATAACATCGGGAATAACTTTCGTAGGTTCTTTACCCGAGTTCATTACAATGGCAATCTTTCGTCCGGCCTTCACTTTTGATGCAGGCAAAGGACGCTGCTCAAGAATTTCATCCTCTTCGGCATTCTTGACATACTTATAATCGACCACCTCGAAGTCGAGAGCCGAGCGGTTCAGAGTCTCTGCTGCGTCCTCGAGCTGCATACCGCACACATCGGGAACATCCACAGTCTTTCCGTGCAGGGTATAGCTATCGAGCCATGCAAGCACAATAAGTGGCACCGCAACAAGCACCGCCAACATTGCAAGCAGATTTATCAGAATAATTTTAAGGGTATTTTTCTTTGCTTTCATAGCGTACAATCAAGTTAAACCATCCATTAATCTTGCGAAGATACAAAAAAAAAGTTCCGCGCACAATTACAACACCCTTTTTGAACAATAAAAGAAGATAAAGCGGGCACAAAGTCCTACAACTTTTGAAAATAAATTTTCAAACCGCCATAGGTTTGTTTACTTGACACTTTTATATTATCTTCGCAAAGATATTATAACATATAATAGTTTAAGAGATGAGACTGCTTTTATCATTTATAGTGTTGCTGTTTTTGTCTACCAATGCCGAAGCGCAACTGTTCAAGCCAAAGAACAATGCTCCCATAAATGCAAAATACTCTACCGGTGCCGTCACAAAAGAGAACAACCGTATTGTATTCCGTAAAAGCATCGACGCACAAGGGCTTGGAGCAGAAGAGATAAAAGAGATGGTAAAGGGCTGGTACAACCGCCGTTTCGAGCCTTCAAAGATAATATCAGCAAAAACAGTCACCGACACCGGAACACAGTTCGAAGCAAGGATTGAAGAATACATCACATTCAAGAACAGGTTCTTCGTTCTCGACAGAAGCAGGATATATTACTACCTGACAGTCTACTACAGCGACAACAGATGCGAAATAGCAATCTCGCGTATAACATATTGGTACGACGAAGAGAACCCGGATGGAGGAATGCGTTACACTGCCGAAGAGATTATAACAGACGAGAACTCGCTCAAGAATGGCAAATTAAAGAAACACCCCGGAAAGTTCCGCACGAAGACCATCGACTTGAAAGACTCCATTTTCAATGAACTTGAGAATACATTAAAATCAAACAGATAAGAATATGAAGATAACAGACAAGATAAGATTTTTCCTTAACATATTGTTTCTCATAGGAGTAGTAGCCACACTTCTGTTATATTTTATCCCAGACAGCCGTGAAGCCTTCTTCTACGCAGGATTCACCACCCTGTCGATTAAAGTTGTTGAGTTTATATTACGTTTCGTATACTGATTAGATGAAAAGAACAATAACATACATATTACTGTTTGCAGTAAATCTCGCTCTGTACTCACAAGCACTGCGAACCCATGACGGCAACACCACAACCGGCAATAAGTTTCAGACCGGTTTTGGCAGTGGCGAGGTATTCAACCCTTTTGCCAAAGACACCACAAAATCGGAACATCTGAATGTACCCAAGGAGATACACCAATGGCATATCGACGAACTGACAGGCGACGCAATACCGGTCAACGCTGACACCCTGCCACACCTATACCAGAATTGGCATCTTACCGAAGGAATGAATGGAGAGTATAACTTTCTGGGCAACATGGGCGCTCCACGCGAATCGAGAATATTCTTCAACCGTACAAGCAGCACCACATTCGATTTTCTGCAGCCCTATGACTACTTCATCGTAAAACCCAACGAATTGTTCTTTACCGATACAAAATCACCATACACCAACATCAGCTACAATGAATCGGGCGACAAGGTGACGGGTGACGACCGTATAAGAGCTTACTTTGCAACAAATGCAGGCAAGAAGTTCGGTGCAGGCTTTCTTTTCGACTACATCTACGGCAGAGGACGATACGACAACCAGTCGACAGCCCTCATGAATTTCTCACTCTTCTCATATTATCGTAGCGACAAGTACAACTATCACCTGCTGGCAAGCCGCTACCACATGAAGATGGCCGAGAATGGCGGTATAACAGACGATGAATATATTACCAACCCCGAGAAGACCGACGGCGCGAACAGTAATTTCGGAACAACAGATATCCCCGTTCATTTCGACCGCACATGGAACAGGAACGAGGTGTACACAGCCTATTTTACCCATAACTACAACTTCGGCTTTCATAAGAAGATGCTTAAAGGCATAAGCAGCGATAGTTTGGTTTCCGAAGTACAGCAGATGATGGACAAATACCGCAACACTGCGTCAATGACCGAGAGCGACTCAATACGTCTTGCGCAGATTTCTGACAGTCTGGCTGCAAGCAGCGGCAACGTATCGGAAGAGGATATGGAGCTACGTTTCATTCCCGTTGCACGCATTACCCACACAGCCGACTTTGAGTCGAACAATCACGAGTTCATAAGCCACACAAAGCCCAAGAACTACTATGCCGATAACTATCTTCGTCACGACTCACTCGACTACAACGACTATTGGAGCATAAAGAACACATTGGCATTGTCATTGCGCGAAGGATTCAACAAATGGGCTATCGCCGACATATCGGCCTATATATCATACAAATACAGCAACTACAGAATGCCCGATACAATAGGTACCAAGGAGACAAGAAAACGTTACAGCGAACACACTGTTATGGTTGGCGGTATGATAGAGAGCAACCGTAACAATCATTTCAAATACAGACTGAGAGGAGAGACAGCCGTTTCGGGTGACGATTTGGGAGCATTCCTGCTCGAAGGTAAAGGAGAACTCAAGTTCAATTTTCTTAATCAGGATATAAAGTTCACAGGAAAGGCGCATATAAAGAACAATCGTCCTTCGTTCTACTATCGTCACTTCCACTCCGAAAACTACTGGTGGGATTACAACAATCTTGACAAAGAGTTCAGGACACGCATAGAAGGTGGTCTTGAATTGACAAAGTGGAAGACAAGGCTTAAAGCAGGAATAGAGAACATAAAGAACTACACCTACATTGCCAACAGGTCGATACAACAGCCGGGCAGCAAGAATTTCCTTAGCAGTCTCACTGTAGCACAAGAAAGCAAGAATATACAAATTGTATCGGCTACCCTGAATCAGGATTTTAAGGTAGGTCCAATATATCTTGACACTGAATTCACATATCAGAAAAGCAGCGACGACGAGGTTATACCACTCCCCGAGTTCAACATGTATGCCAACCTCTATTTCAAGTTCAGAATAGCAAAAGTGCTGAACACAGAACTTGGTGGAGATGTACGCTATTTCACCTCGTACTATGCTCCCGACTATTCGGCAGCATTGGGTCAGTTCATACAACAGAACAAGAACGATAAGATATCCATAGGAGACTATCCTGTTGTGAGCGTATATGCCAACTTCCTGCTTAAGGAGACACGTTTCTATGTTATGTACTACCATATGAACGAGGGAAGCGGAAACAGAAGATATTTCCTTGCTCCGCACTACCCCATGAGTCCCAAAGCACTATGGTTCGGCCTGTCGTGGAACTTCTACAACTAAACTAAAGCATTATGAACATAAATATCAAATGGGGATTCATTGGCTGCGGCGAAGTGACAAAGAAAAAGAGCGGCCCTGCCTTCAGCCTCATAAAGGGCTCCGAGGTCGTTGCTGTCATGGGACGTAACAAAGAGAGCACAAGGGAGTATGCCCGCCAGTTCAACATTCCCCGTTGGTACACCGATGCCCAAGAACTGATAGATGACCCGGATGTAAATGCAATATATATAGCGACACCACCATCATCGCATGCCACATATGCCATAATGGCCATGAAATCGGGCAAGCCTGTATATGTTGAGAAGCCCCTTGCAGCCAATTACGAAGACTGCGCACGAATAAACAGGATATCGCGCGAAACAGGTGTGCCCTGCTTTGTTGCTTACTATCGCAGATACCTGCCATATTTCAATAAAGTAAAAGAGCTTATACCCTCGTTAGGCAAGGTTTTGAATATACAGATTCGCTTTGCCGTACCTCCTCGCGACCTCGACTATAACCGCGACAACCTGCCATGGCGCGTACAGCCCGACATAGCCGGTGGCGGATATTTCTACGACCTTGCAGCGCACCAGTTAGACCTGTTGCAGGATATGTTCGGATGTATACTCGAAGCCGAGGGTTATACATCGAACAGAGGCGGACTCTATAAGGCCGAAGACACCGTGAGCGCATGTTTCAAGTTCGAGACAGGCATTCCCGGCTCAGGCTCATGGTGCTTCGTGGCAAACGAACTTGCTAAAGAGGACAAGATTGAGATTTTCGGCAGCAACGGAACACTGAGGTTCTCGGTATTCACATTCGAACCTATAGTACTGCGAGGATGCAACGGAACAACAGAATATAAAATTCCCAATCCCACATACGTTCAGTTGCCACTAATAAAGAATGTAGTAGAGCACCTGCAGCAGAACACTATATGCACATGCAACAGCATCAGTGCCACCCCAACGAACTGGGTAATGGATAAAATATTAGGCAAAATAATTTAGGCAACAAATTGCCACATCTGCATGTTTATCAGAGTGTATGCAATGGACCGGTTACATATATAGAACAGCACTCTTATTGGTGGCATTTATCACTTTTACAATAAATGTCACTGCACAGGACAATCATAAATGGTATTTCGAGTACCCCGAAAAGATTGTAGGCTTCACTCAGCACAGTATTGACAAGACAAGCCACCTTATAGACAAATACCTTGACCAGAAAGACTCGCTGTACGTTGTCCCGAACAGATACAAGCTGACATTGATGGCTCAATACACCAACAGTTATGAATATTACCGCTTCGCTGCACCACAAAGCAGGCAAAGCATCACATTAACCCCTGAAAACAGCGACAAGATAGGATTATACATCGGCTGGAAGTGGATATTCTTAGGCTGGGCTTTCGACATAAGCGAGAACAGGGCCAAGACCGATTGGAACTTCAGCTTCTATACCTCAAAAATTGGTGTAGACCTCTTTTACCGCAAGCGTAGCGACGGATTCAGGCTAAGCAAAATCGACGGATTTACCTATTCCGACGGAAAAGAGATAACAAGCCACAGCAACCGTTTCGATGGAATTTCCATAGCACAGAAAGGCATCAACGTCTACTATATATTCAATAACAAACGCTTTTCATACCCTGCAGCCTACAGTCAGACAACGACACAGCGCATCAGCAGCGGGTCATTCATTCTTGGCATAAACTACTCGGAACAATCGTTCAGAATGGACCACACGTTCTTCGACCCGCATATACAAAGTGCCATGTCTGAAAGCCTCAAATTCCACTATGCTGAATACAAGGACTTTAGCATAAACTTCGGTTATACATACAATTGGGTAATAGGAAAGAATTATCTTGCAAACATTTCGCTCACTCCGGGCATCGGATATAAAGGTACCTCATTGCGATTCGAGACCGAAAAAGATCTTCTCGAGAATATCAATTTTGATTTCATCACACGGGCAGCCCTGCTCTACAACAACTCGCGATATTTTATAGGTGCATCGGTAATTTCGCACACCTACTCATATCGCAAGCGCGAGCTCTCAATAATCAACAGTTTCGGTACAATAAATATCTATGCAGGAATAAACCTGTTCAAGAAATAACCCTGCACATCAGAATCGCAGACCAGCACTAACCACAAACTTGTTTTTCATCTCGTCAACCTTGGCAGAGGGGGCAATATCCTCAAACTCCGCATCGTAATAAGGATAGAAATCGCAGCTCTGCATCGAAAGCATATATGCCGCATCTATGTAGAACATTCCCTTACGATAGCCGATACCCATTGTAAAAGTATTTGTATCGAAGCGGTTCAAATACTCGGTGTTGGTATCCACACTCGAAAGCATGAATTTTGCAGCGTCCTTCTTAAAGGGTGCTGTAATATGATTATATCCGCAACGCAGACTAAGGTTCTTGTCGAGCATCCACTCGGCACCTGCACGGAATGTGTGGACAGCTCTCATATTGCTGTCAAACTCAGAATCCATACCCATTGATCTGATACCGTTGCCCACCTTAATATTGGCAGTTGAATAATCGGCATACTCATATTCTGCATCCAAAGCGACCGAACCGCCCAATATATACGAGCCGGCTACATTGAAACGCCACGGTGTAGTGAGTTTATAGTCCAAGTAATAGTTATCGCCATATGCATCGGCACTTTGCGTATCCATAAAATAGGGAACTCCATATTCGTCTGTGAGACCCGAAATAGCAGATGACATACAATCGGTAAGATTATACCAAGTGGGAGAATGAACAGCAAAAGCCAGTTTCAACGACGACTCATAGATAGGACGCCATATCAATCCGAGTTTAAAATCAAAGCCCTCTCCTCTTGTATCATACCAGTTCTGCAGTGTATATATCTCGCCATACGAATCATCCTCACCATAATATGAGTATCTGCCATAATCAACATGGTGTGTAGACAGTGTAGCACCCAGATAGAGCCAGTCGTCAATGTTCAACGAGAAGTTAATATCAATCTCATCAATTCCTCCACTCTCTTCTGAGTCATATATCTGACTGTGCATATCATCAGGAAAGACCGATAGGTCCACATCATTGTCATCATATTTTGTAAGCAGAAGTCCATCTGCAGCCAAAAGTGCAAGCCAAGAGTGCTGAAGACTTGTATAATCGGTATAATACATGTTATTGACATCGAAAGGAGCAGCATCGTACATGTCCCTCATTTGGAACATCTGTGAAAAGCCGTTGCTGAAACCCATCATGGAGAACTCGCGTGACAGGTTTTTACGCTGTTTGTAGTTTATTCCGAAATTCACGAATTTCAGTGCGCCGTCATCTATATTATTTACAAACACCATTCCTATATTATCGACAGTCACATTAGTCTTGCTGCTCTCGACACTATTTCCGTTATACTTTGAACTTATATCAAGGAATGAGACATTAGCCGAGAGCGAAACATCACCGGTTCTATATACCGCTGTTCCTGCAGGATTGGTACTCATTACAGAGAGGTCACCACCGAGAGCACTCATGGCACCTCCCATTCCCACAAAGCGTGCTGTACCCGACAGTTCCGAATCGAACAGCCTCACAGCCTCGTATGTACTCTGCGCACTAAGTCCTAAGCTTACCGACAAGAACAATAGAACTATATATTTCTTCATAACATAAATATCTTAACAATTATTACCTTGAAATTTATCTTCTGCCACCACGTGAGCCACCACCGCGAGACACTCCACCCATGCTGCCGCGCGAACTGCCGCGCGAACTGCCACCGAAAGAACTTGAAGAGCTACGGCGTGTCGACGAACGGTCGACATCGGTATTACGTGTACTGCTCGGGCGATCGTATGTCTTATTCTCACGTTCTTTCTTACTATTGACCGAAGAGGGTCGGCGCTGACCGTTGCCGTTTGCACCGCTAACACCTGTGGGGCGACGCTGACCGTTGCCGTTTGCACCGCTAACACCTGT
>CAJGCJ010000064.1 GCA_904501775.1 uncultured Bacteroidaceae bacterium | reverse complement strand
ACTTTACAAGTAATAGACGGAATAATGTGGATGGACGCTCTCTTGGTTTGTATTTGCATTTCTCGAAATACATTCCAAGTGGGGCTGTCGTTCTTGTTATTCATTTATTACAGGGAGTCCAACCCTACGCAGTTGAAATAACGGGAATGTTGGCTCCACTTTCTTTTTGTGTCTGATTTTAAACCAATATTTTTGGTTTTCCAGTTGAACTAATGGAGAGAAAATTCTTACTATGAGTATTTTGGATGGCATAAAGCAATTAATGAAAATCAATTTATGGAAAACTGTATATTTTAATTTTCATTATTTCCCTTTTAAGACGGCAGTGCGTATGCCTGTTTTTATATATAAGAGAACTCTACTCTACAAAATGAGAGGTGACATTTTAATAGACGCTCCTGTTAGAACTGGAATGATGAAGTTTGGACCGCACGGATTAGGTACTCAAGATTTGTTGTATTCAAGGACTATGTGGGAATTGAATGGTACTTTGGTTATTAAAGGGCATGTTTGTTTTGGAAGAGGAAGTAAAATAAGTGTTGGTAAGGATGGAATTTTGACATTGGGTAAGGGTTTTATAATAACTGGTAATTCTGAAATTATTTGTCAAAAAGAAATTACATTCGGCTCTGAATGTCTCTTGTCGTGGAATGTGCTGGTTATGGATACAGATTTCCATAAAATATTTGATACGAACAATATTGTACTCAATTCCCCTAGACCTATAAATATAGGAAATCACGTTTGGATAGGTTGTAAAAATATGATATTAAAAGGGGTGTCTATTGCTGATAATGTTATAGTGTCGGCAAACTCCATAGTTACACGAAATGTAAGCGAAGCTAATTGTATAATAGGTGGACAAGGAAAGTATATTGAAGTGTTCAAAAGAAATGTTAGATGGGAAAAATAATTTATTGAATCTTCAAGTTTATGAGTACGCAAAGTATTATGCAGAAGATACAATAATAGATACCAAATCAACAGCCACGCTATAGTGCATCAATAATATGCACTATAGCGTGGTTTTTGTTTATTATATGTCAAACTCTTCGCTATGCATAGGCGGGTACTCAGCGTTGCCTTCGGCGAACTTGCTGTCGCTCGGCATAATGCAAGCAGGCTTGCCTTCTGCGCTCGCTAAACCGCAACTTTGTTTATGGTCGTTTAATAGTGGCGTTTCGTTTGTCATAGGTTTATACAACTTGCTTTTGTAGTTAATCTATTTTCTCTTTCTTCGTTGCCGCTTTTTCAAATCTCTTGTAAGTAATAACTGTAGTGGATGTAAATACAAGATTTGCTATAAAATAAAAAATAGGATACATCTTGTTGCTTGGTATAAGCCACATAACCGGGATGCCCAAGAGATAGTATAGGAGGCTGTTCTTACCTATAAATTGTAACCATCCGGGCCATTTGTTTGTATTGTTAAAAATGCTTGCCATTATTATGCAGAATGCTATATTTCCAATAATTTGTATAGGTGCCGATACTATATTGTTTATAATGCATATGTAATACCCTGCAAACAGTAGTATAGATGTTGCTATATAATTCCTTTTGAATATAGGATGTATTGCATGTAACGCTCCAAATACAAAACAGAGGTTAGATATATACCAATATCCAGGGGCTTTGCACATGTATAAAATAGAAACAAGGGCTACTTGGGTAATGGTTAGGTATATAAGCCTTAAATCTGTTCTTTCCGAGAGTTTGAACAGTAGGAATGTTGTTATATAGTTGAATATTATTATTTTTATGAACCAAAGATCTGTTCCCTCGGGCAAACTGAGCGTGAATGCATTCCTATGGCTTATTGTTATGTCATTATACGATAGTGTTTGTGGTAGTATTATAGAGTTTATAATGTATACTATGATAATGGGTGTTATAATCTTCTTCAGATGTTTCAACAGGTTGCTTATATTTGAATTATCTTTCTTCTTATATAGTGAACAGTATATACCATATCCCGACATAAAGAAGAATAAGCTTGAACCGAGTGTGCCGAACATTGGTATCAGTAATATTACGGAAGTTGTGGAACTGTAGAACTCATATTCGTTCATTGCATGAGCAAATATGATTGTTAACATTGCAATACCACGTATTGCATATCCTTGTTCGTAAGATATTGTAGGGGTTATGTCAAACTGTTTGGTTTGCATATGGCACAAATTGTTGTTATATTGATTGGGTATTGGTGATATACGGGCATGGCTATTGTTGGTTGCGAATATAACTCTTTTCGTTTCCTTTGACAAGTTTAGCAGAGTAATTAAAATGGATAAAATAATTTAGTGTGAAAAAACTCTCTCATTATTTGGCTTATATAAATTCTTATTTTTGAGGCTTACCTCGAAAATAGCCTGCACTCGCTTTGATATATTCAAAGTAAACTTTATATATCTCGCTCGTTTGTCACTATATTTGATAAAACATCGAATATTTACTGCACTCGCTGTGAAATATATTCAAGCAAGCTTGATATATCTCGCTCGTTTGTTGCTATATTTGTAAAAAGCTACGATAATGTCTGAAGATTTTTTTGTCAAATGTATTCATTCTACATTAGGGATATGCAAATGGCTCGTTCTGCAAATATTCCTATACTTTCTAATGCCATATTTATGGAATTATGAGTATGCTACCGGTACAATAGTGTTGATGTGCTTATACACATCTTTTTATGTCATATATTGGAATTTGGTAGATAGAGCAAAACGTGCTCAATGGATTCTTTCACCATATCTGTTATACTTGGCAACAGCAATAATCTTATGTTTAAAAATAGATTACCTGACTCCATCTGTATGGTTTGTGATATTCCTGCCTCTTTATGGATTCATCTGTTTCTTATGTGTTAAACTTTTCCGAAAACGCTCAAGAAGGATTCTTAAAAGGTTCAAACATGGAAGAGCTATTGCAAACACAATATTGATAGTTTTCCTTTTAACATTGAAGTTCTTGAGCGTCATTTGGGTGTGTCAGGAACACTATTCATTGGATAGTGAAAAGAGCGATATCCTTGAAAGGCGCAATTATCTTGTTGGGGAGCTTGTCACTACCCCTGAAGATGTGTTGAATGAAATGCCAAAGGCCATAGGAGCACAGTTTCAGGGAGAATGGGCTCTATACTCCTGCTCTATGCTATCGGCGTCATTGGTAAACATATCCAAACTTTACCCCGAAACAAAGAAAGAGAACATATCATATATCGACAGTCTTATAAGTATAGTGCTCTCATATGAAATACGCTATTATGACATAATGAGATGGAATGAAGACCCATTAGAAAGTTTGGATAGTGAAAACAGCCATGTTTCGTATCTTAGCCACTTGGCTTGGATGATCTGCGGATATAAGGAAATAGGAGGCGAAAACAAATACGATGCGTTACTTACCGACGTATGTGAGGCAATGAATCGCAGACTGGTGGCAAGTGATGGGTTCAATTTGCCAACATACCCGGGTGAGGCTATCTATGTGCCGGATATGCTGGTAGCTATTGTGGCTCTGAACAAGTATGCCGACATGAACAATGGCAAATACCATTCAACAGTCCGGAAATGGATCAACAAAGCTCAAACAGAGTGGATTGACAATGAAACCGGATTGCTCGTATCCTTCCTTGACAACGATGGATACCAATTTGAAGATGCGCCGGTAAAGGGCTCTTATTCGGCACTGAATTGCTATTATCTGTCACTGATTGACAAGGAGTTTGCGAAATCACAATACGAACAATTGAAATCGTTATTCTGGAAAGTCGGGACAATAGCCGGATTAAAGGAATATTGGGACAAGACCTGTTATATAGGCCTGGACATTGATGCCGGCCCTATCTTGTTTGAATTAAGCCCATCGGGAACTGCATTCTTCACAGGCAGTGCAACTTTCTTTGGTGATACATCAACAAGAAAGAAATTACTCAGAACAGCAGAGGCCGCCGGCCATACAATAAAGATAGGCAATAAACGACATTATCTCCTTGCCAATATAGCATTGGTCGGTGAATCGATAATGTTAGCAATGCGTACAAACTGCAATACAGACTTATACAATCGCCATGAAGAGAACACGCGAAAATGCTCTATGCACCTGAACGTCATATTGCATCCGACATAACGGATATACTCACTTTAGCGGTTCCATGTGTATTCCTATGTAGGTATTCGGTCCGAATTCACTTTTCAGGGAAGCCTCAATGAGCTTGGTGATTTCGTGAGCATCCTTTAGTGATATTTCACCGTTCATTCTGATATGTACTTCAATAGCAATATCACTTCCTATTCGGCGTGTTCGAAGATTGTGAGGCGAACTTACATCTTGATGTGATACAATTATTGAGAGTATCTTATTCTTTACCTCATTGGGCAACGACTTCTCCAACAATTCATCTGTACAAGGTTTTATAATCCCGATTGAAACCCTTATTATAAGGAGTCCTACAATAAATGCCGATATAGGGTCAAGGACTCTCCATTCCGGCCCAAGGAATATTGCACCACCTATACCAACCATTGTACCGACAGATGATAAGGCATCGCTTCTATGATGCCACGCATTGGCCATTACAGCTTTTGACTCAAGCGCCCTGCCTTTCGAAATTGTATAATGATAGATTATCTCTTTTGATATGATTGAAACAATGGCTGCTGTAAGCGCCAACATCGAGGGTGCTTCAAGCACTGCTCCTTGTAATACCGCTACAATCTCTTTTATTGAGTTTATTATAATACCGACACCTACTATAAACAATATCATGCCTATGATTGCAGTTGCAAGGGTTTCAAATTTTCCGTAACCATAGTTATGTCCCGGATCACGCGGCTTGCCCGATATGCGCACAAAGACTATAATTATTATATCTGTAATAAAATCGGACAACGAGTGCACAGCATCGGCAACCATTGCAGAACTGTGTCCCACAAAACCTGCCACAAATTTAAATGCGAGCAACAAAAAGTTGACAGCACTTCCAATCCACGTTACACGCAATATCTCTTTTTCACGTTTAGAAACCGATTCCATATGTTTCATTTTATCATTTTATACCATAAGAATTAACTACAATATATAGGAGTTTTATGCGTGTAGTTTTTATTCTATTTATATCTTTCATTACTATGTTCGCTTTAATATGCAAAGATAGCAACAAACGAGCGAGATATATCAAGCTTGCTTGAATATATATCACAGCGAGTGCAGTAAATATTCGATGTTTTATCAAATATAGCAACAAACGAGCGAAAGTTCGTGCAAGCGAATGAATAAAACATGTTTTAATTCACAATGAGCGCAGCCGCAGTTGGGAGAATCCAGATATATCAAGCTTGCTTGAATATATTTCACAGCGAGTGCAGTAAATATTCGATGTTTACATCAAATGTATGAAAAAATATAGACAAACTAAAACTGAATTAGTTTTAACGTAATTCTCATTACTTCTTCAAGTAGATGCACAATATCAACACACAAAAAGTATTACATTTCTTTTGTTAGTACTTGTCGTTTTCTTCTTGGTAATTATCAGTAAACAGTTGCTCATGTCTCGTCTTTTACAAAAAGAGGGCTGCATATATGTTATGTATAGCTGAAAATTGGTAACTTTGTAACAGCAACGAGTGGCTGTTTAATGCTATTCGCTAATGTGGCATCTTTGAGTGGTTGTATCTTGGGAATGCCCAAACTGTCAGTAAAGAAAAATATTTGTAAATACTATGGCAAAAGTTAAAATTTCAACAACATTGGGCGACATTACCGTGCGCCTTTACGATGAGACTCCTCTCCCTCGCGATAATTTTCTGAAGCTTGCTTCAGAGGGTTACTTCAACGGAACATTATTCCACCGTGTGATAAAGGATTTTATGGTTCAGGGTGGTGACCCCGATAGTAAGGGTGCTCCTGCAGGAAAAAGTCTGGGAACAGGTGGCCCCGGTTATAATGTGCCTGCCGAGATTCAGCCGGCAACCCTTTTCCATAAACGCGGTGCGTTGAGTGCAGCACGTCTTGGCGACGAGGTAAACCCCACGAAAGAGAGTAGTGGCAGCCAATTCTATATTGTTTGGGGAAAGGTCTACAAAGCTGCCGAACTTAAGCAACTTGAACATCAGATGAAGATGCAGCAAGAGCAGAACATCTTCAATGCACTTGCTATGGAGCATCGCGAAGAGATAATGAACCTTCGTCGCAACCGCGACCGCAACGGCCTTATGGAACTGCAGGACAAGTTGGGTAAAATGGCGATAGAGAAGAGCAAAGAGCTTGGCACTCCATCGTTCACTCCCGAGCAGGCGGATGTATATACCACGCAGGGCGGTACCCCCTTCCTCGATGGCGGATACACCGTATTCGGCGAGGTAGAAGAGGGCTTGGAGGTTGTTGAGGCTATACAGAAAGTGGAGACCTCAATGGGCGACCGTCCCAAGACAGATGTGGTGATGAACGTGACTGTATTGGAGCAGTAATATAATCCTTCAAATATAGTTGTAATAGAGGCGACTGCTCTTTGTGAGAAAATAAACAATGCCACTGCTTGCTTTGACAGGTTGTGGCATTTTTTGTTGTGATAACTCGTGAGCCTTTGTATTGGCGTAAATCTATTGGTGGTGAACTATGCCGCCGTGCTGCAATACAAAGTTATTTTATGGAGTTTCTTAGGCTTTTGCAGTTTTCTGTAATGGTCTTTAGTTATATAATTAATTATTTGATTATATTTGCAATTGTTAAAGTCCGCATTTTGCGGTTTTGCCAATTCTTGATTTGAAAATTGTTAAATATCAAAAACCAAATAAGATGAAAAAACTTTTTGCTTCTTTGTTTTTGTTGGGTATGATGGCTCCTTTCGGGGCATCGGCGCAGCTGCAGCTCAATAACGAGGTGCCTGCCAATCCCGACAATGCACCGCTGCCGGTACACCCGGTACCCAGTGACCGACAGCTCCTGTGGAACGAAACCGAGTTCTATGCCTTCTTTCACTATGGTATGAATACATTTACAGGATTGGAGTGGGGTTATGGTAATGAACCCGAGTCAAAATATGCTCCTCTGGCCATGCCCAATCCCGAACAGTGGGTTACATCTGTCAAGGCTGCCGGTATGAATGGCGGTATTGCTGTCGTAAAGCATCACGACGGTTTCTGCCTATGGCCTACATCTACAACTGAGCACAGTATCAAGAAGGCCGGTAATGATAACGGACGCAATGCGAACATCCCCAAGTTGTTTGCCGATGCAAGCCGCAAGCATGACATGAAGTATGGCTTCTACATCTCTCCTTGGGACCGCAACTCGGCACACTATGGTAAGGACACATATGTTACCGAGGTTTTCCTGAAGCAGTGCGAGGAGTTGGCCGAATATGGTTCTGACCAGTTCGAGATGTGGTTCGACGGTGCACGTGGTGGCGACGGATATTATGGCGGTGAGGGTGGAAACCGCGACATCGACCCCGAGATTTACTACGATGTACCCAACTTGCGTACCCGTGTACACCGTATCGCTCCTAACTGTATCATGTGGGGTGTCGGTGGCGAGGCACGATGGATCGGTAACGAATCGGGTTATGCCGGTGAGACAAACTGGGCTATGACAGACTACCTCTCCGAGACAGTTATCCGCGAAGAGGGTGACATTGAAGGCTGGTTCTGGAATCCGGGCGAGAGTGATGCTAAGGCATCAGATGCAGGTTGGTTCTGGCATCAGGGCGAGACAATGAAGAGTGCCGAGCGTCTTTTCCAGATGTATCTCGAGACAGTAGGACGCAATGCAACCCTTATCCTCAACTGTGCTCCTAACCAATACGGTGTTCTTCCCGAGAATACCGTGAATGAATTGGTCAAACTGGGTAAGATGTTGCACGAGCGTTTGGCAGTTCCTGTATATGGCCATGATGAGAGCACTGCAGCAACAGATCTTGCGAAGAGTGCAAAGGTTGAGGTGAGCGATACCCGCAGCGGTGGAAAATATGCTGCAGCGAACATTACCGATGGCGACAAGAATACATACTGGGGTACTAACGATGAGAATCTCACAGCAACCATTGAACTCTCATGGGATGCTCCTCAGGTAATTCGTTACCTTGTTATGCAGGAGCCTGTATTCTTGGGTCAGCGCATAAAGGACTTCAAGATTGAGTATAGTGCCGACGGTGAGTCATGGACAGAACTTTGTCCCGATATGCAGACAACCACAGTCGGTTACAAGCGCATCATTCCTTTGAATGGAAAGACCGACAATAGTTATGATAGCGGCTACAATGCAAAGAAGTTGCGCATAACAATTCTCGACAGCCGTGCTTGTCCTTTGCTCTCTAACTTGAATGTATATTAAGAAACATCGACACGATAATTAAAACAGAAGACTATGAAAAAGAATATATTATTTTCAGCAGCGTTGATGTTCTTTAGCCTCGCATCTTCAGCGCAGACAGCAATAACATTCGACAGCAATGATTATGAATCCATTACCGTTTATGATAAATGGGAAAAGAGCCCGTTCCGTACAGGAGTTCTCAGCGGAAATGTAGCAGTAACACCAAACCCCGATCTCAAAGTGGACGAGGCTATAGGTGTTGCTCCCAACACTACATCCAATGTGTTGGCCTTGCAGCGTAGCCGTTTCGGCAGCAACACTTTTGGCGTAAGGATAAACCTCAAGGAGCCTATACGCATGACAAAGCAGTTGCAGTATATCCACATTATGACATATCTTAAGGATAAACCTGTTGCCAGTCGTCTCATGGTCATCGGCTTGGGTAAGAGGGTAGAGGATGGCTGGAACTGGCAAACCGGTGAAGAGGAACAGTTCTGGGCCGTTACTAATACCAATGTTGTTCCCAAGGATGGTTGGCAGGATGTTGTGGTCAACTTTAAAGGATTCTCTTATTCAAAGGAGGAGAACGCAAACAGCGGTGTCGATATCTACTCATTGGTAATAGTTCCCGATGTGCGCTCACCTCATGCCGACGATGCCGACTGGGTTGCATATTTCGATGAGATTGTCATTGATAACAACCCCGACAAGCGCTTCTCTACTGACAAATATACACTTATATATGATAAGGATGCTACAATCACACGTCCTGAACGCTCTATCAACAATGTAGGCCTTGTATCTTCGGGCGTGACATATACCTCGGTGCCTACCAAGGGCAAGGTGTATTCCGACAATACACTTGTAAGCGTCTTTTCGGCTAAGGCAGGTAGTAAGGTACAGCCCACTTACGACTACACCGGTGCATGGATGAATGCTTATGTATATGTCGACTGGAACAAGAACGGTAAATTTGAATACAGCGTCAACGAAGATGGTACGCCCGCAGAAGGCAGTGAAGTTGTCAGCTACAATGCATTGCAGATTGGTGACACATGGTACAAGAGTGATGGCACTACAACTGCTGATGGCAATACAATTGCAAGTGGCGTGCCTCCATTCACAATTCCGGCAGATACCCCGGCAGGACTCTACCGTATGCGTTACAAGATCGACTGGAACAATCTTGACCCTGCAGGAGGCAGCAGTATAATCTCTGACGGTGGCGGATATGTCGACTTGATGCTTGATGTACATGGCGACAAAGTGTCAGTGAGTGCCTCACAGCTCAATGGTGATATTGTGTTGGCATCAGATGAGAGTGCATTGCAGGGCTACTTAACCGATTATGCACAGCCTTTGAAGGTTAAGGATATCCCGGCTCCCGGCTTTATGCAGAACGGCTTCGATCTTAAATATGGTTATAATGTAAATGCCATTGAGCAGCTTGACGAGAATGGCAACCCCAACTGGATATTGGTCAATGTTCCCCAGAGTGCAATTGCAGCCGACGGCACATATACCATTCCGGCCGAGTATATGCGCGGTAGTCAGGTTGGTATCAAGGGCGATATGCAGCAGGCCTATGAATACACACTGAAGATTAAAGGTGGCAAAGGTAAAGGCGGTGTCCTGTATGACGGTCAGAAATACAAATCGGGTAAGAAGATTTTCGTAAGCCAGTTCTTTACAGCTGACGATGTCGATGCAGTAGATGTTGATGGCTATAAAGCCAAAGCATCGCTGGATGCCCAGAACAAAATAATAAAGGTTGAATATACAAAGTCAAAATAAAGGTAAATCAACCTGCACCGTCACAAGAAACAGGGCGTTGATACGACATTCAGAGTCGTGATATTGATGTTTATAGTTTGATGGCGATAATTATAGAGAGTTGTCCTTTGGGACAACTCTCTATAATTATTTAGGTGTTTTCCGTTTAAATCACATAGCCCGCTCTGATATGCGATGAGGTTTTATATAATTCTGCCTCTTAGGTATTGTTATCCATAATTTTGTGGCTATTTATAATCAAAACAAGGAGTATATCTACTGATAATGTTGCAATGATTACTTAAGGGTGCTACATTGTCTATACAATGCTTCTGCCTAAATATACACTACGGAATATGCGTATAATCTCCTCTTCTTTAATGATGAAATCGGGATATTTT
>CAJGCJ010000063.1 GCA_904501775.1 uncultured Bacteroidaceae bacterium | reverse complement strand
TCCATTGGCCCCGAGACTATTGAGATGCTATTCGGCTTGGGATTGATAAAGGATGTGGCCGATCTTTATGCAATATCATCAGCCGATTTGCTTTTCCTTCCGCGTATGGGTGCAAAGTCGGCCGAGAACATAATCGATGGCGTGCACTCGTCGCTTGCAGTGCCGTTTGAACGTCTTTTGTTTGCCTTGGGCATACGTTTTGTGGGTGCAACAGTGGCAAAACGTCTTGCACGTTCGTTCCGCAATATCGATGCGCTGATGTCGGCAACTATGCAGCAGCTTGTTGCAGTAGAGGACATCGGCGAGAGAATAGCGACAAGTGTGCTGAACTATTTTGCCAACGACAAGAACAGGGAACTGATAGAACGCCTCAGGGCCGCCGGGCTTAAGTTAAAGGTCGATGAGGAGCTTCTGCAGGGTAGCAGTGAAATCCTGAAAGGAAAAAGCATTGTGATTAGCGGAGTCTTCACACATCACTCGCGCGATGAGTATAAAGAGATGATTGAGAAGAACGGAGGAAAGAATGTTGGCAGTGTAAGCAAATCGACATCCTTTATTTTGGCAGGTGATAATATGGGGCCAAGTAAGCTCGAAAAAGCACAGAAACTTGGTGTGCCGTTGATGAATGAGGATGATTTTTTGGCAATGTTGGAGCAATAAAGCTGCGAATTATCGCAAATTTTAGCTAAATACAATTTTTAAGGTGAAATTTTTATGATATTGGCGAAATTTAATGTAATTTTGTCACATAAATTAATATAAACATAAACTATGACGCAAAAAAGATTAACCGGAATGGGTGTTGCTCTTGTCACACCTTTTACTGAAACCGGCGATGTTGACTACGTAGCACTTGAAAACCTTGTACAAGCGCAGTTGGATGGTGGAACCGATTTTCTGTGTGTTCTTGGAACTACTGCAGAGACTCCCACACTCACCCTCGAAGAGAAACGCAACATTCGAAAGTGCGTCATAGATAAAGTTGCAGGTCGTCTTCCGATACTTCTTGGTATGGGTGGTAATTGTACACAGTCATTGGTAAACGAGATTCTCGACGAGGACCTCACCGGTGTTGATGCCATTCTGTCGGTAACTCCCTATTATAACAAACCCAATCAAGAGGGTCTCTATCGTCATTATCGTGCAATAGCAGCTTGTACACAGCTGCCCATCTATCTGTACAATGTTCCCGGACGTACAGGAATAAACCTTTTGCCCGACACTGTTATACGTTTGGCTAACGAATGCCCCAATATCGTAGGTGTCAAAGAAGCATCGGGTAACCTTGCACAGATTAAAGAGATTATCGAGCGCGCTCCCGAAGGCTTCGACCTTCTCTCGGGTGACGACGGTCTTGTGTGCGACATTATGCAGGCCGGTGGCGTCGGTGCCATCACAGTCTTTGGAAATGCCTATCCCAAAGCCTTTACACAGATGGTGCATTACATGGCGCAGGGCGAGTGCGAGAAGGCACGTCAGCTCGAGGCTGCATTTGACGAGGTTTGTTCGCTGCTCTTTGCCGACGGTAACCCTGCCGGTGTGAAGGCATTGCTGGCGCATCAGTCGAAGATGCAGAACAATCTGCGTCTGCCGCTTGCCCCGGCACGTAAAGAGGTCGATGAGGCAATGCACGCTGCAATGACAAAACTCGATGCCTATCTGGCTGCCGAGTGACAAACATCACAATCCTACATAGATGAGAAAGCCGAAAGTCTTGATTACATACAATATCTTCGGTGATTTATACCGCGATATATTGAAGGAGTTCGAGGTAACGATGCCACCATGCGGTGTCGAGAGCTTTACATATAACGAAGTTCTCGAAATGATAGCCGACTACGATGCAGTGCTTTCGATGTGGAATTTTCCTATTGATGAGGCATTGCTCTGTAAGGCACAGAACCTGAAGATAGTGGCCAACTTTGCTGTCGGTTATGACAATATCGATGTTGCGGCATGTACAGCGGCAAATGTATTGGTCGCAAATACTCCCGACCCTGTGACCGAGCCTACTGCCGACATTGCGCTCGGTCTTATGATTGACGTGATGCGCGGAATAACATCGTTCGACAAGAAACAGCGCGAAGGCAATTATGTGAAGGGCATAATGAAGAACTTGGGTACTTCGCTGCATGGAAAGACTCTGGGTATCTATGGAATGGGAAGGATAGGCACAGCAGTTGCGCGTCGTGCCGCTGCCTGTGGAATGAATGTCATCTACCATAACCGTAACCGTCTTTCTTTGGCTGCCGAACAGATGCTGAAAGTGCGTTACGTTGCAATGGACGAACTCTTCTCAACATCCGATGTACTCTCGTTGAATGCACCCCTTACACCGCAGACACATCATGTGGTAAATGCCGATACGCTTGCATTGATGAAACCGACCGCTTTCATAGTAAATACGGCGCGCGGTGCCCTTATCGACGAGAATGCTTTGGTCCATGCCTTGCGAAACGGAGTTATTGCCGGTGCCGGGCTCGATGTATATGAGTTCAATGACACTGTAACAGCGCAGCTTCTTGAACTGGAGAATACGGTACTTACACCGCACATAGGAACACAGACTGTTGAAGGCCGCCGCGAGATGGCCGAGTTTGCAGCAACAAACATTCATAATTTCTTTTTTGGCGGTTCGGTAGCCAACGTAAACACTATAAACAACTGAAGTAGATGGATAGGATAAAAGCAATGTTGGACAATAAAGTGTTGCAATACAACTGCAAGGAGTTTATTGCCAACGACCCGGTGCAGTTTATCCACTCTTTCACTGAAAAAAATGATATAGAGGTGGCTGCCATCCTCGCATCGGTGATAGCATGGGGTAATCGCAAGATGATAATACGCTCGGGCAACAGGATGCTGTTCGACATGATGAAGGGCAAACCCTACGACTATGTGATGAAGGGGTTGTGGGAAAGCCTCGATGCAACAGCCAATATACACCGTACATTCTTTGTGCGCGACTTCATATATCTTTGTCGCGGATTACAAAATATTTACTTGCACCACAACTCCTTGGAGTCTTTGTTTGTTGACAAGGATATGTGGAACGGAATAGAGACTCTGCGCACCATGTTGGCTCAGGCAAACGGCAATGCGACTACAAGACACATCTCTAACCCGATAGCCAAGCCCGGCAAGCCTGCATCGGCATGTAAACGCATGCATATGATGTTGCGCTGGCTTGTTCGCAACGATGGCATTGTGGATATAGGTGCGTGGAAGGATATCTCCCCCTCGCAACTGATGATACCGCTCGATGTGCATGTGGCACGTACGGCACGTATGCTGGGGCTTGTAGGTAGAAAACAGAACGATCGTCGCACCGTCGAGGAACTGACAGCACACCTAAGAGAGTTATCGCCCGATGATCCCGTGAAATATGACTTCGCACTTTTTGGCGTGGGAGTCGAGAGCGACACATTTGAACAGAATACTTAATAACGATAAATAAAGAATCACATATATGGCAAAAGTAACAAAAGAAGACGCTCTTCGTTACCACGAAGGCAAACGTCCCGGAAAAATAGAGGTTATACCTACAAAACCCTATTTTACGCAAACCGACCTCTCATTGGCCTATTCACCCGGTGTAGCCGAGCCGTGCCTCGAGATACAGAAGGATGCCGATAATGCCTACCGTTATACCGACAAAGGTAATCTCGTGGCCGTAATATCTAACGGTACAGCTGTGCTTGGCTTGGGTAACATTGGTGCCCTTAGCGGTAAGCCGGTTATGGAAGGTAAAGGTCTGCTCTTTAAGATATATGCCGGAATTGATGTCTTTGACATTGAGGTTGACGAGAGCGACCCCGATAAATTTGTCGAGGCAGTTAAGGCCATATCACCCACATTCGGCGGCATCAACCTCGAGGATATAAAGGCACCCGAATGTTTCGAAATTGAACGCCGCCTGAAAGAAGAACTCAATATTCCGGTGATGCACGACGATCAGCATGGTACAGCCATCATCTCGGCTGCAGGCCTTCTGAATGCTCTTGAGGTCAACGGCAAGGATATCTCTAAGGTTCAGGTTGTTGTAAACGGTGCCGGTGCAGCTGCAATCTCATGTGCCCGGTTGTATGTGGCACTCGGTGTAAAGAAAGAGAATATCGTAATGCTCGACAGCAAGGGTGTTATTTACGACAACCGTCCCAATCTTACACCCGAGAAGGTGGAGTTCGCGACATCGCGTCGTGATATAAGCACTCTTGCCGAGGCTATGGTTGGTGCCGATGTATTTTTGGGATTGTCAAAGGGTAATATACTTACAAAGGATATGGTGCGCTCAATGGCAAACGACCCCATAGTGTTTGCCCTTGCCAACCCCGTTCCCGAAATTTCATACGAAGAAGCAATGGACAGCCGCCCCGATGTTCTTATGAGTACAGGACGCAGCGACTATCCCAACCAGATAAACAATGTAATTGGTTTCCCATATATATTTCGTGGTGCGCTCGACACTGCTGCTACAGCCATTAACGAAGAGATGAAACTGGCTGCAGTGCATGCAATAGCCGACCTTGCCAAACTTCCTGTTCCCGAGGTGGTGAACGAGGTGTATCATGTGAGCAACCTTACATTCGGCAAGGACTATTTCATTCCCAAGCCTGTAGACCCGCGTCTGCTCACCGAGGTGTCGGCTGCAGTGGCAAAGGCTGCTATAGAGAGTGGTGTAGCTCGTAAGAACATCACCGATTGGGAGGCTTATAAAGAGCATCTGCTCGAGTTTATGGGCCGTGAGTCGAAACTGACACAGCAGATATACGACGCAGCACGTTCCAACCCCCAGCGTGTGGTGTTTGCCGAGGGTGTCCATCCCTCTATGATGAAGGCTGCCGTACAGGCCAAGGAAGAAGGTATGTGTCATCCCATTCTGCTTGGTAACGACGAGCGTATCGAGAAACTTGCCAAGGAACTCGACCTCAGTCTCGAGGGAATAGAAGTAATAAATCTCCGTCACGACCGCGAGGCTGCACGCCGCGAACGCTATGCACGAATCCTCACCGACAAGCTGCAGCGCGAGGGATATACCTTCGAAGAGGCAAACGATAAGATGTTCGAGCGTAACTACTTCGGTATGATGATGGTTGAGACAGGCGAAGCCGATGCTTTCATAACAGGACTCTATACCAAATACTCCAATACTATCAAGGTAGCAAAAGAGGTAATAGGCCTTCAAGAGGGATGCAATAACTTTGCAACAATGCATATCCTCAATTCAAAGAAAGGAACATATTTCATTGCCGATACACTTATCAACCGTAGCCCCAATACCGATACGCTTGTAGATATTGCCCGTCTCAGTAAAAAGGCAGTTCAGTTCTTTAACCACGAGCCGGTGATGGCAATGGTATCGTACAGTAACTTCGGCAGTGACAAGGGTGGCAGTGCAGGTTGCGTGCACGAAGCGGTAGAGCGTCTGCAAAATGAATACCCCGATTGGCTTATAGATGGCGAGATGCAGGTAAATGTGGCGCTCAACAGCGAACTACGCGACAATAAATACCCCTTCTCGCGTCTGAAGGGCAAGGAGGTAAATACCCTCATATTCCCCTGCCTGAATGCTGCCAACAGCTCATACAAGATGTTGCAGGCACTTAGCCCCGATACAGAGGTGATAGGACCAATTCAGATGGGACTTAACAAACCTATCCACTTTATCGATTTCGAGAGTTCGGTGCGCGATATTCTCAATGTTACAGCCATTGCAGTTATCGACGCAATAGTAAATAAGATTAAGTGATAATAGATCCCGATATAATAAATGTCAAACCTCTGAGGGTTTGACATTTATTATATTTATGTAACAGCTGCCTGAATTATCTCTTTTTGCGGCTTTTTATTATCATTGCAATGTACTCAATAATAGCCAATGTTATTACAAAAATTACATATTCGGCGATGTATGATGCCGATGGCTCTCTGTCGTATATGAGATAGAAAAATAACCAGTTTATTGGCATTACAATAGTTGCTACAGCAATGCTGCCAATGATAATCTCTTTGATGCTTGTTTTCATGGTTTATTGTTTTAATTGTAATTGATCTCTTAATCCATCATGCCGGGAATGTATATCGTAGGCCACAGATACAAATCGTCGTCATTGCTGTTCTTGTTCTTATATGTTACTCTATATTTAACCTCACCTTTGTCATCAACCCTCTGTTCAACCTTAGATATAGTAATCTCTCCATTAGTATATCTTGTGTAAAGCTCCGGCATTTTGTCGCGCATTATTGCCTGCACATCTACACTCTCGTCTACCTTTACCCATTTCTTTGAAGCACACGAAGAGAGTGCAAACAGTCCTATAATAGATAATAGTAATATAAATTTATTTCTCATAGAGTTAAATTTTAGAAAGTTAAGAACCTTGTGTGTTGTGTGAAAAAAAGATTGATTTAAACATAATACAAATATATTATTTTTGATTTATTATATAACAGAGAATTAATAATAAAAATATCTTTTACAAGCTGTTTATTTAGTTTATGAAACAAAAGCAATTCTTTTTCTTGTTTTACAAGGCCAATGGCTTTATTAAATATTAGCACTCATGTAAGCATCAAAATTTACATTCTATTTTTTTGACTCGTACCAGCACCGGTTCCTTTGTACTTACTTCTTGAAGTATTGAACTTGTAGCGGACTGTAAGTGAAATATGTCGGTGCATCACTTGAGTGTTTTGAAGCACTCTGATACCACTATAAACCGTAGCTACTTGTCTAGGATTGAAGATATTGTATGCTTGAAGTTGCAACGTCAGTTTATCTTTCAAGAAACTCTTATAGAGCGATGCATTCACATCAATCATGTCATCCGCCAAATAGATGTTGTTTTGATATCCTTTGGTCGTCCAAGATCCATTTAAACCTAAAATAAAACCTTTGGGCAACATGAAGTTGTTTCTGAATGTAAAACTTCCAATAGGCTTGTTGAATTTTGTTTTTCCCCATGGTGTTTCTCCTTCATACCATTGTTTTTGTATTGCCAAGCCTAATTGAGGTGTCCAACATCCGATAGTTGGACTAACATTGAAAGCTGCCACAAGCTTATCGTATGCGGGAGTATTTTGCATTGTAAGTAAGGCAATGGTAGGTTCATCCTCCGAATAGGCTATGGTTTGATTGGTTATATCATCCTTCACATGCGAATACCCAACATACAGATTCATCCATTTATAGGAAGCTCCCAAAGTGACATTATTCGTGATGGAAGGTATTAGGAACGGATTTCCTTTGTCATACATATATCTGTTTACATAAGTGATGTTGCTTCTGAGATGGTAATACGAAGGGCGATTGATGTCACTTGCATATCCCAACTGTATTTGGACATCCTTGATAGGGAAATTGAATGTGATGGATGGAAACAAGTGGTTATAATCCTTGCTTTGCTCAGCAACAAACTTTCCGGCATCGTAATAATCAAAACCCACGTGCTCGTATCTCAGCCCTGCTTGCACTTGCAACTTATTGAATGCTTTTGCATATTCTACAAAAGCCGAAGTTGCTCCTTCCTTAATCATTGCATTGTCATCTGTGATAATACCTTCCGGATTCAGATAGGTTGTATTACGCTTGTTATGTGAATATTCTGCACCGAAAGAAAGAGTTCCTTTTGCCAAAGGATGCGAGAGCACAAACTTGGTTGCATAGAGTTCGTTCCGTTTCGTATCGATAGTGGTTACGCTACGATCAGCCTCATGATTCACTCCTTCCCTTATATCTTCATTTGCCATCCCGGTGTTCCTAGTTTCACTCCAAAGCCCATCGGCATTGAAGTCGATGCTCCAGTTCTTCACTTTGCCGTTGTAATAGAAATTGCTTCTATGATGTGTTTCTGGTTCAACCATAGTATTCACACTATGAAGATCTTCGTACAACAAATCTCCGCAATAGGTTTGGGCAAACTGATTAGTTATCCAATGATACTCAGGCACTCTTTCATAATTATAACGAGCCCCGATAGAATGATTTTCATTGAACTGATAGTTCAGTGTCAAGGTAGTTTCTAAATTCTTGCTTTCAGCCTTTTGGTTAGTAAGATCCAAGTTCTGTCGCCATTGCTTGTCTAAGTGAGTATCTATTACGAATGTCTGGTCGTTACCATTGTGATAACTACCAGCCAACACCATGGCCGATAAGTCTAAACCATTCTTCCGATAATTCAAGTTCAGCTGGTCATAAGCCGACCAACCATATTCATCTATATGACGTACCACGGTTCTATTATCAAAACCGAAACCTTCGCCTTCCACCTTCTTGGTAAAGATACGGATAACCGCCTTGACCGAAGCATCATATCGGGCACCGGGATTGGAAACCACCTCCACCGACTTTATGTTATCCGATGACAATTGATCCAATTCCTGTTGATTGCTTACCTTACGACCATTGATATAGATTTCGGGTGTTCCTCTACCGAATACCGTAACTGCACCGTCCTGCGCGGTTACATTTGGGATTTTATCCAACAAATTCTCTGCTGTACCCGCTTTTTCCAAAACAGTACCGCTTACCGTTGTTACCATGGCATCGCCTTTCGCCTGGGTTTTCGGCAAATAGCTCTTTACAACCACTTCACCCAATAGTTCGGTATCAGGGAATAATTGTATTACTCCTAAATCATCGTTAGTAATATCTTTTATGACTGAAGTATATCCCATATATGAGAAGTTTATCAGCTTTGCCTTTTCGTGCAAGGCAAGTTCAAACTTTCCGTCCGGTCCTGTTGCTGTACCTGCTATATATAGTGAATCAGCCGTTTGCAAGATTACGTTTACATATGGTAAAGGTTTTTGTTGTTCGTCTGTTAACTGTCCGCTAATTGTTTGAGCCTTGACAATTGCTGCCATCATCAAAAAGCAGCTGATTAGGTACAATCGATTTATCATAACTCTATGATTTTTATTTTATACGGCAATAATAATTACATATTCTCATAAGGAGATTGCCAGAACCATTCTTCATCGGCAGAACGAATAGACATTCGGCTGATGCTGGAAGTTTCTTTATCTAATTCTTTGTAAGGCATCAGAACATAGTATCTGTATGTGCGCCCATCTTCCTTTGTTTCTGCATTATATCGGCTTTCTTCCATACATTCTATATAATACAGATTCTTAGCCATATAGCGGTCTAAATAATCTTCTTTGGTTTGTTTAATCTGATGATTCCAGTTGGCATAGTCATTTAAACGCAGCTCCAGGCCTTTGCGTAGTCGGGAACGCACTTCTGAAATGGATAACATTGTATCGTTTTCATCTGTGACATAAGCATCAAATGTCGGGTCAACCCAAACCCATTTATTCAAAGTGCAGCTATATACGGTGGTGATGACATGACAATCATTGATGAAGTCGCGTGGCAAGCATGTCACGAAACGAGCCTTGAAACCCATTGACAAATATACTTCTGTCAGCATCTGTGCCATCATACGGCAATTCACACCTCTGTTTTCTTTTTTGCAAAGTTCAATCATGGCATGAGTGTTCTTTATTTCAGGGTTGTAGGAACTGACATCATGGCGTACCACTTCGTGTACCCAGTGCAACAAGTTTTTGATTTTTGAGAGTTCATCACAGGCACCAGCTATGCTGTCAAGTTTGTAATGCTGTCGGAGAAATACCAGATTGGAATCATTGGGTTCCATATAGCGGAATCGGATTGCTTCAGGTGTCGTTCCATTCCAATAAGAAGAAGCATCCTTTAATTTCTGTACATAATCGCCATATAGCTTTATCTTCTCCATGCATTCAATAAATTTCTTATTCTTTCGTATGGGGTCGAGGTCAGTGTCGCTATTTATATGCAATAGATTAACTTCTGTTTTCTTATCGACCACATATTGCGTATATTTTTCAAAAGCTTGTAATGCTTTTGATCTCTTTCCTATTAACGATGAATAGCAAGCGTAATTATAGTAAAAGCCGGAACTAATGTCTTTTGATCCCAAGTGTTTCTCACGTTCTGTTTCCGGTTGGGCATAAAAGAGTTTCTTCATTCTATCCATCTCCTTCAAGGTTTTTTCCCAATCTTCCTGTTGACGATATTGGTTAACTTGGGCTTGCAAATCGTTTAACTCTTTAATCCACTTAGGTTGTTCTTGTGCAAATGATGATGTGACAACGACAAGCATCAAACATACAATTGTAAATACACTTTTCATAATCTTCTTTATAAATTTAATCCCTATATATTCATACGAAGAAGCGTGGCACTGCAATGCCACATTCTAAGTCGGAGGTCGTAGGAATAACCTTTATTCAGAGGTATGGTAATAGCAGCCCACGCTATATGCGTGAGAAACCATTACGCTTTGTCTCTCTGAATAGTCTTGAATTTCCTACGTTCCCGACTTCGAGATAAGCATAACGCTTCTTCTTTTTCTCATATGTCTTGGATAAAGTTGCCCCAATCCATTTGCAAAATTAGTAAAAAGTCTTAATAACTGATATTTTACTAATGAATTATCACGTTTAGGATATGTTAAAATGTATTATAGCTTATTATAATGCCGTTTTTTAGCACTCCTATTTATGAGGTAACTTTTATAATGAAAACTCTCTCTT
>CAJGCJ010000062.1 GCA_904501775.1 uncultured Bacteroidaceae bacterium | reverse complement strand
TTTCTGTTTCATTGAAAGGAATCCCTTTCTGCGTATTGTCATCATCGCTTGAGCATGCTGCAAATAAGGCAGCAAAGGCTAATAAATAAATTACTCGTTTCATGGTTTGTATTGTTTAAAGGTTAGTTTTCTTATATATTGTCAACATCTACCACCTTGCCACCGGCGCGTGTCCCTTGGGGGTTATTTTACCCAACCCATCTTGCAGGCGAACTCCCATATTACCATTCCACCGGTAACCGAGACGTTGAGTGAATGTTTTGTTCCAAACTGCGGTATCTCAATAGAGCCGTCGCACGCATCCACCACCTGCTGCTGCACGCCTTTCACCTCGTTTCCAAGAATTACAGCATATTCGATGCCCTCTTCGACCTCGAAACTCTGCAAAGGGATACTCTCCTCGACCTGTTCAATTGAATATACGCGGCATCCCTCGGCACGCAGAGCCTCTACTGCCTGCATGGTATCGGCATAATATTGCCACTCTACGACATCCTCGGCACCCAATGCAGTCTTATGAATCTCGGCCGCCGGTGGTGTGGCGGTTATTCCACACAGCAAGACGCGATGCACACGGAAGGCATCACTTGTGCGAAAGACAGCACCTACGTTATGCAGGCTTCGTATGTTATCGAGTACTATAGTCAATGGCAGCTTATGGGCGCGAACAAATTCGTCGCGCCCCATACGCCCCATTTCGGTTACAAGTTTTTTCTTCATCGTGTTATACGAATTTGCTCCAGTCGGTGAGTCGCATATCGCCCTCACGCTCAAATGTCGCGTGCATTCCGAGTGCAGCTGCTACATTATGGCTCACATGACCGCTCTTTGCAATCTTAAGATAATCCCACAAGAGCTGCTTGTATGCAGGATGTGCACACTTCTCGATAAGCAGTCGGGCACGTTCATCGGGTCCCTTTCCGCGCAAGTCGGCTACACCATATTCTGTTGCAACGATGTTGACATCGTGCTCGGTGTGGTCGGCATGGGTAACCATTGGAACAATAGAGCTTATCATGCCGCCCTTTTGTGTCGAAGGACAGGTAAATATAGAGATATAGGCGTTGCGTGCAAAATCGCCCGAGCCACCGATACCGTTCATAAGACGTGTACCGCAGATGTGTGAAGAGTTCACACAGCCGTAGAGGTCTACCTCGATAGCGGTATTCATCGCTATGATACCCAAACGGCGAATTATCTCGGGGTGATTGGATATTTCACTGGGGCGAAGCACAAGTTTATCGCGGAAGAAGTCGAGGTTGTCGTATACATGGTCGAGACACTCGCGGCTCAACGAAAGCGAGCATGTACTGCCGGCCTTCACGCGTCCAAGCTCCATGAGCTTTATAACTGAGTCCTGAAGTACCTCAGAGTAAAGATACAAAGGAGGTATTCCGTCGCACTCCTCGAGTCCCTTGAGCACAGCATTGGCAACATTACCGATACCGCTCTGAATGGGCAATCCTTCGGCAGGGATGATGCCACGCTTCATATCCTCGAGGATGAAGTTTACAACATTCTCGCCAATCTTGCGTGTCACATCGTCAAGCTCCTTAAACACCACAATCTCGTTTGGCATATTGACCTCGACAATACCCACGACCTTCTTTGGGTCGACCTGCACATAGGGCTTGCCTACGCGGTCGTCGGCCTTATAGATGGGTATCTCCTTGCGATAAGGAGGGTCAACCGGCTCATAAACGTCGTGCAGGCCAATTGTCTTATGATATACGTTGCGCTCAATTATTATCTTGTCGGCAAGGTTAGCCACTGTCTGGCCAATTCCGCCGGCTGTGGTAAGATACACCTTACCATCGTCGGTAATGTCGACAGCCTCGAGAATGGCAACATTCACCTTACCCATAAAGCCATAGCGCAAGTCCTGTGCCATGAGCGATAGATGAAGGTCGGTGTATGTTATCTGCTTGCCGTTTATGGCTGTACGCACAATTGGGTTAGAGATGAATGGTGCACGAAAACGTATCGCCTCGGCACGTGTAAGGGCACCGTCGATGGCATCGCCTGTTGAAGCACCCGAATATAGGTCTATTTTAAATGGTTTGCCTGCTGCATGAGCCTCTTCGGCACGTTTGGCAACCTCGGGAAGAACTGTCTTGGGAGTTCCCGACAATGTAAAGCCACTTATACCTACACCATCACCATCATTAATATATTCGGCAGCCTCTTGTGCCGTCATTATACGATATGCCATGTTTTATCTTTTATTTAATTAATACTTTCTGTTAAATATCTCACTGCTTATGAATGCCCGCTTTGCTTCGCTGCGTGTCGAGAGAGAAGGTTTGCAGTCATGTGCCACCGGATTCGACCGATAGGGCGACGGCTTCTCCTCGGCTATGGCTTTTTTAGGGGCAGGAGCCACGCGGGGCTTCTCCATATAGTTCTTATCGCTGTTTTTGTCCCTGTTCAATATGTCTTTGAATGTGGGGAATGTGGGTGCAGGCCCCAAGTCGCCGGCGGGAACCTCTACCTCGGGGAACACCTCGCCCATAGCTTTAGGCTGCCCGCTGCGGGCACTCTTCTCGAGTTTTTCCTTGGCGCCACGTACCTTGAGAAAGACGGCTACGCCAAGCAATATCAATGGGGCATATTCTATCAAAAAATCCATATCGGTCTATTTTTCAAAAAAATGGGTAAACAGCTCGTCGAACTTTTCGCCACGGGTGAGACGGCCATCCTTGAGCGAGATAATCTCGATGCGTCCCTTTGCACATAGCTTGTTGTCGGGCAAACGGTATATATTCTGCAGACAGACGAGTTTAACGCCCTCGCGCTTCATATCTATTGCAACCACAAAGCGGTCGTCGCCACGCAACGATACCTTATACTCAATAACCGCCTTTGAGACCATGAAATCGATGCCCTCGTTGTGCAGTTTAGAGAAGCTGACACCTTCGCTCAACAGAAACTCGTGACGGGCGTGTTCAAAGTAATGCTGATAGTTGGCATTGTTCACAACACCCTGTATGTCGCACTCATAATCGCGCACCTTCATCTCGTAACGGAACAGTTCTCTATCCATAAAAAAGTAGATTATTGCTAAAGTTATGTTGCGAAGATAGGTTTTTTCTATAAAAATTTCAAATATCAGAGAGTTTATTAAATGAATAAGAAAATATTTATCAATTTTCTGCGTATCTTCGCAACATATTCACAAATCTCAACAAACAAAGTGGAAAACAAAAAACTATTCATAGAGACTTACGGTTGCCAGATGAATGTAGCCGACAGCGAGGTAATCGGCTCAATTCTGGGCATAGCCGGTTACGAGGCGTGCGACGACATTGCAGATGCGCAACTCATACTGCTCAACACCTGTTCAATACGCGACAATGCCGAGCAGAAGATTTATGGCCGACTTGACCAGCTGAACGCAATGCGCCGTGGCAAGGAGACCCTGATTGGCGTTGTAGGCTGCATGGCCGAGCGAGTAAAAGAGGAGCTTATACAAAAATACAATGTCAACGTAGTTGCAGGCCCCGACAGCTACTTGTCACTGCCCGAACTTATTGCACAAGCCGAACAGGGACATGCCGCAATGAATGTGGAGCTGTCGACAACCGAGACCTACCGCGATGTCATCCCCTTGAGAATATGCAGCAAGAATGTATCGGGTTATATATCTATTATGCGCGGATGCAACAACTTTTGCCACTACTGCGTGGTACCCTACACACGCGGACGCGAGCGCAGCCGCGACATCCAGAGCATACTCAACGAAGCCGATGACCTTGTAGCAAAAGGATATAAGGAGATTATCCTTTTGGGACAGAACGTGAACTCGTATAACTTTATACAGGAAGACGGCACAAGCATAAACTTCCCCGAGTTGCTGCGCCGAGTGGCACGCCGCGCGCCCGGCACAAGAATAAGATTCACAACATCGCACCCCAAGGACATGAGCGACGAGACACTGCACGTTATAGCTGAAGAGCCCAACGTATGCCGTCACATCCACCTGCCCGTACAGAGCGGCAGCAGCGAGATGCTGAAATCGATGAACCGCAAATATACCCGTGAATGGTATATCGACCGCATAGATGCCATACGACGCATTGTGCCCGACTGCGGCCTTTCGACCGACATCATTGCAGGTTTCTGCGGAGAGACCGAAGAGGACCACCGGCAGACACTGTCGCTTATGAGATACTGTGCCTACGACGCAGCGTTCATGTTCAAATACTCGGAACGACCCGGCACATTCGCAAGCCGCCACTTCAAGGACGACATTGAAGAGAGCGAGAAGATACGCCGCCTGAACGAGATTATCGCCCTGCAGCAAGAGCTGTCGGCACAGCAGAACCGCAGCTGCATAGGCAAGGAGTACGAAGTGCTTGTCGAGGGCATATCAAAACGCTCAAAAGAGCAGTTCTACGGACGCACCGAGCAGAACCGCACAGCGGTATTCGACCGTGGCAATCACAAAATAGGCGACTTTGTAAAAATCAGGGTTGTAGATGCAACAGCAGCCACACTCTTGGCGCAATTGGTTGAATAATAAACGAGAAAATATAATAAATAATCAGGCTGATCGAATCCGGTCAGCCTGATTATTTATTATCCGATATCGGTTACTTGCCGTTATCGATTCTGTCTTTCAGACGCTCGGCGTAGCTCTTCTCTTTCTGCAGAGGCATCAACACCCACAGAATAACATAGGCTACAGCACCACAGCCACCGAAGATAAGACACAAAAGCGCAATGAGACGTACAATCTTTGCATCCCATCCGAAATACTCGGCAACACCTGCACAAACACCGGCAATCACCTTGTTTGAAGAACGATATAATTTACCCATAGTTGTTTTTTGGTTTAAAAATTTGCGCTAAGATAATAAAAAAACATCTTTTTTATGATTAAAATGCATAAAATAAACACCATAGGGAGTAAAAATCCTCGAAAAATTCTATTTTTAAGCCTAAATGTTGTATTTTTGTGCACATTTTAGGTAAAATGTGCTTTTATAAAAAGATATCCCCGACCAATGAATAAAATTGTCCACACAGCATGCCCCGTATGCGACAGCAAGTCAATTACGAAACGACACACCTGCAAAGACCATTTTGCAACAGGGGAGCTCTTCGACATATATGAGTGCAGCGACTGCGGCTTTGTGTTTACACAAGGCATTCCCCATGAGAACGACATTGCGCCCTACTACGCCTCTCCCGAATACATCTCGCACAGCAACACACAAAAGGGACTGCTCAACAAGCTGTTCCACATTGTACGCGGCATGATGCTCAGACGCAAGGTGAGCCTTGTAAAGAGACTGACCCTGCTGCGCAAGGGCAGACTGCTCGACTACGGCACAGGCATAGGCTACTTTGCCGACAAGATGAAAAAGGCGGGGTGGACGGTTACGGCTATAGATAAGAGCGAACAGGCACGACAGACGGCCAAAGAGATGTTCGCACTGGACGTGCTGCCACAAGAGGCTCTGTCGCAGCAGAAGAGCGGACATTTCAACGTAGTGACACTATGGCATGTAATGGAGCATATTCAGGAGCTCGGTGCTTTCTGGGACGAACTGCACCGCATACTGGACGACAAGGGCATTGCGATAGTAGCCGTACCCAACTGCTCGTCGTATGACGCCGAGTACTACGGAGAGAATTGGGCAGCGTATGATGTTCCGCGTCACCTGTGGCACTTTACCCCCTCGACAATAATGAACATCGCCCAAAAGCACAATTTCATATTGGAGCGATGCTACACAATGCCTTTTGACGGCTTTTATATATCCATATTAAGCGAAAAATATAAGAAGAGTTCGTTTGCGACATTGCGCAGCGTGTGGAACGGCCTGCTCGGCTGGATTGCATCGTTCGACAAAAACAATGCGAGCAGTTCTATAATTTATGTATTCCGAAAAAGAAGATGAGCAAGAAGGGATTCAAGATACAGACACTCAGCGTATACATGAGCACCACACTGGTACTCATTCTGATGGGTATGATGGGAATACTGTTGGTTGTTGCCGACTCCCTGTCGGGGCAGATACGCAAAAACATAACAGTATCGGTAATCATCGATGCCGACACCGAAGAGGAGAACATAAAGAAGTACAAGGAGAGGCTCGACAAAAGGAGATACACTGCAGAAAGCAAGTATATCTCAAAGAAAGATATTCTTGAGGAGCAAACAATTGAATTGGGTGCCGACCCTACCGAGTTCCTTGGCTACAATCCCTATGAGCCACTCATAGAGCTGTCGCTGCATCCACAGTATGCAAACAACGACAGCCTTGCCAAAATAGAGAAACAGCTACTGAAAGACAAGGGTGTGACCGAAGTCATATACCATAAAGACCTTGTGGGAGCAATAAACAGCAACATCAACAAGATAGGAATCGCACTGCTTGTGCTGATGGTGCTGCTGTCGATAATATCGTGGTCGCTTATTGGCAACATGGTGCGCATGTCGATTTATTCGAAACGATTCCTGCTGCACACCATGAAACTTGTTGGAGCCACATGGGGCTTCATACGCCGTCCGTTCATTGTACAGAACATGTGGATTGGAGCGCTGTCGGGACTGTTTGCCAACATCATATTGGGCAGCATGCTGTATGTAATAGCCACACGCGAGCCTGCAATAGTGACACTGCTCGACATCGAGCATCTGGCTCTGGTGGCATTGGGCACCATGCTCTTCGGTGTAACAATAACGGTGTTATGCGCATTCCTGTCGGTGAACCGATTCTTGCGCATGCGAGGCAACGACCTCTATTTCATTTAAAAAAACAAATTTTCTGATATGGATAAAAAACAGTTCGCATTCGAAAAGAGCAATTACATTCTGCTTCTCATTGGAGTGGTTATCATCATTGCCGGTTTCATTCTCATGACAGGCCCGGGATCGACCGAGACTCATTTTGAGCCCGACATCTTCAGTTTCAGAAGAATAAAGCTTGCCCCTGCAATATGTTTCGGCGGATTCATATTCGTTATATATGCCATTATGCACAAGGGCAACAAGAAACTGAAATGACAGAGAGAAAAATTAAAACATAAATAATAAGCACAATGACAACATTAGAAACAATCATTATTGCTATTGTAGAGGGACTTACCGAGTTCTTGCCAGTATCCTCAACCGGACACATGATTATAACACAGAACCTGTTGGGTGTAGAGAGTACCGAATTCGTGAAAGCCTTCACCTTCATCATTCAATTCGGCGCCATTTTATCGGTGGTTGTGCTCTATTGGAAGCGTTTCTTCAAGCTCAACAACACCCCGGCACCCGAGGGTGCGACCGCGTTCAAGCGTTTCTTGCACAAGTACGATTTCTACTGGAAGCTGTTTGTTGCATTTATCCCTGCAGCCGTATTGGGACTGCTCTTCAGCGACATGATTGACGCGATGCTCGAGAGCGTGACAGTGGTTGCCGTGACACTTATCCTTGGTGGCGTATTCATGCTCTACTGCGACAGAATATTCAACAAGGGCAGCGAAGAGACCGCACTCACCGAGAAGCGTGCATTCTGGATTGGTATGTTCCAGTGTATCTCAATGATACCCGGAGTATCGCGCTCAATGGCGACAATAGTGGGTGGTATGGCACAGAAGCTCACACGCAAGGCGGCAGCCGAATTCTCGTTCTTCCTTGCCGTTCCCACGATGTTCGCGGCAACACTGTTCAAGATGCTTAAGATTTTCATGGAGCCCAACGGCATGGAGATTCTTAAAGAGAACCTTGGAACACTTATAATAGGTAATGTGGTTGCCTTCATCGTTGCAATGCTTGCCATAAAGTTCTTCATCAGCTTTGTGACAAAGTATGGATTCAAAGCATTCGGATGGTACAGAATAATTGTAGGTGCCATTATACTTATAATGCTTTTCACCGGACATAACCTACAGATTGCATGATGGATTTCACTGCCGGAGAAATAGTACCCATGTACAAGCCCTATGGGTGGACCTCGTTCCAGATTGTGAGCAAGGTGCGCTACATCCTGTCGCGCCATTATGGAATAAAGCGTTTCAAGGTAGGACATGCCGGCACGCTCGACCCCCTTGCAACAGGAGTGCTGCTGCTGTGCACCGGAAAGGCCACAAAACGCATTGAGGAGCTTCAGAGTCACACAAAAGAGTATGTGGCAGGCATCAGGCTTGGAGCTACAACCCCCTCGTTCGACATGGAGCACCCCGTAAACGCCACCTACCCCTACGAACATATAACCGAGGAGATGGTTCTTGCCGCACTCGAGAAGTTCACAGGCACAATAGAGCAAAGGCCGCCTCTCTTCTCGGCATGCAAAGTGGACGGCGAACGCGCCTATAAGCTGGCCCGCGACGGTAGCGAAATAGAGCTCACACCCAAGACAATTAAGATAGACAACATAGAACTGCTGAGCTACAACCTGCCCGACATAACAATACGTGTCACCTGTGGCAAGGGAACATACATACGCTCCTTGGCACGCGACCTTGGCGAAGCACTCAACAGCGGAGCCTACCTGACATCACTCGAACGCACACGCATAGGCGAGGTAAAAGCAGAAGATTGTATAAAACCCGAAGATTTTCAAACATGGCTCGAAGAGGCCACAAAAACAGATAAAGCCCTATGATGGACAATGCCTTCTATACAAATTTTCATCAAATGAAACTGTCACAGTTCAAGTACAGAATACCCGATGACCGCATTGCGCTCTACCCCGCTGCTTGTCGCGACGAGGCACGCATGATGGTTCTCCACCGCAAGACCGGTGAGATTGAACACCGCATCTTCAAAGATGTAATCGAATATTTCGACGAGAAGGATGTATTTGTACTCAACGACAGCAAAGTGTTTCCCGCACGTCTTTATGGCAACAAGGAGAAGACAAATGCAAAGATTGAGGTATTCCTTCTGCGCGAGTTGAACGAGGAGTTCCGTTTGTGGGACGTGCTTGTTGACCCTGCCCGTAAGATACGTATCGGCAACAAGCTCTACTTTGGCGAGGACAATTCAATGGTAGCCGAGGTTATCGACAACACCACATCGCGCGGACGTACACTGCGTTTCCTCTACGACGGCCCACACGACGAATTCAAGAAGGCTCTCTATGCATTGGGAGTGGCACCGTTGCCCGATGACTTCAAGCGTTTGCGCAAGGAAGAGCCCGAGGACCTCGAGAACTTCCAGACATACTTTGCAAAGAAAGAGGGCTCGGTAACAGCATCGTTCGCCGGCCTGCACTTCACACGCGAGCTAATGAAGCGCATGGAGATAAAAGGCATTGAGACAGCCTATGTAACCATGCACACCGGCCTCGGCTGCTTCCGCGAGATTGATGTCGAGGACCTCACAAAGCACAAGATGGACTCGGATTTGATAAGTGTAGACACCGAAGCAGTGAACATCATTAACAAGGCCAAGAGCGAGGGACGTAGAATATGCGCCGTAGGAACATCGGTACAGCGCGTATTGGAGACAGCAACCCTTACAAACGGCATGCTCAAGGAGTATGACGGATGGACAAGCAAGTTCATCTTCCCCGACTACCAGTTCCAAGTAGCCAACAGCATGATAGCAAACTTCTACATGCCCTACAGCACCATGCTTATGCTCACAGCTGCATTCGGCGGCTACGAATATGTGATGAACGCATACAACGTGGCATTGAAAGAGGGTTACCGTTTTGGCCTGTATGGCGACGCAATGCTCATCATCGACTAATGGGAGAAGAGACAATATACCTGAGCCTCGGAACAAACCTTGGCAACAGACAACAGAATATAATATGCGCGATAGAGGCTCTATCGCGCATATTAGGTAATCCCCTTGCCGTTGCACCGACAATAGAGACCGAGCCGTGGGGGTTCAGCTCTACAAACAAATTCCTGAACACTGTAGCTGTTTTCAACACCACATTGTCGCCACAAGAGCTGCTCGAAGCAACACAACAGATTGAACGCACCTTAGGACGTACCGCAAAAAGCACAGACGGTGCATACAGCGACCGTCCTATCGATATCGACATCCTGTTTTACGGCAGCAGAACGGTAAACAGCGAAAGCCTTACAATACCCCATCCGCTGATGCACCGGCGCCGCTTTGTGCTTGAGCCGCTGGCTGCCATAGCACCCGACATGCTACACCCCACACTGAACAAAATCGTGGTCGAACTTCTGGAGATTCTCGAAGATAGATAAACTTTTTTGGCGACGACAGAATAAAACCTTATCGAAATTACGTAACATAGCCGTTTGCCAGACAAACAGCGTAAATAGCACATTTACAAGTTAAAAATAATTATAGCACACAAAAAAGAGAAACATTTTGCTACAACATAAGCAAAATGTGCTTACCTTTGCAAACGATTAGAAGAGTGGAGAGATTTGGCTGCTTGCAACCACGATAAAAAATGCTAAAAGTAGGTGTCGAACAGGGCATTATCAACACACACTTGCAACACCCCTGCACCTGCCACAGGCTTTTTTCTTTATACAAGCATCCCACGCCACTCTTTACACGACAAAAGAGAATATTATTAACCGCTCCTCCGGCAATAAAATAAATCTGCGCCTCAGGAGCATAAAACACTATCAAAATGGGATACTTATTTACATCCGAATCAGTTTCTGAGGGACACCCTGACAAGGTTGCCGATCAAATTTCAGACGCAGTCCTTGATGAACTGCTTGCCTTCGACCCCACTTCGAAGGTTGCTTGCGAAACATTGGTAACAACCGGTCAGGTAGTGCTTGCAGGCGAGGTAAAATCGACTGCTTACGTTGATTTGCAGGATATTGCACGCCGAGTGATAAACAAAATTGGATATACCAAGAGCGAATATATGTTCGATGGCGACTCATGCGGTATATTCTCGGCAATACATGAGCAGAGTGCCGATATAAACCGTGGCGTGGAACGCGAGAATCCTATGGACCAAGGTGCCGGCGACCAAGGTATGATGTTCGGTTACGCAACTAACGAGACCGAGAACTATATGCCCGTATCACTTGACCTGTCACATCTTATCCTTACCGAGCTTGCCGAGATTCGTCGCGAGGGTAAGGAGATGACCTATCTGCGCCCCGACTCAAAGAGTCAGGTAAC
>CAJGCJ010000061.1 GCA_904501775.1 uncultured Bacteroidaceae bacterium | reverse complement strand
TGTACGCGCACAAGAAATTCTGGCATCATAACCGATTGCCACGAACAAAACAACAGTATCGGGGTGTTAATATTAACACCCCGATACTGTTGTTTTGTTCGTGGCAATCGGTTATGATGCCAGAATTTCTTGTGCGCGTACAGCCTCGCGGTCGAGGGGCTTGTCGACTTTAATAGCCTTTGTGAAAGGAATGTATACCACTTCGTTGTTGCGGGAGCCAATCATTACATTGCGCTGACCCTCAAGAAGAGCGTCGATAGCTGCAACACCAAGACGGCTTGCAAGGATGCGGTCATTGGCAGTGGGGCTACCGCCACGCTGCAGATAACCAAGGATAGATACGCGTACATCGAGTTCGGGGAAACGCTCGCGCATGCCCTCAGCTACCTCCATGATGTTGTAGTCCTTTTCGCGTCCCTCGGCAAACAGCACGATACTGCTGCTCTTTGTGCGACGCAGACCGTTGGCAATAAACTTGTTTATTGTCTCGAACTCGGGGTCAATCTCGGGAAGTACGCAAGCCTCGGCACCTGTAGCAATTGTACCGTTGAGTGCAAGGAAACCGGCATCGCGGCCCATAACCTCTACGATGAAAAGACGCTCGTGTGAAGATGCAGTGTCGCGTATCTTATCGACACACTCCATAATGGTGTTCAACGCAGTGTCATATCCGATGGTGGTGTCGGTGCCATAAAGGTCGTTGTCGATGGTACCGGGAAGAGCGATACAGGGAATATCGTATTCGCGTGCAAGGTTGTATGCACCGGTGATAGAACCATCACCGCCAATTACTACCAATGCATCAATCTCCTGCTCTTGTAGCATTTCGTATGCCTTTGCGCGTCCCTCCTCGGTCTTGAACTCGGGGCAACGGCTGGTCTTGAGAATTGTACCGCCACGCTGTATGATATTACTTACGTCCTCGGTCTTGAATTCCTTGATCTCACCTGTCATGAGACCTTTGTATCCGCGATAGATACCCTTTACGCGAATTCCGTGATAGATACATGCACGTGTGACCGCGCGTATTGCTGCATTCATGCCTGGAGCATCGCCACCCGATGTGAGTACACCGACGCATTTGATTTTAGTTTTCATCGTTATTGTTATTATAGTTTAAAATTGCTTGTCTACAATCTTCCATCAGCCATTTCGGCGTAGATGTTGCACCGCATATACCAATACTTTCGACTCCTTCTATGAGTGAGAAATCAATCTCTTGCGGTCCTTCTATGTGATACGAATTACTGTTGGTGCGTTTGCATTCGTCGAATAGAATCTTTCCGTTAGAACTCTTGCGTCCGCTGACAAAGAAAATCAACTGATGCTCACTCGCAAATTTGCTCATGCCGCTCATGCGGTTTGATACACGGCGGCACACTGTGTCGAAGTATTCTACCTCCTTATCGCTGTTTATGCGTTCCTTTATGGCTTCTGCTATCTGTCTGTAGCCTTCGAGCGATTTTGTTGTTTGTGAGTAGATATATGTATTCTTGTCGGTTGATATCCTGTCGAGCTGCGAGGTGTTCTCTATTACGATGGCCTCGCCATGTGTCTGTCCCACCAGTCCGAGCACCTCGGCATGTCCCGACTGGACATGTATGATGATTTGTCGCTCCTCGTTGGCGCTCTCCTGCCACTTCTTCTTTATTCTTTGTTGCAGCTTCAATACTACGGGGCATGTGGCGTCGATAAGCTGCAGATTGTTGCGCTTTGCTGTTTCGTATGTTTCAGGCGGTTCGCCGTGTGCGCGTAAAAGCACTTTCGCGTTGTGCAGTTCGGCAAATGTGGCATGGTCTATTGTTATGAGTCCCATGCGCTTAAGGCGTTCGCACTCTTTGCCGTTGTGTACAATGTCGCCCAAACAGTAGAGAGGGGCTCCTTTTGCAAGCTCCTCTTCAGCCTTTTGTATTGCGGTTGTTACACCGAAACAGAAGCCCGACTGTTCGTCTATCTCTATTTTTAACATTCTCCGGTTATCTTTTTGAATTCTGCTATCAACCAAGCCTCCTGCTCCTCGCGTGTCATGTGACTGTTGTCGAGCAGCAGTGCGTCATCGGCCTTGCGCAAGGGGCTCACTTCGCGTGTCTGGTCAATGTGGTCGCGCTGTTGTACATTCTCGAGTATCTCGTTGTAGTCGGCCTTGTCGCCACGTGCAATTATCTCGTCATAGCGGCGCTGTGCTCTCACCTCAGCCGATGCAGTTACAAATATCTTCATCTCGGCGTTGGGGAATACGGTTGTACCAATATCCCTTCCGTCCATCACAATGCCTTTGCTCTCTCCCATGCGACGCTGCTGGTCTATCATGTCGGTGCGCACAAAGTCGAGCGCAGCAACCTTGCTCACAACCTTTGAAACCTCTATCGAGCGTATCTCTTTTTCAACATCCCTTCCATTCAGCAATGTTATGGAGTTTTTTGTTACAGGGTCGGCAATGAATGAAATCTCAATGTCACCCATACGGCCTTTCAATGTCTCGGTATCTATGCCATCTTCGCTTACAAGGTTATTCTCCAAACAGTAGAGTGCAACGGCACGGTACATGGCACCGCTGTCGAAATAAAGATAACCAATGTTGCGTGCCAATGATTTGGCCATTGTGCTTTTTCCGCATGACGAGAATCCGTCAATCGCTATTATTATTTTTTTCATATTTCAGTTTATATTATAGATTGTATGATGCGTTAAACATTAGTGACGATGATGAGATATGCAGCTTGCTGTACGAAATTCCGAATTTGAATCTGTTCAATGCCAGGCCGGCGCCAAGCGTCAGTCCGTCCCATTCAGTTCCCTCCGATGAGAGTTCCTGACTTATTCGGTAGTTGTAACCTATAGATGCATAGAAACTCTTTCCCAACAATACATCGGCTCCGAATACAAGATGCTTGAGCAGTAGTTTGCTGAAGCTGTCCTCGCTGCCGTCGGCATTGTAAAAGTCATCGGCACTCCATTTATGCAGATTGGTAAGTGTTGCCGACAGGCGTATTGGGGCATGTGCAAGTCTTTTGGTGATTCCTAATTGCAGGTCGAAAGGAAGTTTATGGTTCTTGTCTTCGAAACTTTTTATCTCTCCTCCTAAATTCTTCAGCACAAAAGAGAGTGACAGGTCATTCTCTTCGTTGTAATAGTTGATTCCAAGGTCGACACCCAATGCCACTGAGCTATAGCTTTCATATTTCGAGTATATGAACTTTCCGCTGACACCTCCGCTCCATCTTCCACCCAGCAGGTAGCTGTAGATGAAGTCCATCTCAATATCCTTGGCGTTGAATTCACCGGTTGATATGTTATCGGGGGTATATCCGTCGAACGAACCGTAGTCGACATATCGTGCTGCAATGGCAGCCGACGAACGCTCGCCCAATATAAGATTGAATGCTGCACCGGCACTTTTGCTGTCGCTCATATATGTCATGTACGAGAGTGCCAACGACTTGTCCGATATATTGGCAAGAAGTGCAGGGTTGTGTACAGCCAGCATTATATCATCGTCGGGCAGGGTGATGTTGTTACCGCCCAATGCCGCAGCATGCGACGATGCCGGCAAACGCAGGAATTTGAATGATGCGTTTGTCTCTTGTGCCATTATTGTCGCAGGCAGTAAAAGAAACAGTATAAAAAACTTTCTTATAATATTCATGGTGGCTGTCGGTGCGGTATCTCTCCGCAGGGCATTATTAGTGCGAAGATAATGTTTTTTCTTGTTGCAAGCGATAATTGAGCACCCTTTTTGTGATTTTTCCATCTAATTTTATTTTCTACCATAAAAACGCATCGGGCGCTTTTATAGTATGCCGCAATGTTTAAAATCATATAAAAAATGTTGCAGGTAATGGCTTTTACAATAAATGGCAAGGGAGTGTCTGAATGGAAAACACTGCCTCCTTGGCAGGTGGAGTGATACGGTGTATACTTGGCTTTGGCATATTGACGCTGTAAAATATCCTATTTGTAGGGCTTGACAGTGCCCATTGCGCATTTTTGTAAATTTATATCCGCATGTAGGTGTGAATATCCGTTTCTTTATTGTAATTTTGCGATAATACACTTCAGGTGCTGCATTTGGCATCAGAAATGAGGCAACAGAATAATTCAGTAAACAAAATTATATCATTATGTATAGCTGGGAACAAATCAGGGAAAAAGTAAACGAGTTTATTCAGAATCTTGAGATAGAGCGTCATCCAAAGGATCTCTACATTCCTATAACATACACATTGTCGCAAAGCGGAAAGCGTGTACGTCCTGTACTCTTTCTAATGGCGTATAATATGTATAAAGATAATGTCAGTGATGTATTGTATCCTGCCGTAGCAATGGAGACATACCACAATTATACCCTTATACATGATGATGTGATGGATTGCGCCGATATCCGTCGAGGAAAACCCACTGTGGTTGCCAAATGGGGCGAGAATGCAGCAATCCTTTCGGGCGATACAATGCTTGTGCTTGCATATGAGTTCATTGCAAAATCTCCCGATGACAAGTTGCGCGGAATGCTCAATCTCTTTACCACTACAGCAAAGGAGATTGGCGAGGGTCAGCAATTCGACATGGAGTTCGAAACACGCGACGAAGTTCGCGAAGAGGAGTATCTCGAAATGATACGTCTAAAGACTTCTGTGCTCATGGCTGCATGCCTTAAAATGGGTGGTATTCTTGCCGGAGCAAGTGAAAGTGACCTTGCCAACCTGTATGCGTATGGCGAGACAATGGGTATGGCCTTCCAATTGCAGGATGACATGCTCGACGCATACGGTGATGTCGAAGTATTTGGAAAGAAGATTGGTGGCGATATCGTATGCAATAAAAAGACTTTCCTCTTGATAAAGGCAATGGAACTGGCATCTGACGAGCAGCGTGCTGTAATAAAAGAGTGGATGTCAAAGAAGAGTTTCGATGAGCAGGAGAAGATTGCTGCAATCAAGGCTGTTTACGACGAACTTGATATATGTAAGGTATGCCAAGAGCGTATAAACGAACTTTTTGCAAAGTGCGATTCCTATATTGATGCAGTGTCAGTGCCAGCCGAGAGGAAAGTGGCCCTAAAGAGCTTTGTCGATTCACTGTTGAATAGAAATCTCTGATAGCACAGTATGCCTTATCGTCGACTACCCAAGACCGACCAAGCACGCATACGTACCCTTCGTATGGCTATCGACAGCAGTGTGCAGAATGGAGTATATATGAATGTACTCTCGCACAACACATATTACAAGGCTAAAACATTCCTTGAAAGGTTCGTCCGCGAAGTGGATATATATAAGAAGAGCGTGAGCGAGCAATCGTCGAAAAGGGGTAATCAAAGATACGAAGCAGCCTTGAAACGTGCCCGTATGTATGTGTCGCACTTTATACAGGTACTCAGCATGTCGATAATGCGCGGCGAGATTGCGCGTGCCAAACGTGCCTATTACGGACTGCCCGAGAACGAGGATTCTCTTCCTAATCTACTATCCGAGACTGCTGTGCTCGAATGGGGGCAGCGTATAATAGATGGCGAGCGACGTCGTCAGGCCGAAGGCGGTGTGCCCATATACAATCCCACAATGGGTCGTGTGTCGGTAGAGTTCGAAACATTCAGACAGATGTACCGTCAGCAGCAGATGTTGCAGCAACGAACATCTGATGCCTTGCGCAATATAGCAGGGATGCGTCCCGAGGGTGATAAGATAATCCTCGACGTATGGAGCGAGATTGAAGCAAAATTCTCGGCCCTTGAATCCTCCGAAAGAATTAAACACTGTGCATCCTATGGTGTGATATATTACACACGCGGCGACCGTAAGGCAAAGGATACACAGGAATAACCTGAAGCATATATCTATAACATGTCACATCTGATAGATACACATACGCATCTGTTTGTCGAGGAGTTTGATGATGAACGCGACGCTGTTGTTGCGCGTGCACTTGAAGCAGGTGTCAAGCATCTGTGTCTTCCTTGCATAAATGCATCGAGTGTGGCAGCCATAAACAGCATGTGCGACAAGTACCCTGGAGTGTGCCATCCGATGATAGGTCTGCACCCCACCGATGTGGCTGACGATTATAAAGAGCAGCTTGACTGTTTGTATAGCTTGCTACAGCAAGATGAACGATATATTGCAGTAGGCGAGGTGGGGCTCGATTTCTATTGGGATACAACATACAGCAATCAGCAGGTTGAGGCTTTTGAACAACAGATATCATGGGCACGGGAAGCAAACCTTCCATTGGTAATACATTCACGCAAAGCCTTTAACGAACTTTATCGTGTGATGGATGGCCATCGCGGCAGTATGCTCTCGGGCATATTCCATTGCTTCTCCGGTACGGTCGAGGAGGCCGAGGCGTTGCTTACGTTCCCGGGATTTATGTTGGGAATAGGCGGTGCTCTTACATATAAAAAGAGCACATTGCCCACAGTGCTTGCCGGTGCAGTTCCCTTAAACCGCATTGTGCTCGAGACCGACTCTCCCTATCTGGCACCTGTGCCTCATCGTGGCCGTCGCAACGAGAGTGCTTATGTGGTAGAGGTTGTCAAGGCTCTTGCATCGATATATGGCATGTCGTATGACGAAGTGGCTGCCATTACAACGGCAAACGCGATGCAGGTCTTCAATAAAATATCATAAGCCGCTCTGTTGATGCTCTTATTGCGCTTGTTTATAACGCACTTTCACTCATTGCCATCAGTTGTATGGGCATTGGAAGCAAATCATCATATTTTTTTTCTATTTAGGCAAAGAAATAAAAAAAATGTATTACCTTAGCCACGTTTTGTTCCGATAGATATCTCTTTCGAGATTGAGGATTAAAAGGGAAACAGGTGTAAATCCTGTACAGTCCCGCTGCTGTAAGCTCTGTAAAAGTTCATCCAATCGTATGGTTCCACTGCCTTAGGGCGGGAAGGAGGATGAAAGGGGTAAGTCAGAAGACCTGCAAAACGAGTCAATTGCCCACATTACTTTCGAGGAAGAGTACGGGTCATTGTTGTATGCCTATATTTTTAATATGCGTGTAATTCGCATTGTTGTACCCTGTTTGATAGGGCTGATGTCCCTATTTGTATACCCTTGTCATGTATGTGCACAAGCCGATAGTCTGTTGTATGTTCTTGATACATTACTTGTTGATGACAACCCTTATCCCAAGATAGGGAGTACGGTGCCGTTGCAGCAATTTTCGGGTGATGAACTGAAGCAATTGGGCGTCACCAATGTAGGTGATGCCATGAAGTTTATGAGCGGAATCACTGTCAAGGACTATGGCGGTGTAGGTGGTCTCAAAACTGTTTCGGTGCGTGGAATGGGTGCACAGCATACGGCTGTTTTCTTCGATGGCGTGGCTGTCGGTGACTGCCAAAGCGGAATGGTTGACCTTGGACGTTTCTCGACAGATAATCTCGAGGGGTTGCAGCTGACCATTGGCGATGGTGACGATATATACCGTCCGGCACGAATGTTGGCATCTGCAGGTGCACTCTCCATAAAAACATCCATGTCCAGTGAGAATGTCGTTCAGGCATGCCTGCGTGCCGGCTCTTTCGATACTTATACAGCCAATATAATGCTCGGACGCTCGTTGGGCAAGGGGTGGAGTAGTACAATCTTTGCCGATTATACATCGTCGCAAGGTGCCTATGACTTCGATATTGAGAATGCCGAAAAGCGGATCAATGGAAAAAGAATAAACTCCGATATTGAGACATTGCGTGCCGATGTCAGTTTCTTATGGAACGGCAACAAAAAGAATTTTTTCAGAGCAAAATTATATGCTTATAACTCGTCGCAGGGTATTCCCGGAGGCGTGATAGTAGATAATCCCATAAGTAGTGAGAGGCTCACGACCAGAAACCTTTTCGGACAGCTCTTCTATGAGTGTTTTCCATCGTCCGGGATAAGAATGAAGGCTGCTCTGAAACATAATTATCAATACAATAGGAATAAGCAACCAACATTAAAAACCATTAATGAATATAATCAGCACGAGACCGATTTGTCTTATACAGTTGCCTATTCACCAACAGAAATTTTGTCGTTTGCATATAGCGAAGAACTCTTCTACAATAATTTGAAGACAACAAACCGTCATAACACCATGCCTTCGTCTCCGCAGCGTATATCATTGTTATCGGCAGTAAGCATGCGTGTTGCCAATAGTCTCTTCTCGGTAACAGCATCGCTTCTGCATAGCTACGCATCGGAATGGTGTAGGGATGCTGAGGCTGCCCCCGATCGTAGCCGTTTCTCCCCTTCGTTGTCGTTCTCATGCTCACCATTCGGCAGGAACAGCAGCCTGCGCCTCTCTTATAAAGAGATTTTCCGTATGCCAACCTTCAACGATCTCTACTATCGCGAGAGCGGAAACTATAAGTTGCGTCCCGAAAAAAGCCGCATGTTAAACATCGGTGCATCATACATGAGCAGTGGCAATGCGGCAGGGAATCTGCTCTTTTCAATAGACGGCTACTATGGGCGTGTCGAGGACAAGATTGTAGCAGTTCCCGGTATCTTTATATGGAAAATGAGCAATGTTAACGATGTAAAGCTGTCGGGTGCCGACATCAATATATCGGGAACAATAAATCTCCCAGCACACAGCCTGTTGAAGATTGCCTCGTCATACAGCTATATGTGTGCGGTTGACGATACCGGCGGCTCGCAGCTCAAAGGCTCCCAGATTGTATATACACCGCGTCATTCGGGCTCGCTTTCTGCAGCCCTTGAGACCGCAATTGTGAATTTCGGATATTCGCTTATATGGAGCGGCAAACGCTATCGTTTGGCACAGAATATACCATCAACCGAGGTTGACCCATATTTCGACCACTCGCTGTGGTTGTCGCGCGACTGGAAGATTGCAAATGCTACTTTGTCTACAAAGATAGAGGCGATTAACATTGCTGACATTAACTATGAGATTATACGTTACTATCCTATGCCGGGTTGTAACTGTCGTATTACTGCAACTTTGAAGATTTAAAACAAAATGTTATGAAAAAGAATCACCTTTTCTATGGATTGGCCTTAGTGGCACTGCTTTTTACATCGTGCGAGAGTGACGATAATGGTAACAATGATGGCGGTGGTGTTACATCGGGCAAGGGTTGTTATGTCGTTAATACCGGTAACTGGGGCGGTAACGATGCAAGTGTCCAGTACTATGACTTCACTACAGGGCTTGCAACTGCAGGTGACAGCGAGGCGAATATCTTCGCCTTGCAGAACGGCTCGCTCTTGGGTGACCTTGCACAGGATATGCTTTGGATTAAGGACAGGCTGTTCATTACATTAAGCGGTTCGCAAAAACTCGAGGTGCTTGACGAGAATGGCAAGCGTATACGCGACCCCTATATGTTCACTCAAGAGGGTGCCTCGCCCCGTATGCTGGCAACCGATGGCAATAATGTGTATATGACAAACTATGATGGCAATGTATATGTGTACGATGCTGTTACTGCCGATTTTATAAAGAAAATTCCCGTAGGTGTACGCCCCGAGGGTATATCGTACATTGATGGTTATCTTGTTGTCAACAACTCCGGCGACCTGTATGCCTACAATGGGACGGTACAGATGATAGACCTTCATAACGGCGAGTCTATTACAAGGGAGTTGGTAAACCCCTATACATCAAGTGTGCTGTGCAATGGTGAGGTGTATATAATAGATAGCGGAAACTATTCCGACATACCCTCGGCTGTATATCGTATCTCTCCTGATGGAGATGTGTGCGAGTCTTTGGGTTTTGCAGCTTCGGCACTTGCTGCCTATGAGAATACATTGTATTATGTGAACAACGCTTGGAGCTATGAAGTCAATGGTTATGTGACTTCGCCGCTTTATGCTCTTGATGTAGTTACCGGCGAGCGTAGCGAAGTGCTCGATGCCGAAACAATGAAAAATGTCAATTCTTTGTCGGTAAATCCCGATAATGGTGATATATTTGTAGGATATGCCGAGTATGGTGTGCTTGGAACAATGAAGGTCTTTGCTATTGATGGCACTCAGAAAGGTGAGTTTGAAGTTGGATATTATACAGCAGGTGCACGATTTGAATATAAGTAAGAGCATATATAGATTTATAGGAGCGCTGCTAACAGCGCTCCTTGTAATAGCTATAGCTGCCTGCCGTGGCGGTGTGAGCGGTTGTAAGCCTATGTCGGGTGACACTCTGAAGTTGCGACATGCTTCGCTGTTGTCTATTGTCGAGTGCGGGGAGTATACCGTTGTCGATGTAAAGAACCCATGGAAAGAGAGCCTTCTGCACAGATATATACTTGTGGATAAATCGAAGGAGTTGCCGCAGCAGCTTCCTGCAGGAACAACACTTCGTGTACCACTCGATTCGATACTTCTTTTATCGACCGTGCATGCCGAACTTGTGTGTGACTTGGGTTGTGCCGATATAGTAAAAGGTGTCTGTGAGGCTCAATATATGACACAAGAGCCTATTGTTGAGGCTCTTAATAGCGGGGCCGTTATTGATTGCGGCAGTTCATTGAATGTGGATTTGGAGATGGTTGTGCAGCTGTCACCGCAGGCTGTGTGGGTTATGCCATACGAGAATGGAGGATACGGCAAACTCGAGAAACTTCCATATCCGCTTGTCGAGTGTGCCGAGTATATGGAAAATTCGCCTCTTGCAGCTGCCGAGTGGATGCGTTTCTATGGACGTCTTATTGGAAAGGCTCTACAGGCCGATTCTCTCTTTTCGCTTGTAGAGAGCAGTTATATGGCATTAAGGGATAGTGTTGCAATGATAGCCAATCGGCCCACGCTGATGTGCGAACTTAAGACAGCTTCGGCATGGTATGTCCCGGGTGGCAGTAGTACCATCGGTCGCATCTACAGTGATGCCGGTTCCGATTATATCTTCTCTTCGTGGAAACAGACGGGTTCTGTGCCACTATCTTTCGAAACGGTGCTCGACAAGGCTGCCGATGCCGATTTTTGGCTTATAAAATATGCAGGTGACGAGAAACGTTATTCTACACTGAAGAACGAGTATGCCGGATATGTCCATTTCAAGCCCTATCGCGAACGGAATATATATGTGTGCAACCTTTCCCATAAACGGTTTTACGCCGAGACTCCCTTCCGTCCCGACATACTGTTGCGCGAGCTTGTCGCAATATTTCATCCGCAATATATGAATCAGAT
>CAJGCJ010000060.1 GCA_904501775.1 uncultured Bacteroidaceae bacterium | reverse complement strand
GGCATCTACATCATCAACGGTAAGAAGGTACTTGTTAAGTAATTGACGAATACCATACTATAAAAAAAGTGGAGAGCAGTTGCTCTCCACTTTTTTTGTTTATATAAAGGTTTATGAAGGTATAGCGTAGTGATGCAAAACGAGTGTAAGGGTTTGTAACCCGAAATAATAAGATTGACAACCGTAGTTCTTAAATATTCAGCGATGCAGCGGATTTGTAATCCGCTGCAAAATGAGTGTAAGGGTTTGTAACCCGAGAAAATAATTTTTCTTATACACTATCTATCGTCTTCTCGGTATCATTTTCAGCAGTACTCTCTTTTAAGGGATATATTTTCTCACCTTTTGGTCGCAAAAGGAGCAAAACTTACGACACATAATAAATTAGTCGTTTGCAACTTCTGTTCATAAGTTGCAAGCAACATTATTCAGCCGTTGCAAACTTGCCGCTGCAAGCCTGTCTGCTTGATGCAGGATGCTTCGGAACTCGCTATGCTCAAACATCCTCGCATTATTCCCTGCATCAATCAGGGCTCTACGCTGTAATTTCGAATGTGTCGTTCCTTTTTAAAATTACCTTTATATACAGTTCCCTTGCTATGCAGAGTAACTTTAAATTTAATTTAACTGAAAGTACAATCGTTCGGAATACCGAGAACTTTAAAGAGAGGATTATCGAATTGCTTGAGGGTTTTTACAACCCTATGATTATTTAGGGGATTGCAAATCCCCAACTCGTATTGCTTCGGATTGCAAATCCGAAGCCTCGTTTTAAATTAGTCTTGTGATGCAGCGGATATGTTATCCGCTGCAGAATGAGTGTCTGGGTTTTGAATCCGAAACAATAATTCATAACTTTCAAATCCAATGTAATATATTATATAATGCTGAAGTCTGATGCGCGGTAATCTTTTGCCTGAATATTTAAGAAAAGTTAATAGCTTGTTAAATATGTTATGTCTGCTTGTAAAGAATGGGTTTTTGATTAATTTTGCAGAAAACTTTTTTTCTGAAAAAAGTTTTCTGCGCTGCATGGCGCAATCTGCAACATAAACACCAAACATTATGAAGATTTGTTTACACCCTGCTTACGGTTTTTTGGAATCGGAGCTGAGGCGCATTATGAAAGAGGGATATTCCCCCGATAAGGTATTCTGCAATAATCGCAATGTGGTCGAAAAGGTAACCTTGGCCGGTAAACCTTATGTTATAAAGAAGTTCAAGCGACCTACACTTGCCAATTGCTTTATATATACGTTCTTCCGTAAGAGTAAGGCTCAAAGGGCATATGAATATGCGATGCTGTTGCTTGAGAAGGGGATAAAGACTCCTTTTCCGGTGGCCTATATCGAGGTTAAGAAGAATGGCTTTTTTCATACGGGCTATCTTGTAACCGAGTATGTCGACTATCCGTTGCTTTCACATTTGAATGTAGAGGAATATACGCAAGAGGAACTTAAGAAACTCTCTTCATCATTCATATACTTTACCATATCCCTGCAAGAGAAAAGGATATTGCCTCTCGACTACAATCCGGGCAATATATTCTATTTATATAACAAAAAGAACAACTGTTATGACTTTGCACTCACAGATATAAACAGAATGCGTTTCGGGCGTGTGCCTTGGACAAGGGATACAATGCGCAGTTTCGAGCAGTTTGGTCTCTCTACCGAGCATCTCTATAATTTTATGTTGAAGTATTCTGCTGAACGTGGTGTTGATCTCGATTTCTGTATGTACCAGTTCCTCTCGTTCAGGCTACGTAAGAAGGTAAAGCGTTTCCTGAAGAACAAACTAAAGTCGCAGATAAGAAGAAGAGAACTGAAATAGCCGTTGACTATTTCAGTTCTACTATTTCAAGGTCCTTGAATGTTTTGCCGTCTATTGTTACCTTTATCAGTGTGCGCTGTTGTTGCCACCCCTGCTTGCCGGCTGCTCCCGGGTTTATGTGCAGGCAGTCAATCTTCTTGTCATATATGACTTTCAGAATGTGCGAGTGTCCCGAGATGAAGAGCTGCGGTGGCTGTGAGTATATCTCTTCGCGTATCGATGCATCGTAACGGCCGGGATATCCACCGATGTGTTTCATCACCACTTCGCAATCCTCTATTCTGAAACGCAGTTTCTCTTTGTAGAGCTTGCGCATGATGCCACCGTCGATATTTCCGTATACGGCTCTCACAGGCTTGAAACTTTCCAGTTGCTCTATTATTATGTTGCTACCTATGTCACCTGCATGCCATATCTCGTCGCAGTCGGCAAAATGTATCAGATATTTGTCGTCCCAATAACCGTGTGTGTCCGATAGAATGCCTATTCTCTTCATTCTATTTTTAGCTTGCTCCTGATGTATTGATATATGAAATCGACTGTGCCGTCAATGCCCAAGCGCGATGAGTTTACGCACAGGTCGTAGCTGTGTGCAACACCCCACTGGGTTGTTGCGTAATAGTCGTGGTATGATTTGCGTTTTCTGTCGCCTCGCTCCATGAATTCGCGTGCCTTCTCCTCGCTTAATCCCTCTTTCTGCATTATGCGCTGTATGCGGTCGTTGCAGTCGGCTGTTATAAAGATGCTTATCATGCAGGGGTGGTCGCGTAGCACATACTCGGAGCAACGGCCTATTGTGATGCACGATTCACGCTCGGCGATTGTGCGTATAGCCTCACTCTGTATGCCGAAGAGTGCATCGCTGTTCATGCAGCTGTCTGCGTTGAAGTATCCGGCAAGTACGTTGCGCAGTGCAACCATGCCACCCAAGAACGAGCCCGACTCCTGCTCGTCGACATTCTCAAAGGTTGCAGCATCCAATCCACTCTCTTGTGCGGCTATCTCCAACAGTTTTTTGTCGTACACCGAAACATTCAAGCGCTTGGCCAGTTTCTCGGCAATCTCTTTACCGCCGCTGCCAATCTCTCTGCCTATCGAAATTACAAATCTTTCCATTTTGTCTATCTCGTTTTATAGGTTTATATTCTCGTTCTTCCACTCGCGGAACTGCATCACAAGCAACAGCACAGTAAGCAGTGCTGCTGTGATATCCGATATCGGCATGCTGTACCATACGCCATCCTCACCCATGAATATAGGTAATATGACAAGTAACGGCATAAGAAACAGTATCTGTCGTGTGAGCGACAGGAATATCGATTTATTTACTTTGCCGATGCTCTGGAAAAAGTTTGTTGTAACAAGCTGGAATCCAATGGTGGGCATGAAGATGAACATTATGCGCATTGCCTTTGACGAGCTGTCAACGAGTGCCTGCTCGGTGGTGAAGGCGCGTGAAACGGCTTCGGGCATGCCCTCGCCAATGACGAAGCCGAGTGTGGTTATTATGGTAGCCCATATTATTGTGAGCTTGAGTGTCTCCTTTACACGCAGGAATTTCTTTGCTCCGTAGTTGTATCCCACTATCGGCTGCATGCCTTGTGTGAGGCCCAATACCACCATAACAAATATGAACTGTACGCGGTTGGCAATGCCGTATGCTGCAATGGACATGTCTCCGTCGCTGCTGTAGTTTCTGAGCCCTTTGTTCAGAATGATAACCACAATGCAGGCTGCTGCATTAATGAAGAAAGGCGACATACCTATCGCAAGTATGCTTTTTACAATGTTCGAACGCAGCTTGTATATTCCGCGTTGCAGGTGCAAAAGCTCGTTGGGATTGCTCAACAGTCTTATTTGCCACAATAGGGTGATTAGCTGCGACAGAATGGTTGCTACGGCAGCACCGCGTATGCCCCAGCCAAGAACATATATGAAGAGCGGTGCAAGCAGTGCGTTCATGCACACTGTGAGTATGGTTGCATACATCGCCTGCTTGGGGTGTCCCGATGCTCTTAGTGCTGCGTTGATACCAAAATAGAGGTGGGTAATGATGTTGCCGTATAGTATAATCTCCATAAAGGCGCGTGCGTAGGGAAGTGTGCTATCGCTGGCACCGAAGAAAAAGAGTATGGGGTCGAGGAATATCAGTGATATTGCCGCGAATAGCACTCCAACAATGATGTTGAGTGTCACAAGATTGCCCAATATGGTCTTTGCCGAATCGTAGTCGCGCTGTCCTAAACGCACCGACAGCTGTGTGGCTCCACCAACGCCCACCATTGCGCCGAATGCGACCGACAGGTTCATGAATGGGAATGTTGTTGCAAGGCCCGAGATGGCAAGTGCTCCTACTTCAGGTATATGTCCTATGAAGATACTGTCTATCGTGTGATACAACGATGCCGCTGTTTGCGCAATGATGGCGGGTATGGCATATTGCATCAGCAGTTTGCTTATCTTTTCGGTTCCAAGTTCGGTGGGAACTTTGCGTTCAATGTTGTTGCTCATTTTTTATTTACTTCTATTAACGTGTGTGCGAAACAAAAAAGATATTATCTTTGTCTTTGGTTTGCACGGAATCTTGAATATTGCCATGTAAACAATGTTTACATGTAACAGCGTGCAAAGTTATAAAAAAGTTGTTAGTTTGTTCTGTTGATAAAATAAAAATAACATTGCAGAATAGTGTATTAGTAGGAATGAGTGGTGGCATAGACAGTACAGCTGTGTGCAGTATGTTGCTTGCCAAGGGTTACAGGGTTATCGGACTCACCTTCGTAACCTGTGACAGCTCTGTTGCTGCGGCCGAATCGGCGGCCCTGTTGGCTGCCCGTTTGGGCATTGAGCATCATGTAGCCGATATAAGAGAGGAGTTCCGCAAAGGTGTTATACAGCCCTTTATTGACAGCTATCTGTCCGGGTATACACCCAACCCATGTGTCAACTGTAATCCGCAAATTAAATTCCGTGTACTCGAAGAGTGGGCCGACAAGCTCGGCTGCGGGAAGATTGCAACGGGACACTATGTTAAGATACATCACGAAAAGGATGCCTCTTCAACTGACCGGTATTATATTGTTGCCGGTGACGATGAACGAAAAGATCAGAGCTATTTCTTGTGGCGACTGACGCAAAGACAGCTCTCGAGATGTATATTCCCGCTTGGCGAGTGGGACAAGGCCGAGGTGCGCAAATACCTTACACAAGAGGGGCTCGATGCCGCTGCCAAGGATGGCGAGAGTATGGAGGTGTGCTTTATTCCCGGCGACTATCGCGATTTCCTGCGCAATAACATCCCTGATGTTGACGAACATATAAAGGAGGGCTCTTTTGTAGATTGCGAGGGGCGTGTGATAGGTACGCATCGCGGTTTTCCCTATTATACGATAGGACAACGCAAGGGGCTTGGCATAGCCTTGGGATATCCGGCATATGTTCTCAAAATCAACGCAAAGAAGAATACGGTGATGTTGGGTACCGAGGAGCAACTGAAAACCTCTTTTATGCTTGTGGATGCTCCTTTGTGGGTGGGCAATATCCCGTCGTCCGGTCTTACGGTGCGTGTGCGTTACCGCAGCAAGCCTGTTGCGTGCGATGCACCTGTTGAGATACCCGACGGGCGTTTCCTTGTCAGGCTGCATTGCGAGGTGTCTGCGGTGACACCGGGACAGTCGGCAGTTTTCTATGTGAACAATATGGTTGTGGGTGGTGCTTTTATATCATCGCAACGCGGTATAAATCAATGGATAATCAATAGTGATGACAGGTAATGTGGAGCCAATGACGCTGTATGCGCTGAACAGCATGGTGCGCAACGCCATAAACGGGCAGTTACATTCGCGCTATTGGGTAGTGGGCGAGCTGAGCGAGGTGCGCGAAACAGCGGCCGGCCATTGCTATGTTGAGCTGGTGCAGCGCGACGAAAAGAGCAATACAATTGTGGCGAAGGCGCGTGGCACTATCTGGGCACGCATATATACATTGCTGCGCCCCTATTTCCTTGAGCAGACAGGGCAACGTTTTACGGCAGGAATAAAAGTTCTGCTGCAGGTTACTGTCGATTTTCACGAGCTCTATGGTTATACGTTGGATGTGTGCGACATTGAGCCTACATATACTGTCGGTGACATGGCCCGCCGTCGTCTACAGATTCTGAACCGGTTGGAGCAAGAGGGTGTGATAAACCTTAATAAGGAGTTGCCGTTTCCGCAGTTGCCGCAGCGTGTAGCTGTAATTTCGTCGTCGCATGCTGCCGGATATGGCGATTTCTGCGACCAGCTTTACAATAACCATTATGGCTTTGTGTTCTACACCCGTCTGTTTGCTGCGCCTATGCAGGGCGAAAAGGTGGAAGAGGGCATAATTGCAGCATTGGATGCAATAGCACAGAACATTGATATGTGGGATGTTGTGGTGATAATACGCGGAGGTGGTGCAACAAGTGACCTCACCTGCTTCGATACATACGACCTTGCCAATAATTGCGCCCAGTTTCCGCTGCCTATAATCACGGGCATAGGACATCAGCGCGACGATACGGTGCTCGACTCGGTTGCTCATGTACGCGTCAAGACACCTACGGCTGCCGCCGAACTGCTTGTACATACAGTGGCGCAGCAGGCAGCCCGAATTGACATGATGCGACAGAGCATTACTGACGGCACACGCAATATGATTTCAGCTATGCAGCAGCGTTTGCAGTCGGTGGTGCAGCGCTTGCCGGTTGTGACGGCATTGTTTGTGCAACGTCAGAACCATAAGCTCGACCTCTTTGCCCAGCAGGTTGAGGCGGCATCGCCGCAGCGGATATTGTCTATGGGATACAGTCTCACAACCTGTAACGGCAAGATTGTACGCTCCCCCCACGGACTGTCGGACGGCGATGTACTTGTCACCCGTCTTTCCGAGGGAACGGTAACTTCAGTAGTAGATAAAAAGTGAATAATATATGAACGATAAAATTACATACAGCATGGCAATGGCACGTCTCGAGGAGATAATGGGACGCATTCAGGGCGGTAACATCGATATAGAGACGCTTACCGAAGAACTTGCCGAGGCGCAGCAGCTCATTTCATTCTGCCGTAACCGCATTTATAAGCTCGACGAAGATATCAAGGCATTGATTGATGGTGTCGAATAAAATGTATGGCATTTAAAAAATGAGACTCTTGTTCTCTTTTTTTTAAACAATAATGCTTATCTTCGCGCATTATTCAAGAAATTTGTAAACGGTTGTATAAAAACGATATAAAAATGAAAGCGATTGACTGGTCAAATGTCGGCTTTGGATATATGAAGACCGATTATAATGTGCGCTGTCGTTACAGTAATGGCAAGTGGGGCGAAATTGAGGTGAGCAGCGAAGAGACTCTCAATATACATATGGCTGCAACATGTCTACACTATGGTCAGGAGGCCTTTGAAGGACTGAAGGCATTCCGGGGAAAAGACGGCAAGGTGCGCATCTTCCGACTCGAGGCAAATGCCGAGCGTCTGCAGAATACATGTGAAGGAATACTAATGCCCAAGGTGAGTGTTGAACTGTTCCGTCAGATGGTAACAAAAGTGGTTGAACTCAATAAAGATTATATACCCCCTTACGAGAGCGGTGCATCGCTCTATATACGTCCGTTGCTCATCGGAATAAGTGCCCAAGTAGGAGTGCATCCTGCAAATGAATATATGTTTGTTATATTTGTGACTCCCGTAGGCCCCTATTTCAAGGGTGGATTCTCAACAAACCCCTATGTCATAATACGTGAATATGACCGTTCGGCACCTCTTGGCACCGGCCGTTACAAGGTGGGTGGCAACTATGCTGCAAGCCTCAAGGCCAATCAGCTGGCCCACGAGAAGGGATATTCGTGCGAGTTCTATCTCGATGCGAAAGAGAAGAAATATATCGACGAGTGCGGTGCTGCCAATTTTATAGGAATAAAGGACAATACATATGTGACACCGCTGTCAACCTCAATACTTCCCTCTATTACCAACCGCAGTCTGCAACAGCTTGCCAAGGATATGGGAATGAAGGTCGAGCAACGCGCAATCCCCGAAGAGGAACTCGCTACTTTTGAAGAGGCAGGTGCGTGCGGTACTGCAGCTGTGATATCACCCATCGAGCGCATCGACGACCTTGAGCGAGGGACATCGTATGTGATAGCAAAAGATGGCAAGCCCGGTCCGGTTTGTACCAAGCTCTACAATAAACTGCGTGCAATACAGTATGGCGACGACCCCGATACATACGGTTGGGTTACAGTGCTTGATATTTAATATGCTATAATCAATAAACAAAATGGAAATGAATTGTCAAAGTGAAATAAATTCGGCTTATTTTAAGCGTGCTGCACGTGAGCAGCTTGTCAATAATTGGGGCAATGCAGCTCTGTTTACATTGCTCTATGTGATTGTTACAGCGGTTATCAGCAGTCTGAACAATCTCATTCCTCTGTTGGGAATGGTACTTGTCTCTCCTATGGTATACTCGTTTTATGTAGCATTCCTGCAGAATAAACGCTATGGTGACGAACTGAGTGTCGAATCGCTATTTGACGGTTACAAAGATTTTCAACGTATTGTCTTTACCTCATTGCTGATGTATTTGTATACATTCCTGTGGATGTTGCTGCTGATTGTCCCCGGTGTCATCAAGGGAATATCATATTCTCAGACGTTGTATGTACTTAAAGACAATCCCGAACTGACAACAAATGCAGCGATAGAGCGCAGTATGGCCATGATGGAGGGATACAAGATGAAATATTTTATTCTGCAGCTATCATTCATTGGCTGGATATTGCTCGTGATACTGACATGCGGAATATTATCTCTTTGGATTACTCCTTATATGAGTGCTGCAAATGCCAATTTCTATGAGTATGTAAAAGAGGAGTACAATAAAAAAAATACACTATAATATGGCTAAAGGAAAATTACAGAAATTTGCCGATATGCGCGAGTATAGGAATGTTATAGAACATCCCTATTCGATAGCAGATAATGTTGAATTCCCGTTGGCCGGCAATTGGAATAAAGAGTTTTTCAAGAACGACAATCCCATTGTCCTTGAATTGGGTTGTGGCAGGGGCGAATATACGGTTGCTCTGGCTCGACGCTGTCCCGACAAGAATTTTATTGGTGTAGATATAAAGGGTGCACGTATGTGGAGCGGTGCAACGGAGGCGCTTCGCGACGGTCTCGACAATGTAGGTTTCTTAAGAACCAATATCGAGATTATCGACCGTCTCTTTGCTGCCGGCGAAGTGAGCGAGATATGGCTCACATTCCCCGACCCGCAGATGAAGAAATTCACCAAGCGTCTTACATCGTCGCTCTTTTTGCAGCGCTATGCGAATATATTGTCGCAGGATGCTGTGATACATCTGAAAACCGACAGCAATTTCATGTTCACATATACAAAGTACATTACACAGGTGAACGCGCTTCCCGTAAAGGAGTGTATCGAGGATGTGCATAATCAAGAGGTTGTGAGCGACATACTTAAGATACGTACCTACTACGAGTCGCAGTGGATTGAACGTGGACTGACTATAAAATATATCAGTTTCGGATTGCGTGGCTTAAACAGTTTTGCCGAGCCCGATGTTGAGATTGAACTCGACGAATACCGCAGCTACAACCGTAGCAAGCGCAGTTCGCTCGAGGCACGAAAATAAAAACCTTATTAACAAAAGAATTATGCTTAAACATATAGTAATGTGGCGCTTTGTGGACGGTGCCGAGGGAAAAAGCAAGGAAGAGCATGCGCTGTGGATGAAAGAGCATCTCGAAGCCCTTGTAGGTGTTGTTCCACAGATACGCACTCTTGAGGTTGGCATCAACTGCTGCCCAAGCGAGACTTCATACGATGCAGTGCTCATTTCTACATTCGACAACAAAGAGGCGATGGAGCAATACAAGGTGCATCCTGCACATGTGGCAGTGTCTGAATATTGCAAGAAGGTGCGCGAGAGCCGTGTTGATATCGACTATATAATCTGATAATCAGCAAGGAGTCCCATTAAATTAAGAACAAAAACAGAAGAAAAATGGCATTATATCCAAAATTGATACTCGATGCGCTAGAGAAGGTGCGTTATCCCGGCAATGGCAAGAACCTTGTCGAGGCCGAGATGGTAGACGACAATATACGTATCGATGGTAATAAAGTTAGTTTCTCTTTGATTTTCGAGAAACCTACCGACCCCTTCATGCGTTCAGTGGTGAAGGCTGCCGAGACAGCAATCCTCACATATGTGGGCAAGGATGTTGATATTGTGGGCAATATCAGCGTTGTGAGCCGTCAGCAGGCGCGTCCCGAGGTTGGTAAATTCCTTCCTCAGGTGAAGAATGTTATAGCTGTGTCATCGGGCAAGGGTGGAGTTGGAAAATCTACCGTATCGTCGAATCTGGCAATAGCACTTGCCCGTTTGGGCTATAAGGTGGGTTTGCTCGATGCCGATATTTTCGGTCCTTCAATCCCTAAGATGTTCAGCGTAGAGGATGAGCGTCCTTATAGCGAACATATAGATGGCCGAGACCTCATTATACCTATAGAGAAATATGGCGTGAAGATATTGTCTATAGGATTCTTTGTCGACCCCGATCAGGCAATCCTTTGGCGCGGAGGTATGGCAAGCAATGCTCTTAAGCAGCTTATCGCCGATGCCAATTGGGGTGAACTCGATTATTTCCTCATTGACCTTCCTCCCGGTACAAGCGATATCCATCTGACTATTGTACAGTGTCTGTCGCTGACGGGCGCGGTGGTGGTTACAACACCTCAAGAAGTTGCACTTGCTGCTGCCATAAAGGGCGTTAATATGTTTGTCAACGACAAGGTGGGTGTGCCCATTCTTGGTGTTGTCGAGAATATGGCTTGGTTTACACCGGCCGAACTGCCGCAGAACAGATATTACATTTTCGGAAAGGATGGCGGTAAACGTATGGCCGATGCCTTCGGTATTCCTTTGATTGGTCAGATACCTCTTGTTCAGAGCATCTGCGAGAGTGGTGACGAGGGTTTGCCCATTGCTATGAAGGCCGACAGCCCCGACGGACAGGCTTTTTTGTCACTTGCAGCATCGCTGGTGGAGCAGACAAAACGTCGCAACGAGGAGTTGCCTCCTACAAGAATTGTAGGAACACACTAAATGATACTATTATAAAAGAGTTGGAGCACGGTTTTCGTGCTCCAACTCTTTTATAGGGTAATGAGCAGCGTAGTGTCTATGTCCATCTGCGCAATGCTGCAACCGTTTCTCGATATAGTGTCAACGGTGGCAATGCTATGATTCACCTCCCTGCTGTAAATTCTGTCGGGTGTAAAGAGTCCAAGAATAAATCCTGCAAACGATGCTGCAACCAGCCAATAAGGCGAGATGAGGAATATGTT
>CAJGCJ010000059.1 GCA_904501775.1 uncultured Bacteroidaceae bacterium | reverse complement strand
GTTCTCGTCGGGGAAGAGGAGCAGCTGTGCAGGAATGCCTTTGAGCCTTGCTGCGTTGAAGGCTGCCATTGACTGTGACGAGAGTATGCGGTAGTCGCGGTCGCCGTGTATGAGCAGTATCGGTGTATCCCATTTGTCGACAAACTTATGTGGTGAGTTTGCGTATGACTTCTGTGTCTGTGCGCTCTTCTCGTAAGGTGCACCGCCCAAATCCCAGTTGGCGAACCAGCTCTCTTCGGTCTCGAAGTACTGTTGCTCCATGTTGAAGAAACCGTCGTGTGCAATGAATGCCTTGAATCGCTTCTCGTGGTGTCCCGCCATCCACATTGTGGTGTATCCGCCAAAGCTTGCGCCTACGCAGCCTAAGCGCTCTTTGTCAACATATGGCTCGTTGCATATATCGTCGATTGCTGCGAAAAGGTCCTGCATACATTGACCGCCGTAGTCGCCGCTTATCTGCTCGTTCCATTCCATGCCGAAGCCGGGGAGTCCGCGACGGTTGGGGGCAATTATTATATAGTCGTTGGCTGCCATAATCTGGAAGTTCCAGCGGAAGCTCCAAAACTGGCTTACTGGCGATTGCGGGCCACCCTCGCAGAAGAGCAGGGTGGGGTATTTCTTGTTGGGGTCGAACTTGGGAGGATATATCACCCATGAGTGCAACTGCTTTCTGTCGGTTGTCTTGCACCAGCGTGCCTCAACCTTGCCGAAATCCATCTGGTCGTATATATGCTTGTTCTCAAATGTCAATTGCTCTACCTCGGCATTTGCTATAGGTGCCATTGTGTATATCTCGTTTGCCGAGCTCATTGACTGGCGTGTGGTAATGAGCTTTGTGCCAAGCAGTGCTACAGATGTGTAGTCGTAGTCACCTGTTGTCAGCTGCTTCAGGTCACCTACAAGATTTATGTTGTATATCATTGATGCACCGTGCCATACTCCTGTGAAATAGAGACTATTGCTGTCGTGTGCCCAGCAGTAGCTGTCAACATTGCTGTCGAATACCTTCTCGCTGATATATTTCTGCTCACCGCTTCTAAGGTCCATTACGCAAAGGCGGTTCTGGTCGCTCTCATATCCATCGCGTTTCATACTGAGCCATGCGAGGTAGTTGCCGTCGGGTGAGAATGAAGGTGCAGTGTCATATCCATAGTTCGAACGTGCATCGTCAAGTTTACACAGGTTCTGTGTGGTGTTGTCTTCAAGGTTCAGAAGGTAGATGTCTGTATCGGTGCTTACTGTATAGTCGCGACCGCTCTTCTTGTTGCATGAGTAAGCGAGTTTCTTGCTGTCGTTGCTCCATGCGAGTTGCTCTACACCACCGAAAGGACGGTTGGGACAGTCGTATACAGTACCTTCGAGGATATCTTTCGCATCACTTATTGCGTTGCCGTCAAATGTGGCGATGAAGGGGTGTGGAGCATCTGTTATCCATTCGTCCCAGTGCTTGTACATAAGGTCGTTGACTACAAAACCTTTCGCAAGGGGCAGGTCGGGATATATGTCTGCTGTTGTATCCTTAATCTTTACTCGTTTGATAAGTACAACTTTGCTCTCGTCGGGTGAAAAGAGGAAGCCTTCAATGTCGCAATCCTCATTTGAAATCTGTTTGCGCTCACTGCCGTCAGGGTTCATCTCCCACACTTGGCTGCTGCCGCCTTCGTTTGAAAGAAATGCAATTTTTGAACCACCTTTTATCCATGCGGCACCTGTCTCGTTGGCAGCCGTTGTAGTCAACAGTGTTTGGTTTTTGCCTTCTGCATCCATTATGTGCAGTGTGTGGTGGCTCTTGTTCTGTTCCACACTGTAATAACCTACACTATATACTATGTTTTTTGAGTCGGGAGAGACTGTTACTTCGCCTATGCGTCCCATTGCCCACAGGGCTTCGGGAGTCATTCTGCGGTTCTCAATCTTGATATCCGATTTTCCTATTATGGGTGCGCTGCTGTCGCTGCATCCCGTAATTGCGGCACCTGTTGCTATGATTGCTGCCATTGTTGCTAATATTCTGTTCATTATGTTAAAATTTAGTCGTGTGCATATATTCTTGCAAATATAATGGTTTTATGTAAACTATGCAAATTGCGACTTGTGTTACTTGACTATGCTTTTAGTTTGTATTTAATTCGTTATTCATTAGTTTTTTGTGATATTTGCACTATATTTGCCATATTACGAGATAGTAGTGCATAATTAACTATTACTAAATAATTTTACACAATGAAGAATGATGTTTTAAAGAGGTATGGATTCTTTTTAGTCCTGCTTTTTGTGTTGCAGATCTCTTATGCGGCTTTGCCCAAGGTCTCTAAGCACTATGTTATTACCCATGTGACATCGGGACTTTCTCTCAATGACCGTGGAAAGAATTCAAACGATGCACTTATTTATGCCGACAAGTGCCCGAAAGATAATTATAATGATTTCATCTGGCAACTTCGTCAAGAGGCTGCAGGTGTCAGCTACTATCAGTTCTATAACCCCTATGATGGCAAGGCTATTGATATGGCTTTGCAATCGGCTAATAAAAAGCCTCTGCTCTGGGATCCTGATTATACAAATGTCAATCAGAAAATTGAGATTATAGAGGTGAATGGCAATGCCGGTGTATATCAGTTGAAGAGTAAGGATGACTATTACTATTTTGCTGTTTCGGGTAGTGATGTCATAATGACAAACTCTCCGACATCTCAGAATTCATATTTTACTTTCACAGAGGTTGAGCCTGACGATTTGCCTATGCCCGTTATGTGGGAGGATGAGACTATATTCGGCGAGAATAAAGAACCCGGCCACGCTTCATATATACCTTATGCTTCAACAGAGTCGCTTAAGTCAGATGAGCGTTTCGACTATCCTTGGGTTACTCCCGAAAATGCGGAATTCTTGAACCTTAACGGTGTGTGGAATCTTATATTTTCGAAAGATGTTAATGATCGTCCGGGAGAGGACGATTTTTGGGGCGATAAAGTGGATGCTTCGTCTTGGGATACAATTTTAGTTCCATCTTGTCTCGAGATGAAAGGCTATGGCGTTCCTCTTTATATAAATGTGAACTATCCTTTTTCAAATAATCCTCCGCTCATAATGATGAACAGCGGACTCGATGAATCTGTAGCATCGTATCGTCGAAACTTTACTTTGCCCGAGAATTGGAGCGACAAGCGTGTTTTTGTACACTTTGAAGGTATTTACAGTGCTGCGCTTGTGTGGGTAAACGGTCGGTATGTAGGTTATACTCAGGGTGCAAACAATATTACAGAATTCGATCTTACTGAGTATGTACGCAAGGGCGATAACAATATATCTGTTCAGGTGTTCCGCTGGAGCGACGGCTCTTATCTTGAAGGACAGGATATGTGGCACATGAGCGGTATTCATCGCGATGTTTATCTCTTTGCTACCCCCAAGACATTTGTGCGCGACCATTATATAACAAGTAAGCTCGATGCGAAAAGCGGATACACAAGCGGTTCAATGAATGTAGAGGTTACAATGGATAATCGCGACGAGGTGGCTGCTAAAAAAACTGTTTCGGTAGCTCTCTTGGCTCCTGATGGCAACGAGGTGGCAAAGAAAAACGTTGTATTTGATTTTAAGGCCGGTGAAACAGAGAAAGTTTTGAATGTTAACTTCGATGGTCTGTCATCTCTTCTTACATGGACGGCTGAAACTCCCAATCTTTATACTGTTGTTGTAAGTCAGGCCGATGCTAATAATAATGAAGAGAGTGTGTTTGCCACAAAATATGGATTCCGCCATGTCGAGATAAAGAATTCACTTGTATATATCAATGGCGAGAAAGTGCTTTTCAAGGGAGCGAATACACAGGATACACATCCTGTGCATGGACGTTCAATTGATGTTGAGACAATGCTCACCGATGTCAAGATGATGAAGCAAGCCAATATGAACACCATTCGTAATAGTCACTATCCTCGCCAGTCAAAGATGTATTCTATGTTCGACTATTTTGGTCTCTATTGTATGGATGAGGCTGATGTTGAGTGTCATCGTAACTGGGAAATTGGCGGCGAATACGGTGGTATTACCAATAATGCATCGTGGACAGCTCAGTATGTCGACCGAACAGTGCGTATGGTATATCGTGGTCGTAACTTCCCATCAATAATATTCTGGAGTCTTGGTAATGAGAGCGGTGGCGGTAGCAACTTCAAGCATACATATGCTGCAGTAAGAGATATTGACAATCGTATTATACACTATGAGGGTGCAACTCGTGGCTATACTGCGCACTCAGATCTCTTCTCGGTAATGTATCCAAGTATAAGCTCTTGTCAGAATGATGCCAATTACAACCGTAACTCACAGCCGTATTTTATGTGTGAGTATGCTCATGCAATGGGTAATGGCGTAGGTAACCTTAAAGAGTATTGGGATATTATTGAGAGTAGCCGTTATGGTATCGGAGGCTGTATCTGGGATTTTGTAGATCAGTCGATATATGCGGCAGAGGATATTAAGAATGGTAATTTAAAGGTTGGTCAGCATAATAAGTATCGTACAGGATATGATTATCCGGGTCCTCATCAGGGTAACTTTGTTAATAATGGTTTGATAAGTGCCGACCGTGCATGGAGCCCCGAGCTTACAGAGGTTAAAAAGGTTTATCAATATATCAAGTTCTCCGATTTCGATAAGTCAACAAGGACAGTGAAGATAAAGAATGATTACGACTTTGTCTCACTCGACAAGTACGAGTTGCGTTGCTCTTATATAAAAAATGGTAATATCGTATATGAAGAGACTGTAGAACTACCGGCTATATCTGCAGGTGGTAATAGCAAGACTGTTAATTTGCCCGTTTACAATGTTGATGATGAGGATTGTGAACTCTTTGTTAATATAGATGTGGTCCTTAAGAATGATGAATCATGGGCCGAGGCCGGTTATTCTATTGCAAGTGAGCAGTATGTAATAAAAGAGCGTGCAGCCAATCTTGCAGCTGTAGAGGTTACCGATGAAGCACTTAATGTCGTTAAATCTAACGGATATACAATATCTAACAGTGTTTGCAGTGTTAAGTTCTCGGCAAATGGAGAATTGACATCATGGGTAGTGAATGGAGTCGAACACATCAAGAGTGCTCCTTGTTATGAGAATTATCGTTGGGTCGAGAATGATGGTCCTACAGAAGAGACATGGAACTATGGAACTGATAATGGAATTAATAACACTACTGTTAATAACGTGACACCCGCGTCGGATGGCAGCTATGTTACAGTTGCAACCGCTGCTACGGGAACAAAGTGTAATTATACTTTCGTTTATAAGGTATATAATAATGGCGTAATTGAACTTGATGCAAAATATACTGTACGCAACTCAAATCTTCGTCGTGTAGGTTTAGGTATGGCCTTCCCTCTGGAGTTCAGTGATGTCGAATTCTATGCACGAGGTCCTTGGGAAAATTATGTCGATCGATTAACAGGCTCAAATATCGGACGATACTATTCAACAGTTGCCGATATGTACGAACCCTATCCCAAGCCTCAGAGTATGGCTAATCGCGAGGGCTTGCGCGAACTTCTTCTTGTGAATCCCGAAACCAATCATGGTATTAAAGTCGAGACAGAGGGTAATGTCGCATTCTCGGTATTGCATTATTCCGATGTCGCACTTAAGAACGCAAAGCACTCTTGGGAACTTGCTGAACCTGAATATGTGTATGCGCATTTTGATGCAATGCAGAATGGTCTTGGTAATGGAAGCTGTGGAGGTTCCCCACTTGCAACTTTGAGTAAGTATAAGATTGCTTCATATGGGGATTATACCTATAAATTGCGCTTCTCGGTAGTAGAAAAGGTGGATACCGATATCGATGGAGTAGAAGCGGTTGCTCCTTCGTATAGCTTTACAGTTGCTGATGGCGCCCTCGTATGCAATGGCAATATAGAAGAGAATACCGAGATTACTATATACAATATGGGTGGTGTGAAGATAACATCTACTATGGTAAAAACCAGTACATCTCAGATTACTATGAATGTAGGCACATTGCCTCACACCTCTTATGTGGTTGTTGTAAAAGACAAGAATGGAAAATATCTCTATAAAGTCCTGATTTAAAATATTGACCATATACGATTTAATGAGAAAAGGCAGCCTTGCGGGCTGCCTTTTCTCATTAAATCGTATATGCTTATGTGCGTTTGGAATATCTGTGATGCATAAATGGTATAATTTGCTATGTTTTATTGAAAAAAAGTTTAAAATATAGTTAATATATTAATAAAAAACACTACCTTTGCACCCGATTTTAGAAAAGAGGTTGCCGAAACGCTAAAAAGGGAGTAGGCCAGACTTAAAACTTTTTGTGTTGTTATGAAAAAAATGGTTTACGTTGCAGTATTGGCTCTTGCAATGACAGCTTGTGGTAATGGTTCAACAAAGACAGAGGCTAACGAGGTTGTTGCTACAGACGTCGTACCCGCTGCAGCTACTGAGGTTCTTCCCGCTGCTGCTCCCGGTCCCGATGCTGGTGGTAAGGTAGCTACTGAGGTTGTTCCTGCTGAGGCTGCAAAGTAATTTTTGTACATCGTAGAAGTTTTAGATGCCTAACAATCTCAATTGTCCCTATAGGGCTCTGAGATTGTGGCACTATACTTCGGTTTTTTTGGAATTGACCAACAGGTAAAATAAATAGCAGAGAGGTTACATATGAATGTAACCTCTCTGCTATTTATTCCGATTTATACAATTATATAGCGCACTTCTCGAAAAAAGATGCTATTTTCGCAAACTATTCTTATAATGTAGAGCCGAATGATAGACAATACAGTTTTTCAAGATAAAAAAGCGGTTTATTATACATTGGGTTGTAAACTCAATTTTTCGGAAACGGCAACAATCGAACGCACCTTGCAAGAGGCCGGTATACGCACTGCGCGTAGGGGCGAGCAAGCCGATATCTGTGTGATAAACAGTTGTGCCGTAACGCAGGAAGCCGAGAAGAAATGCCGTCAGGCAATACATAAGCTGGTGCGTCAGCACCCGGGAGCGTATGTGGTGGTAACAGGATGTTATGCCCAGTTGTCTCCCAAGAAACTCGCACAGGAGCTTGGTGTTGATGTGGTGCTGGGAATAGACAGGAAAGGCGAAGTCCTTCAGCATCTTGGCGACCTCACAAAAAAAGATGCCGGCGAATGGTATGCGCAACCTTCTAAAGATGTTCGCACATTCGTGCCTTCATGTTCGCGTGGAGACAGAACGCGCTATTTCCTTAAGGTACAGGATGGATGCGATTATTTCTGTACATATTGCACAATTCCGTTTGCCCGCGGCCGCAGCAGGAATCCAAGTATAGACTCTTTGGTTGAGCAGGCACGCTCGGCTGCAGCAGAAGGTGGAAAAGAGATTGTCATAACAGGTGTCAATATCGGAGATTTCGGAAAATCAACAGGCGAGAGTTTTATCTCTTTGGTCAAGGCGCTCGACACAGTTGAAGGAATAGAGCGTTACCGTATATCATCTATCGAGCCCAATCTCATTACAGATGAGATTATAGACTACATGGCGCAGTCGCGCAGTTTTATGCCACATCTGCATATCCCTTTGCAGGCGGGCAGTGATGCTGTGCTGAAACTCATGCACCGTCGTTACGATACATCGTTTTTTGAGCAGAAGATTGCGACAGTACGAAAGACGTTCCCCGATGCTTTCATTGGTGTAGATGTAATTGTAGGAACACGTGGAGAGAGTGAGGAACTTTTCCAGCAGGCCTATGACTTCATAAAGAGGCTCGATATTTCACAATTGCACGTCTTCAGTTATTCCGAGCGGCCGGGAACAAGAGCGCTTAGCATCGATGGCGCTGTTTCACCGGCAGAAAAACATCGTCGCAGCCAGTTGCTTATAACACTTAGCGAAGAGAAACGTCTTGCTTTCTATGAGCGGCACATTGGCAAAGAGGCTGTTGTGCTATTTGAGAAACCACGACCCTCAATGCCTATGGGTGGTTTCACTGAGAACTATATACGTGTAGAGTGCGAACCATGCAAAGAGTATGTGAATCGTCTTGTACGTGTTCGGTTGGGCAACTTTAATGAAGACAAGTCGGCACTCTCAGTAGCCGAAGTTATTGGTGTCGAGCAATGAAAAGTATATCGGTAGTAATACTCAATTACAATGGGGCCGAGATGTTAAGGAACTTCCTGCCGACACTGTTGCGGAACACACCTGCAATGGTAGAGGTTGTGGTAGCCGATAACGCATCTACAGATGACTCGGTGACGGTGATGCAAAACCTCTTCCCTGAAGTAAAACTTATAAAATTAGAACGGAATTGGGGCTTTGCCGAAGGGTATAACCGCGCGTTGCAACAGGTTAAATCAGACTATTATGTTCTTCTTAATTCCGATGTTGAAGTTACTGAGGGGTGGATAGAACCGATGTTGTCAGTAATGGAGAACGACGCTGCAATAGCTGCTTGTCAGCCCAAGATTCTGGACTATAAGCGTAAAAAGCATTTTGAGTATGCCGGTGCTGCCGGAGGTTTTATAGACCGATACGGATATCCCTATTGCCGTGGACGCATATTCGATACAGTGGAACAGGATGTTGGGCAGTATGATGAAATCTGCGATATATTCTGGGCGTCAGGTGCTGCATTGATGATTCGTTCCGAGGATTATCATAAGACCGGTGGTTTTGATGGTCGTTTCTTTGCACATATGGAAGAGGTTGACCTATGCTGGCGTCTTCATGCCCGTTCGCGCAGGGTAGTGTGTGTACCACAGAGCACTGTATATCATGTGGGTGGAGCTACGCTTAATTACAACAATCCTCGTAAAACATATCTTAACTTCAGAAACAACCTGCTGATGTTATACAAGAACCTTCCCGATGGAGATCTGTTCAAGGTGATGCTGTTCCGTGCCGTTTTTGATTATGTGGCAGCCCTTAAATTCCTGCTGTCGGGTGACGGTGGTGCTTTCAAGGCTGTTATGAAGGCTCGTGCCGACTATCGTCACATGAAACACCTATATGCCGATGTGCGCAAGAATAATCTTGAATGTACAACAGCAGAATCACCCGTTACGAGTCGGCTCTCAATACTATGGAAATATTATGTGTGTGGTTGTAAATACTATACACAACTTAAATAACTTGAAAAGCAAAAGAGACAGACTATAACCGACAGGGTAGCAGAATTGTTACCGCTGCTTATGAGGTAGACACTTGGTGTAGTAACCTGTATATCTTTTAATGCTTTTGTGAAAACATGACAAAATAGATTTGTAAATAAATGGAGACTGCATTGTATCTTTTGCCTGTTACATTGGGCGATACTCCTTTGCGTAATGTTTTACCATCGTATAATAGCGATGTTATAGGCGGAATTCGTCATTTTATAGTCGAGAATGTGCGTACAGCACGTCGTTTCCTGCGTCAGGTCGATCCTCAATTCGATATAGACGGTTCGTGTTTCTATGAACTTAATAAGCATACCTCGCCACAAGATATATCTACATTCCTTCAGCCGCTTTATGATGGCAAGCCTATGGGTGTCATATCCGAGGCCGGATGTCCGGCTGTTGCCGATCCCGGTGCCGATGTGGTTGCGATAGCACAGCGCAAAGGTATCAAGGTTGTCCCCCTTGTAGGCCCGTCGAGCATTATCCTCTCAGTCATGGCTTCGGGATTCAACGGGCAGAGTTTTGCCTTTCACGGGTACTTGCCTATAAAACCCGATGAGCGTACACGCAAATTGCGTCAGCTCGAGCAGCGTATATATAACGAGAACGAGACACAACTTTTTATAGAGACTCCCTACCGTAATGGTAAGATGATAGAGGATATTCTTAAAACATGCCGTCCACAGACCAAATTGTGCGTCGCAGCCAATCTTACATGCAGTGATGAGTTTGTTCAGACGCGTACCATCAAAGAGTGGCGTGGCAAGGTACCCGAACTGTCAAAGATTCCATGTATATTCCTATTGTATAAATGATATTTTTATGGCAAGAAAACAGATTATGAAAGGCATCATGGCATTGTCGCCAATAGCAGTTCTGCTTTCGATATATCTTATAGGCTCAATTATAGCAGGCGATTTCTATCGCATTCCCATTGCTGCTGCTTTTGTGGTGGCATCGATATATGCGATAATAATAACCCGAGGTAATTCACTTGCCGAACGTATAGACAACTTCTCAAAGGGTGCAGCAGATGTACGCATAATGTATATGGTGTGGATATTTGTGCTTGCAGGGGCATTTGCCGCAACTGCGAAGGAGATGGGTGCCGTATCGGCTACTGTAAATTTCACTCTTCAGTTTGTTCCCGGTAACTTTCTGCCGGCAGGAATATTTGTGGCTTCGTGTTTTATCTCAATGTCGATAGGTACGTCTGTTGGAACAGTGGTTGCATTGACTCCAGTCGTTACGGCTCTTGCAGCCCAGATGGGCTGCGATGTGGCATGGCTTGTAGCAATTGTAGTTGGTGGTGCCTTCTTTGGCGACAATCTGTCGTTCATCTCCGATACTACAATTGCAGCAACACAGACACAGGGATGTTCCATGCGTTCGAAATTTCGCACCAATATTTTTCTTGTAATGCCGGCTGCTTTTGCGGCACTTTTGTTGTATGCGTTTAGCGGTGCTGCGATTGATGTTATAGAGCCTGTTCAGGTTACATTAATAGATTTTGTAAAAGTAATCCCATATATCTTTGTCATTGTTGCTGCGCTATTTGGCATGAATGTGCTTGCTGTACTTATATGGGGAACATTGGTGGCTGCAGTGATTGGCTTGGCATTAGGTGGATTCGATATTGTAGGTTTCTTTACAACTTGCGGTACGGGTATAAATTCCATGTGTGAGCTCATTATAGTTACTATGTTGGCCGGAGGTCTTCTCGAAATTGTACGTCTTAACGGTGGCATCGATTTCCTCATACGAATAATAACAAACCGAATCCGTTCACGCAGGGCTGCTGAGGGTGCTATAGCATTGCTTGTAGCTTTGTCCAATGTGTGTACAGCCAATAATACAATCGCTATACTTACGGTAGGTACAATATCCAGAAATATATCGCAACGATTCAATATTTCTCCTCGTCGCTCGGCAAGTCTTCTCGATACAACTTCATGTTTTGTTCAAGGTATGTTGCCATATGGCGCACAGCTCCTCATGGCCTCTGGACTTGCTGCCGTATCGCCGTTGGCGATAATTGGCAATCTATATTATCCAATGTGTGTGGGTGCAGTCATAATATTGTCTATACTTTTCCCTGTTACAAGAAAATAAAACAGTCTATAGGACTCAATTTTATGTTGGTATAACGATTCGGCTTTTAATTTTTTATAGCAGGCAGTTTTTATACACAATTTTTGTCCCACTTTGCAAATTTCATGTAAAGGTAGCAAATTATTCCGAGCAATGCTCCGTATAGAATTTCGGCAGACCAGACCCATTCTACTCTTGTGGTAAGATG
>CAJGCJ010000058.1 GCA_904501775.1 uncultured Bacteroidaceae bacterium | reverse complement strand
GGAACATTGATTGAGAAGGATAAGGTCTTTGGTTTTGAAAACTATTCGCTCGATGAGACCGGTAGATACAATGTGTGGTTTGAAATGGATGAGTACGGTACACAGCGCAATATTTGGGCAAGCGGCAATGCCGGATTTGCTTTTACAGGTCGTGGCGAGACGGCAAGCGATTTTCCCACATCGGCAAGTGATGGTGGTGTCAAGGGGGCATGCGTGAAGCTTACAACCTGCGATACAGGTGTTTTTGGAGAGTGGGCAGGCAAGCCGATAGCTGCAGGAAACATATTCTTGGGTGAGTTCAGTAGCATAGATGCAATGAGTGACCACCTGAAGGCTACCCGTTTCGGTGTCCAAATGGTATCGGGAAAGCCTGTTGCCCTGAAAGGCTATTACAAGTATAAGGCTGGCGATGTATATACCGATGGCAACAAGAATGAGGTTCCCGGAATGAAGGACTCATGCGCCATATATACTGTTTTGTTCGAGGTTGATCCCAATAACTTTATACCGCTCAAAGGAGATGATGTGAAGACAAACGAGCGTGTTGTAATGATTGCCGAACTGAAGAATCAGGTCGAAAGTGACGAATGGATTGAGTTTGAGATACCATATGAGCTTGTAGAGGGCAAGGAGTTCGATTATGAGCGGCTCTCAAACAATGCTTATGCAATAACTCTGGTTGCAAGTTCGAGCAAGGGCGGTGATACCTTTGAGGGTGCAATCGGCAGTACATTGTATGTTGATGAGATAAATATTGTTTGGGAGGATAAATAAACAAGGCATATGAAAAAGTTTTTTATCACACTATTGACGCTGTTTGTTGCAACATCTCTTTGGGCGCAACAGTCAGATAATGAAAATGAGTATAATGGCTCTGATGTACAGGAGGGCTGGACCTTTCGTCTGAGTGCAGGATATAGTATAGGAGGTACAGCTCCTTTACCAATGCCACGCGAGATTAGAGCAATAAATAGCTATAACCCGGGTCTTAATTATCAGTTGGGCTTCTCTGCAAGAAAGGATTTTGAGAATTCCAAATGGGGTGTTGAGCTTGGCTTGCGTATCGATAAAAAGGGAATGAGTACCGATGCCGACACCAAATCGTATCACATGGAGGCATGGAACAGTGACGGGAAGGTTGTAGGTGCATTTACCGGTAAGGTCGAAACAGAGGTGAGTAGCTATTATGTGACGTTGCCAATGCTTGCTACATACGATTTTAGCAGCAGATGGGGAGTGTCGGGAGGCATATTTCTGTCGTATCTGTTAGAGGGTGATTTCAAGGGGTGTGCATATGACGGATATATTCGTGACCAGAATCCTACAGGTGAAAGGACTGATGTTACGCGTGCCTACTATGGTTTCGGCGATGATTTGTGCGATTTCCTTTGGGGTGTCCAATTGGGCTGCGAATATAGCTTGAACCGCAATTTCGATCTGTTTGCCAATCTGCAGTGGGGTATGAATGGTATTTTTCCATCAAAGTTCAAAAGCGTGACATTCAATCTTTATCCCATTTATGCAACATTTGGTGTGGCCTATGCGCTGTAACCGATATTGATTATGTGCATTTGCGATATCTTCTGATTATGGATATAGTGAAAATCCTCGGATTCTTCCGAGGATTTCTTTATTATGATATGCTAATCAGTTCAATTTCAAAGATAAGAGTCGAGAATGCCGGTATAGGCCCGCTGCTGCGTTTGCCATAGCCCTTTTCCCAAGGTATATATACAAGCCATCTGTCGCCAATGTGCATATGTGTGAGCGCAATCTGGAATCCCTCAATAAGGTCGCTTACTCTGAAGGCCTCGGGGTATGAACGTTTCCAGCTGTTGTCGAACTCTCTGCCATTTATCAGTGTTCCGCGATAGTGTGCGGTAACGACACTGTTGGGCAATGGGCTTTTTGTGCTGTTTCCTTCAGCGATGACGCTGTAGAGTATCCCGTTTAGTTCCTTTACACCACCTTCTTCTTTCTTGCTGTTGAAGAATTGTTCGTTTGCAGCTCTTTGTCCCTCTTTCTTAGCCATAGTCGGTTAGTTATTTTCGTGATTCTTGAGTGTCGGCAGGCATATATGGTATTTTACTGCCAATATACGTGTGAGGAAAACGCTTACACCGCACATCAGGTGAACAACTATTATATTAAGGTCCAATGAGAGTGCTATGCCATAAACTATGCCGCCAATTGCACATGCCATTGCGTATATCTCTTTTCTGAAGATAAGCGGAATCTCGTTTATGAACACATCGCGTATTACACCACCTGCAGCACCGGTTATTGTACCCATTATTATTGCTACCCAAAGAGGGAAGTCAAAATCAAGGGTCTTCTGTATTCCTACAACGGTGAACAGTGCAAGGCCTATCGCGTCGAATATGAAGAATGTGTGGTCGAGTCTTATAAGGAACTTGCTGAATAGAATGACACATATCAGTGCAAGTGCCGAACAGAGAAGATAGATGGAGTCGGTCATCCAGAATGGGGTGGTGCCAAGCATAATGTCGCGCAGAGTACCGCCACCGACGGCTGTGGCTACACCTACTACGTATGCTCCGAACCAGTCGAACTCTTTGCCCGAAGCAAGGCGTATACCGCTTATGGCAAAGGCAAATGTTCCCAAAAATTCAATTACCTGTACAAATGAGGGGAGTGTGAAATTATCTAACATAGATGTTCCGTTTTTTTTGCGTCCGCGAAGATATATCAAAAAGTTGTTAGTGACAAATAGTTTCGCGATATTAAATAACTGCATAGGAGGGTGGTATTGTAAAGTACCACCCTCCTATGCAGTTATTTGATGCTGTCTTAGAATCTTACATCTTCGATGTTTGTGTAATTGCCGCGTACAATCTTGAAGTTGGGCGCTACTTTGTAGAACGCATTGTTCTCTACTGTTGTCTCGTTGGGCACGTATGCTGTGTGCAATTTGGGGCAGTTCTCTACAGCCCATGCACCGATTTTTGTTGTGCCGGGTACAAATACAATGGTTTCGAGCTTTTTAAGGTCTTTGAGTCGGCTCTCCTTGTCAAAGTTCATAGGCTTCAACTCGATGAATGTTGTAGCGGGTGCTACAGCCTGCATCTGGAGTTCGTCACCGTTTCTGCGGTACACGACATTTGAGTAGCTCTCATATACACTGTTCTCGGGGTCAATCTCTATTGTCTCTATCGATTTTCCATGTACCTCTATTCCAATTTGTGTGCTGTTGTCACCGATAGATTCGATGTTTTTGCCAAGATAGAGCTCTGTAACGTTGCCCGGAATCTCTTCACTGGGGTTGAATGATGTGATTCTGATACCATTTGCGCTGTAGGGCACAATCAATTGTGCATCATCCTTTTTTACGCTACAGATATTGAAATTGTAGTTAAAGTAGTTGTATTTGAAATTCTCGTCTTCGTATACGGGGATGGTGATAAGTGAAGGCTGCAGATACCAGTAATCGCTCAATTTGTCAATCGAATGGCTTCCGCCGTTTGTGGGGTCGCTTACAATCCATTTGCCGTCGCAGTTGACATAGTTCCATGCGTGGCCGCCAAGATAGTTACGGCTGTTGGGGTCATACAAGATGCCGTTTATGGTGAAGCATGGAATATTGAGTGTATGCATCATTATTGTCAACAGGTCGGAATATCCCTGACATATAGCCTCTTTAGTAGTGAATACCGCATAGGGGTTGTTGTCTACCCAGCCATTATGTTTGTACTTTATGTTGTTTACTATCCATCTGAAGACGGTTTGGTATTTTGCCTCCTCGGTGGTCTTGCCTTTTACAAGGTTGGCTGTAAAGTCGGCAATTTCGTAATATTGGTCGTCGGTGATGGTTATGTGCGATATGTTCCTTGCAAAATTGCTGTCGGCAACTTTTTCAAGGAGTGTTTTTACCATCTCTTCGGGCTTGCCCTTAAGTTGTGTAGAACCATCGTCGGTGGGGAATTCTATACGGGTTGTAATCTCGTTGTTCTCCAAGTCGAACCTGTCGTCTTTTGTCGTGCATGATGAAATAAGCACTATAAGGCCCAATAAAATAAGGATTGAGTAGAGTCTTTTCATGATATTTTTCTTAACAGTTTGTTTATGATATTTTTCAAAAATATAACATCGTTTTCTTTGATATGCTCTTTTTGCTTTTTTTAACGCTTCAAAGTTACAAAAAAATATTTGATATTCTTGCTTGTTATTCGGTTGATTGATATATTTGCGATATCATAATGATATCATCAAACGCTTAAATGAATAATATTATGGACGAAAAATTCTCAAATGTGAAAGGTAGTGAGAGATTTATCAATCCTTCGAGTGGTTGGGCCGCTCTTTTCTTTAGTCTTGTGGGTGTTGCTGTGGGTATAGCTGTGCCTGCCGTGATTGAATCGAATACGGGCGATGCCGGTGCATGGTGGCTCATGCTGATAGTGTCGGTGCTGTCGCTTGTTATGATGTGCGGTCTCTTTATTGTGAACCCCAATGAGAGCGCTGTCGTGACATTTTTCGGAAAGTATGTAGGAACAGTGGTTGACAATGGATTCTTCTTTATGAATCCTTTTACTATAAAGAAGAGTGTCTCTTTGCGTGCCCGTAACCTCAATGGCGAGCCTATAAAGGTAAACGACCTCTTAGGTAACCCTATTATGATAGGTGTAGTGCTCGTATGGAGGGTTAAGGATACATTCAAAGCCTCATTCGAAGTAGACGACTATGCACGTTTTGTGGATATTCAGAGCGAGGCTGCCATACGTAATCTTGCAGGTGCTTATCCCTATGACAATCTCGAGGACGAGGATGTGAACATAACTCTGCGCAACGGTGGCGAAGAGGTAAACGAACTACTCGAGAAATCGCTCTCCGAGCGTCTGGCTATTGCCGGTATCGAGGTTATAGAGGCCCGCATCAGTTATCTTGCATATGCTCCCGAAATTGCGAGTGCCATGCTTCAGCGTCAGCAGGCAACAGCGATGGTTGCTGCACGTCACAAGATTGTAGAAGGTGCTGTGGGTATGGTACAGATGGCACTTGAGCAGTTATCTGCCAAGGAAATAATTGAACTTGATGACGATAAAAAGGCTGCTATGGTAAGCAACCTGATGGTTGTTCTCACAAGTGACAGAGCTGCAACACCTGTTGTAAATACCGGAACATTGTATCAATAAACAAGCCCCATCTATGGCAAAAGAGAAGAAATCTTTTGTACTCAGAATAGATAGTGAAACTATGTCGGCGCTCGAGTCATGGGCAGCCGACGAGTTTCGCAGTATCAACGGGCAACTCGAATATATAATAACAACAGCTTTGCGCAAGAGCGGTCGCTTGGGCGATAAAGGTAAAAAGAATAATAATGATTGAAACTGTTATCAATATAGGGTTGATGCTTGCACTTGTGCCATTGGCGGTGCTTGTCCTTGTCGGGAAATGTGATAAATATATAGCAGGTTTTATTGCATCCAGAAATGTGGGGGAGAATGCAAATATTCCGAGAGTGAGGATTATCATTGCCGCCTATCTTATTATAGTATTAATAAGTACAATTTTGCTTGTAATTTCCGGTTGTGAAATAGAATGGATTGGCGTGTATGCTTTTGTAATAGTGCTCTCTTCAATGGCTGCGGTTTTGAAAAGTAATAATAGCATGAAAAAATAAAATGTCATTATGAACGGTGTCAGGTATGTGATATTTATTTTTGTATTGATGCTTATGCCTTTCAACAGTTTGGCTCAGAGCAGTAAGGCCGTAGAAACATCTACCGATATTCTTATGTTTCTGCCTTCGGCTGCAGGCGGTATAGTTTCTTTACTCGAGAGAGATTATGAAGGCCTGTTGCAACATTTCGAGTCGGGTGCTGTTACAGTCGCAGCAACTTATCTCCTTAAATATACGATTAAGAAACGTCGCCCCAATGGCGAGGATTATCACTCTTTTCCCTCTAATCATGCAGGTATAGCCTTTGTTGGTGCAGGCTTTCTTCAACAGCGTTACGGATGGAAGTTGGGTATACCCGCTTATGCTGTCGCTGCCTATGTCGGATGGGGGCGTGTATACAGCAAATGTCACGATGTGTGGGATGTGCTTGCCGGTGCTGTCATTGGTGTGACAAGCTCGTTGGTTTTTACCACTCCATTTGCAAAGGAGCATAATGTAGTTATAGCTCCGGCTGTGATGTCCGAGAGTGGTGTAGGCTTCTATTTTTCCATGAATCTGTAAAATAATGGATTCATAGGAGAGCGTAAGTGTGTAGAATTGCCTATATTTGCAATGCATATAAATATATAAAATATGATTAAAGAAGAATGGTTGGATAATGGCTATGTGAATGAGCCTATCCCTGAAGGAACTGATCTTAAAAGCGAGATTCGTCGTCTGTGTAAAGAGAAGAACGCCGTTATAATGGGACACTATTATACGCGTAGCGAAATACAGGACGTTGCCGATTTTGTTGGTGACAGTCTTGCTCTTGCACAGCAGGCTGCAAAGACAACTGCCGATATAATTGTTATGTGTGGAGTACACTTTATGGCCGAGACCAATAAAATTCTTTGCCCCGACAAACTTGTGCTGCTTCCCGATCTTAACGCCGGTTGTTCGCTTGCCGACAGTTGCCCTGCCGACGAACTTGCTAAGTTCAAAGCCGAGCACCCCGGGTACAAAGTGCTTGCCTATGTGAACACTTCGGCTGCGGTAAAGGCGCATACCGATATTGTGGTGACATCGTCAAATGCAAAAGAGGTGGTAGAGAGCCTTCCTGCCGATGAGAAGATAATATTTGCTCCCGATAAGAATCTTGGTGGTTATCTCAATTCTGTTACAGGACGTAGTATGCTGCTGTGGAATGGTGGCTGCCATGTGCATGAGCAATTCTCGGTTGAAAAGATTGCCGAATTGAAGGCTCAATATCCGCAGGCTAAGGTTCTTGCACATCCCGAGTGCAAGAGTGCAGTTCTTGCTTTGGCCGACTATGTGGGCTCAACTGCGGCAATACTCTCTTATGCCCAGAAAGAGGATTGTGATACATATATTGTGGTTACTGAGAGTGGTATATTGCACGAGATGCAAAAGAGGTGTCCGCAAAAAAGATTTATACCCGTGCCTCCAATGACCGGCGAGTGTGCCTGCAATGAGTGTGCTTATATGCGCATGAATACCCTTGAGAAACTATACAACTGTCTGAAGTATGAGTGGCCTTGTGTAGAACTTGACGAGCAGTTGCGCCAAAGAGCAAAATTACCTATCGACAGAATGCTCGAAATCTCGGCAAATATTAAAAAGTAATTTAGTTATAAGGTAAATTATATGTAAAGAGGGGTGACTTTTGTCACCCCTCTTTACATATAATTTTATTTATTGTTTTTCTCTTTTATTTTCTGTATCTCTCACTAAGAACCTTGATCATATCAACAGTCATGCTGTCGAGGTCGTACGAAGGCGCCCAGTCCCACTCTTCGCGTGCACAGCTATCGTCCATCTTGTCGGGCCATGAGTCGGCAATAGCCTGACGGATGGGGTCGTCTACATAGTGCATCTTAAAGTCGGGGATATATTTAAGGATGGCATTCTTTATTATTTCAGGGTCGAAACTCATTGATGCCACGTTGAAGGCATTGCGGTGTACAAGGCGCGAGGGGTCGGCATTCATAATGTCTATTGCAGCCTTAAGAGCATCGGGCATGTACATCATATCCATGAATGTTCCGGCTTTTATGGGGCAGGCAAAATCTTCGCCTTTCACTGCTGCGTAGTAGATTTCTACTGCATAGTCGGTAGTACCTCCACCGGGCAGTGTCACGTTTGAGATAAGTCCGGGGAAACGTACGGCACGTGTGTCAACACCATATTTTGTAAAGTAGTAATCGCTCAACAGCTCTGTGGCAACCTTTGTTACACCATACATTGTGCGTGGACGCTGTATTGTGTCCTGTGGAGTGTTTATGCGCGGAGTGTTAGGGCCGAACGAACCGATTGAACTTGGGGTGAAAACGGCGCAATTCTTCTCGCGTGCAATCTCAAGAATGTTGATGAGTCCGTTCATCTGTATGTCCCAAGCAAGCAGTGGCTTGGCCTCGGCTACAGCCGACAGCAGTGCAGCAAGGTTGTATATGGTATCGATATTGTATTTTGAAACAACCTCGGCAAGTTGTGCAGCGTCGCAGACATTGGCAATGGCCGATGGGCCGCTCTCAAGAAGTTCGCCTTTGGGCTCTGCTCCACGGATATATCCTGCAACAATATTTCCATTGGGAATTTGCTTGCGCAATGTCATTGTAAGCTCGGAACCAATCTGTCCCGTAGAGCCGATGATTAGTACATTTTTCATATTTTGTCAGTTGTGATTGTAAAATCGGTGTTTGGTGTTATATGGATGTTAGCCATTGCGAATATACATCTATTTTTTATTAGAAAGTATCTATTGCCTGTTTTTTTTAAAAGATTATGCAAGGTTTGTTAATTTTTACTTTAAAAGTAGAAGGTTGATTTTAAAATAAATTACATTTGCAAATACATACTGATGTATGTGGTTTTTCTTTGCATCTACAATTTTAAATATAGAAAGTCATGTACGGTAAATTTCAACAACATTTGCAAAATGAGCTTGCAGCTATAGATGAGGCTGGCTTGTACAAGAGAGAACGTAACATTGCTTCTCAGCAGTCGGCCGAGATTACTCTCGAGAATGGCTCAAAGGCTCTCAACTTCTGTGCCAACAACTATTTGGGTCTGGCCGATAATCCACGCCTTATAAAGGCTGCCGAGGAGGCTATGCGCGAGCGCGGATTCGGAATGTCATCGGTACGCTTTATCTGTGGTACACAAGACAAACATAAAGAGCTGGAGAAGGCTATTGCCGATTATTTCCACACCGAGGACTCTATTCTCTATGCCGCATGTTTCGATGCCAATGGCGGTGTCTTTGAACCTCTCTTTACAGCCGAGGATGCAATTATTTCAGACTCTTTGAACCATGCCTCTATTATTGACGGTGTTCGCCTTTGCAAGGCACAGCGCTATCGCTATGCAAATGCCGATATGGAGGATTTGGAGCGTTGTCTTAAAGAGGCTCAAGCACAGCGTTTCCGCATAATAGTTACAGATGGAGTCTTCTCTATGGATGGTAATGTGGCTCCTATGGACAAGATTTGTGACCTCGCCGAGAAATATGATGCTTTGGTAATGGTGGATGAGAGCCACTCGGCCGGTGTGGTTGGTGCTACAGGACATGGTGTTGCAGAGCAGTTCGGTTGCTATGGTCGCATAGATATCTTTACAGGTACATTGGGTAAGGCTTTCGGTGGCGCAGTAGGCGGTTTTACCACCGGCCGTAAAGAGATTATTGATATGTTGCGTCAGCGTTCTCGTCCCTATCTCTTTTCTAACTCATTGCCCCCCTCTGTAGTTGGTGCATCTATCGAAATGTTCAAAATGTTGGGCGAGAGTGATGCTTTGCACGATAAGTTGCAAGCCAATGTGAACTATTTCCGCGATAAGATGATGGCTGCAGGCTTTGATATCAAACCTACACAGTCGGCAATATGTGCTGTCATGTTGTACGATGCCAAGTTGTCGCAGATATTTGCATCGAAGATGGCCGAGGAGGGCATTTTCGTAACCGGTTTCTACTATCCTGTTGTGCCTAAGGGAGAGGCCCGCATCCGCGTACAGCTGTCGGCTGCACACGAGCTTGAACACCTTGACAGGGCAATCGCGGCATTCATTAAGGTCGGAAAGGAACTTGGTGTAGTAAAGTGAATCCTGTTATATAGACATAAAAAAATGACAACCGCGAGGTTGTCATTTTTTTATGTGGTAAGCTTCTCTTATTTCTTTGAGAGAGCCTTCTTTACATTCTGCTCAATCTTTTTGCTTGCCGATGTCTTGGCACTCTTGAGCTTGTTCTGTGCTTTTGTTACAGCCTTTTCGTTGCCACTTGCTTTGGCTGCCTTTACTGCATCGTACAAGTCCCAAAGTTTGCTCTTTGCTGTTATGTTCTTCTGTGCCTCGGTGTATGCCTTTATGATAGCATCGGTCTCGGCCTCAACCTCGGGTGTTGCGTATGCATGCTTGTAACCCTTAACCTCTTCCCAATAGCCACGTGTGAAATCGGGGAATGCTACAGCTGCGCAGTTGTTGTCCATTGAGAGTGAACCAAGCTCAGCAAGGCAGCACCACTCTGCAAGGTCGTATACGTCCATGTCAAGAGGCAAACCGTTCTGCAAACAGTATACGAGACGTGCATCCATCATGAAGTCCATACCGCCATGACCCATCTGACGGCCAAGCTCGCCATACTTCTTTATAATGGGGTGCTGATATTTTTCCATAAGTGCATTGTACTCGGCTTGGGGAAGGAATCCGTGGCTTGAGATGTTGTCCATCTGAGGTTTAACGCCACTCTCGGCAAGCTGGTTCTTGTCGAGTGAGATCTTCTGTTCGGGGTATTTTGTTGCATATCCCTTTGTACCTGTGAGCTTGAACAGACGGTTATAGGGTTGTGGGTTCATAACGTTGTGCTGTATTTCTACAACTTTACCGTTTGCTGTGCGCATGAGTGTGGTGGTGTGGTCACCATTGCGGAACTCCTTGCACTCTTTGCCGGTCTTCTTCTCGACATATCTCTTGCCATGAACCGACTTTGTATCCATTGCGGTGAGGACTGTGAAACGGTCGCCGCGGTGGATGTCAAGACACTGCGCAACGGGGCCAAGGCCGTGTGTGGCATAGAGGTCGCCACGGTTCTCCATGTTGTACTTGATACGCCAGCTGAGTTTGCCGTCAGCATCTTTGGGGTTTGTCCAGTATGAATCCCAGTACTCGTCGAGGTTGTGGATATATGCTCCCTCTGCACGAAGAACCTCACCGAATACACCTGCCTGTGTCATTGCAAGTGTGTTGAGCTCGTAGTAGTCGTAGCAGCAGTTCTCAAGAATCATACAGTGCAATTGCTTTGATTCAGCAAGTTCAATGAGCTTCCAGCACTGCTCGAGGTTCATTGCCGAGGGCACCTCAATCGCAGTGTGCTTTCCATTAATCAATGCACATTCAGCAACGGGGAAGTGGTGGTCCCAGTCGGTTGCTACATATACAAGGTCGATGTCGGGGCGTGCGCAAAGCTCCTTGTATCCGTCGGGGCCGTAGTAGATGTCTGCGGGCATAAGGCCTGCATCACGCAAGAATTTCTGTGAGTTCTCGGCTCTTTGTTCCTCGTAGTCGCATAGTGCTACGATTTCAACTCCGGGGATATGGCAGAAACGCATAACTGCCCATGGACCACGCATACCGAGTCCTACGAACGCTACTTTCAGATTTCTGATAGGAGCCACTGCCAGATTGAGGGCATGCTTCTGACCCTCGGGACGCTGGGGAGTCTCAACTACGATAGTACCTTTATCCCAACTCCATTTTGTTGATGGCGAGAGAGCCTGCGCTGAAACAACTGTCGGAGATGCCAATAACATCATCGACAGAGTGTAACTTAAGATTTTTTT
>CAJGCJ010000057.1 GCA_904501775.1 uncultured Bacteroidaceae bacterium | reverse complement strand
TCGATAATCTCTTCCTCAATCTGTTTCTTTACCTTTGCTACAACCTCTTCGATGCGTGCGGGGTGTATACGGCCGTCGGCAACCAACTGGTGAAGGGCAAGGCGTGCAATCTCGCGGCGAACGGGGTCGAAGGCGCTGAGTACGATTGACTCGGGTGTGTCGTCAACTACAATTTCTACACCTGTGGCAGCCTCAAGAGCGCGTATGTTACGGCCTTCGCGGCCTATGATGCGGCCTTTCATCTCGTCATTATCGATGTGGAATACTGTCACCGAGTTCTCGATAGCAGTCTCTGTAGCCACACGCTGTATGGTCTGTATGACAATCTTTTTGGCTTCGCGGCCTGCTGTCATCTTGGCATCGTCAATGATGTCGTTGATATAAGATGCAGCTTCGCTCTTTGCCTCCTCTTTGAGTGACTCTACCAGACGCTCTTTTGCCTCTTCAGCTGAAAGACCGCTGATGGTTTCAAGTTTCTCGCGTTCCTGTTGACGTATCTTCTCAACCTCGTCTACCTTGCGGTCGAGTACCTGCTTCTGTGCCTCAACATTCTCTTTGAATGTGTCGAGCTCGTTCTTGCGACGCTGCAGGTCTTCGTTGCGCTGGTTAAGTTGAATCTCACGCTGCTTGATGTGGTTCTCGGCTTGCTGTATCTTGTTGTTTCTCTGCGAAATCTCTTTCTCAAGTTCAGCTTTCTTGTTCAGGAATTTTTCCTTTACCTCCAACAGCTTGTTCTTCTTTATTACCTCGGCCTCTTTTTTCGCATCATCTATTATGCGCTCGCATTTCGATTTGAGTGCGAATTTGTTTATCATGTATTGGCATATGAACCCGACAATAAGTCCGGCGATAATGCCAATAGCCAATGTTGTGAAACTCATAATATTACAATATTTATATTTATAATAATAGCACATTGCTATATTCGGATTGTGAACAAAATATGTTCCCTCTCCTTTTGAATAGGGCAATGCGCGAAACTTCTTTTTTATTTGTGGCTGTGCCACAAATGCAATGTAAGATAGGGGTTATTCTGCTTTCAATGCGCTGTCTACTATCTTCGACAACTCTGAAATCTTATGCATGACGTTTGCCGAGCCAATGGAGTCGGCTTTCGTTACTAAATCGTATGCAATATTTATGGCAGCCATTGTGATTACCCTTACCTCGTCTTCACCTTCAAAATGCTGTTTGTAGCGTATAAGTGTGTCGTTTATGAGGCGTGCGGCCTGACGATAGTTCGATTCCTGTCCTATGGGGACATTCAGCGGATATGAACTGCCGTCAATCACAAGGTTTATTCCCACTATCCTATCTTCCATTATGCTCTTGGTCTTTTATTCTATATTTTGTTTTGTAAGCGACTCAATGCATTGGTCGATTTCACGCACCAGCTTGGTCAATCTATCACGCGTGATGCCTATTTCGCTATCACTCAACGATATAACCTTAGCTTGTTTTAGATTGTTGTATTTTGTTTCTAACAAGACGTAACGCTGTTGCAATTCGGCAAGCGATGTGTTGCGCTCGGTAAGAGTCTGTTCGAGCTCTTTGTTGCGCTTTACATACTGTTCGTGTTTTAGTTTTAAACGGTACAGTTTCTCTTCAAATTCCTCCAACTTTGTTATGTCGTCTCTGGTCATATTACAGCAATCAACTTACAAATATATATGAATTTTTGTAATCGTGAAAGATTTGCGACTTTTTTTATGGAATATGTTTGTGGGGCCAGTATGTGTGTAGAGGTGTTATAGAGTATGCTTCAGGAGTGATATGCCCGCGCCAAGTGTGAAGTCGGGGGTAAGAGGCAACAGGCTGGCGTTGTTGTGTCCGTCGCCAAAATCGAAGTTGTCGGGTGTCTGAAACTCTATGTGATATGAACCTTTGAATCCGAATCTGTTATAGTATTTACGCAAATCTTCGCTGGCCGGTATAAGCAGTAAGGCTGCAAGTCCTCGCCTTTTGCCTTCGGCAATGGCATCTTTGAGCAGTTGTGTGGCATAGCCTCTTTTGCGTGCCTCTGCGGCTGTGGCCACTGCATATATGTAACCTACGTTGTGGCCGTTGCAGTTGAATGTGACAAGGTGCAGCATGGATACGAGTCTGCCGTTCTCTTCAACGGAGAACATGTTGCTCTTTCTGTAGTGGTTTTGCATGAATTGTGCGATGAAGCGGTCGCTGTCGCCGAAAACTTCTTTCCACAGTTCGTGGCATGCTCTCTCTTGGGTGTTACTCATTATTATTGTTAGGTGTTATCTCGTAGCGGTGCAGCATCAATATTGGGTTGTATGCTCGTTTTACCTGACGCAGTCCGGGGGCTCCGAGGTCTTCTTCGCGGTTTATATATATAAGGTGCGGATGCTCGTTCAGGATATCTGCTGCAAAATAGCGGTTTATGGCTTCTCCGGCACCTGTTACATCGCGCTTGGCTTTTTCAATGTGGGTATACAGTGTGTTTCCGAATACTTCACCTAATGTAAAGGCCGCGATTTCACCGTTTACCCTCAATATGGCAGCTCTCTGATTATATTTCACAAGGTTTCTTACGGTTGCAATACATTGCCATTGTTCGTAGCATCGCATGTTGTCTTCGCGGTTATGTTGACACTCCCTGTCGGTTACAAGGAAACGCAGTACCTCGGGTATATCGCTCTCGCTGCAACGGCTGTAGCTGTGCTGCGGGCTCTCTGCCAGAAATTTGTTGTAGCGGTTGCGCTTTTTGTTAAGTGCCTTGCCCTGTAGTGTCGCCAATGAGTGGGCGCTGTAGATATAATCGCTCCAGTTGTCGAGTGTTTGGAATGTGTGGTGGGGTAGCAGACCGGCTATCTCCTCTTTGAATGGCTCGGGTACGGCTGTCAGGCGCAATGCCGCACCGGTGCTCTCGCAATGCTGCTTGAGTATCTCCAATGAATCGCTGAGGCTGAGCCTGCCTATAGGTGCAAGGAATGCAGGGCTATGCATGTCGGCCTGTGACTTGCACGATATGAATAGTGTGTCGTGTTCTATTGTGTAACGATAGTCCATGAAACGTGCCCACATCACCAGATTGCCGGGTGTGTAGTCGCACGATAGGGTGTGCTGTGCCTCGGCAAAGGGCAGCAGGTCGTTTACGCTATCTATTGTTATGGGTTTAAAGTTAAGCATCTGTGTCTATAAAGAAAGAAAAAGGCTGTTGACATTTTATGTTCTGTCATCCGGCCTTTTTCGCTGTTTTACTTTTTATCCATATCCTCGGCTTGTGGACGTGGCTCTTTTTTTGCCAATGTAACTATCTTGTATACATAGTCGACCATCCACTTTTCGGAATAACCCAACTTCTCTTTGTATTGTCTTACTGCGTAGACGGTCTTGAATGTAGCCTCGTCTTTCCAGCTGTTCTTTGTGAGAATGTCGTTGATTGTCTTCTCTGTTAGTGTATACAGCATCTTGTTGAATATCGAAGGAATGCGCAACTTCCAGCTCAGAAGGTTGCTCACCAGCATCATAAGGTCATTGTTGAATCCCTGGAATGCGAACAGGTAGGGCTGTACGTTGTTAAGGTTCTTGCAGTTCTTCTTTATTGATGCGTCAATCTCCTTGAAGAAATCCTCGTTCATTCCATACAACTGCTCAAGCATCTTCTTGCATCTGCTGCGCTCGGCCAATCCCAACTTGTTGTTCTGGGTAGGTACTTTGAGTGTGCGCTTGAATGTTGCCATGTCGGGCAGCATGCCTATGTTGGTTATTCCAAGGTTCGATGCGAGTACCGACTGGTAGTATACTCGGATAAGAGTCATGAAATCCTCCATTCCGCCAATCTTCTCGGCAGTCTTATTCTTTTTCTTGAAAAAATCGAAAAGTCCCATTTTCTATTCTTTTGTTATTGTTTTTTTATTTCTTGTTTCTCTTTTGCTGCTCCTCGAGAATGCGCTGCTGCTCCTGCTGCAGTGCTTCAAGGCGTGCCATCATACCGCTTCGCTTTGCGGGGTTGTTCTTGTTCTTCTCGTAATAGGCCTCCATCTTGCGCAACAGCTCCTGCTCCTTGACGCTCTTTCTTAGGTATATGAATATGATTACGCTGATGAGTGTCGAGAGGAAATAGTAGTAGTTAAGACCCGATGAATAGTCGTGGAATATGAAGAAGAATATTACAGGCATGATGTACATCATCCAACGCATCATCTTCATCTGCATCTCCTGCTCGGGCGAGCCACCCATGTTGGGCTGCATCTTTGAGGTGTAGTATGTGTTTACAATCTGTGTCAAGCAGAACAGCAAACAGAAGATGCTTATGTGGTTACCGATGGGCCATATATATGTGTCCCAGCTGATGAGGGCGTCGTATGACGAAAGGTCGTGTGCCCACAAGAAGCTTTGCTGGCGCAACTCTATTGCATTGGGGACAAAGTTGAACAGGGCAATGAAGATGGGCATCTGGATGAGCATGGGCAGACAGCCTCCCATGGGGCTTGCTCCATATTTGCTGTATAGTCCCATAATCTCCTGCTGCTTTCTCATTGCATCTTCGGGCTTGGGATATTTGGCATTTATCTCGTCGATGTAGGGCTTCAAGGCGCGCATCTTTGCCGAAGAGACGTATGACTTGTAGGTGAAGGGGTATACGGCAGCTTTTACTATGAGAGTGAGCAACAGCAGTACAAGTCCCATGCTCAGTCCCCAGCTTGTGAGCCAGTCGAACAGGTAAATGATAAAGTATCTGTTGATAAGGCGTACGATGGGCCATCCGAAGTAGATGAGCTTGTGCAATTGCAGCTCCTTGTTCTCGTTTATTGCAAGTTCGTTGCAGGCCTTCAGCTCGCTGTACTTGTTGGGGCCGAAGTAGAATTGCAGGTCGGTGGCGTTCTTGCCACTGGGGTCGAACGGAGTGTACATGCTTGCCGAGCAGTTCTTCATGTAGCCCTTGCCCTCGTTGATTGTATCTGACGAGAGTGATACGTTGCTGAACTCGCTTCCGGCAATTACGATACACGAGAAGAACTGGTTCTTGAATGCAACCCAGTCAACGGGCTCCTCGATGTTCTCTTTGTCGTTGGTGCGCTCGCTGAGGTTGTCGGTACCCTCATCTGCTATCTTGTATGTGATATTTGTGTACTGTTGCTCAAAGGTGAAGCCTTTCTCCTGCTGGCGCACTAGCTGGTCCCATGTTATACCAAGTTCGCGTGTAGATCCGGGAAGTGCTCCCTGCATGTTGTGTGCCTCAATTGAGAGGTTCAGCATGTAGCTGTCGGGCAACAGTGAATAGTTGAAGTCGATGTATTTGTCGGTGCTGAATGCAAGACGCATTGTTACGCTGCTGTCGGTGACGTGTATGGGGGTGAAATACAACTCGGATGTGTTGATGTTCTCCTCCTTGCCGTCTATAGTGAAATAGAACTGGTTGTATATATCCTCTTGTCCGCGGCGTGCGTTGCGTATTGTTATGTGGTCGTTCTCGTTGAACAAGGTTACGGGCTTGCCCTGCTGGTTGTTATAGTCGTTGAGCGTAGCTTCACACACGCGTCCTCCGAGGGTCGAGAGACGAAGGTTTACCTTGTTGTTCGACAAGGTAACGAACTGCTCTTCGCCTTTAAGAGCGTTGAAGAGCAGGGAAGTGCTGTCGTTCTCCAATGTTGCAAGCTCGGCCTGTCGGCGCTCTGTCTCTTTGTAGGCAAGCAGCTCCTGCTCGTATTGCACTGCTGCTATTGAATCTTGATAACGCTTTTGTGCTTCAATCTGTTGTGGGTCGGCTTGGTTGAAATAGAAGAATCCCAACATTACTGCTATAATGAGTATAAACCCTAAACTGCTGTTCTTATCCATAATGGTTCGTTTGTGTCTTTTTGTTCAATTTGATAATTGCCCGCAAAGTTAACAAAAATATGGCAATATAATTGCTTTTATATGTAAAAATATGTTTTGCAAATGTTTAATTGAAATATGTGGATGTGCTGTTATTCCAGAATTATTTTTGTATCTTCGCGGCAAATAATATTACTATGAGACGTAAATCTGTATTTTTTGCAACCTTAATCAGTGTGTTTGTCGTTAATATTGTGAATGCACAGGATGTTAAGAGTTATTTTATCTCTTCTCTCGATTCTATTGTGGCGCAGCTTAATGTGCCGGGTGATGACAATGAGGCCGACAGCGACCCGGTGTTCTATAAGCTGTTCTCGCCGACGTTGCTCTATTCATCTACAATCAAAGATGCGGTGTCGCTGGATGACAGGGCTGCTGCTGATGATGCTGTAGATGGCAAGTTGGCGCTTGACGAAGAGCGTGAGGAGTTTGTAGACAGATTGCTCGTAGGTGTATACAAAAATTATCCTTCGTATATAACAGCTACAGAATCGGATATACGTGGCGAACTTGTGACAAGCGATTTCGAGTCGACACAGGCTGCTCCCGTAATTACCCTTAAAGAGCACAAGCCGCTTCTGTTGCCACAAAATGTGGATGGAGCACTCGAAGTAGATGAGTACAAGCCCAACTATTGGCGCACATCGGGTAGCTTCTCGTTGAACTTTACCCAGAACTACATCTCGGGCAACTGGGCCCAAGGTGGTGAGAACAACAGAACTTTCATCACTCACCTCAAATTGAAACTCAATTATATCGATAATAAGAAAATTTCGTTTGAGAATATCTTTGAGGCAAAGTTGGGTTTTGTTACCGTGTCGGGCGATTCGTTGCACAGCTATCAGACAAACAACGATATGTTGCGTCTTGAATCGAAATTCGGTTACAAGATTTTTGACAATGTGAACTTGTCGGCCAAAATGACCCTACAGACACAGTCAATGCCAAGTTATCCAACCAATAACCCCGATTTCGTATCTAATTTCATGGCTCCTTTTGATGCCAACTTCTCTATCGGTTTCGATTATAAGCGGGCAGGAGAGAATTGGGACTTGTCGGTGTACGTGGCTCCACTGTCATCATATAACTATAAGTTCGTACGTTTCGGCGAGTTGGCTTCACGTTACGGAATACGCGACGGACGTCATCATAAAGAGGACTTCGGTACCCAGATACAGCCTACACTCAATGCGACTCTGTTTAAGAATGTGACCTTGAACAGCCGTCTCGAATTCTATACAAACTACGCCCGTGCATATTTCAATTGGGAGAATACCATCAAGATGAAGATAAATAAATATCTCGATACGACATTGTTCATGCATGGCCGTTTCGATGACAGCTCACGCGGACTGTACAGCGATTCGTATGGCTATTGGCAGTTTAAGGAGTATTTCTCGCTGGGACTTTCATACTCTTGGTAACGAGAAATGTTTGTTTAATAGTATATGATGTTATAAAAGTGATGTTGATTTAAATGAATTGGAGCTCGTTTTTCCCTATTACCGATCCTACATGGATATTTTTCTGGGTGCTGTGCGTTATATTGTTTGCACCGTTGCTGTTTCAGAAGTTGCGCCTGCCGCATATCATAGGTATGATATTGGCCGGTCTGCTCATAGGACCAAACGGATTCAACATTCTTGAACGCGACGACAGCTTTGAACTGTTCGGTAAGGTAGGTCTCTATTATATTATGTTCCTTGCAAGTCTCGAGATTAACCTGCAGGAACTTAAAGAGAACAGGGGTGGTGCGCTCACATTGGGACTGCTCGCTTTTATTGTACCCATCTCCTTGGGTATGTTCACCAATATGGTACTGCTCGATTTCGGACTCATAACAGCAGTGCTGCTTGCCAGCATGTATGCATCATATACTCTGATTTCATATCCTATTGTTGCACGCTATGGTCTCTCAAGGCTGAAGTGTGTTAATTTCGTTGTCGGCGGTACGGTTATCACCGATACGCTTACGCTTTTTGTGCTGGCTGTGGTTGGAGGCCTTTTTGCCGGTGATGTCGATGGCTGGTTCTTCGTGCTGCTGCTTGTGAAGTTGATAGTGCTTACGGCTGCCATAGTGTTCCTGTTCCCACGTATTGCGCGTTATTTCTTCCGCAAATATAATGATGGAACCATACAGTATATATTTGTGATGGCCCTGCTCTTCCTCGGTGCCGGCATGATGGAACTTGTAGGCATGGAGGGAATTCTCGGGGCTTTCATCACTGGATTGGTGCTCAACAGGCTTATTCCGCACTCTTCGCCTTTGATGAGGCATATCGACTTTATTGGAAATGCTATTTTTATCCCCTATTTCCTCATAGGTGTGGGAATGATTATAAATGTCAAGGTCCTCTTTACCGGTGGCAGTGCGCTCATTGTGATGATTGCAATGGTGCTTACGGCCTTGTCGGGTAAGTGGATTGCTTCGTGGCTCACGGCCAAGAGCTTCAGGATGAATCGTGACGAACAACGCCTTATGTTCGGACTCAGCGGGTCGCAGGCTGCTGCAACACTTGCTGCAGCGCTCGTGGGTCATGGCATCATATTGCCCGATGGCTCGCGCCTGCTTAACGATGATGTCCTTAACGGCACTATTCTGCTTATTCTGGTGTCGTGTGTTGTCAGTTCCATTGTAACCGATTGGGCGTCAAGGCGCATCATTGTGTCGGGCAGTGTAGCCGACAAGCCTGTGAACATGTCCAAAAAGACTCTTCTGGCACTTGCAAATCCGAATATGGTGGACAGGCTGATGGACTTGGCGCTTTTGATACGAAAAGAGAATAGTACAATTCCTTTGTCGGCCGTTACCGTTGTACTCGACGAGGATGAGAAATTGATGGGGCAGGCTACAAAGGTCCTCGGCAGTGCTGCAAAGATTGCAGCATCGGTAAATGTTCCGCTGTTGACAAAGTTGAGGCTTACTACCAACTTGTCGAATGGTATCATTCACGAGATGAAAGAGAACGATTACAAGGAACTTATTGTGGGCTTTCATCAGAAAGAGACTGCCAACGATTCTTTCTTGGGTGGAGTGTTGCCGGTGCTCCTGAGCAACCTTAACTGCCAGATAGTGATGGCACGCATATCTATGCCTTTGAATACGATACGCAGAATACATATCACCTTTCCTGCAAAAGCCGAATTTGAGGCAGGATTCGACAATTGGGTCGAGGAGACTGCTTTCATGGCTGGTGGTCTGGGATGCAAGGTAAGTTATCATGGACACCCCGATACTATGGCGCTTGTGCAGCAGAAGATATCAAAATATGGTCGTGTGGTTGCCGAGTATTGTCCCACTGATGGCGGTAACGACCTTAAACGCCTCTCTAAAATAATAAAGCCCGACCATTTGCTGGTGATTGTGAGTGCACGAAAAGGTTCTATCTCGTTCCGTCCTTCGCTCGATCATGTGTTCACACAGTTGCAACGCGACTATCAGGATACAAGCGTACTGCTTATCTATCCCAGCGGATACACCGCCGACAATAAAATACAATAGGCGTTATTCTGATTTCCCGCTAAGTTCTATCTCCAATGTGGCACCACTCATGATGTCGTTGTGTGTGATGGTTGTGCCTTTATGTTCAGTGCCATTCAGTATACGGCGTGTCACATGAATGCGCTCCTTGCCCACTTCGGGCGCTTTTATTGTAAATGTCTTGCCATTCTCAAGGTTAAGCCTTATATGTGGAAAGAGTGGAACACCAAGCTCATATTCTCCGCTCACAGGGTTTACCGGGTAGAATCCCATTGCCGACATTACATACCATGCCGACATCTGTCCGCAATCCTCGTTGCCGCATAGTCCGTCGGGGGTGTTGCGATATAGGCTGTTCATCACTTGGGCTACATACTCCTGTGTCTTGTGCTGCTTGCCTATGTGGTTGAAAAGATAGATGACATGGTGGCTCGGTTCGTTGCCATGTGCATACTGGCCTATCATTCCGGTACTGAAGATTGGCAATCCCTCCTTGTCGGTGGGGGTGTATGTGAACATGCTGTCGAGTTTGGATGCAAAACGCTCCTTTCCTACAACTTCTATCAGTCCTTCAATGTCGTGCTGTACGCTCCACATATAGTGCCAAGCGTTGCTCTCGCAAATGTGGTGTGTATATTCATCGGGGTTGAATGCAGGCTGGAACTCTCCGCAACTATTACGGGGCTGCATGAAGGTGGTGTTGGTATTATATTGGTTGCGCCAATTCTCGGAACGAGCGAAGAAGTCGGCTGCAATGCTCTCGCGTCCCATCTTCTGTGCCATAAGCGCAATGCAGTAGTCGTCAAAGGCATACTCCAGTGTGCGCGACATGGCCCAGTTGTCGGCATTGTAGGGGTCAACGACATCGTAGGGTACATATCCCTTATCTTTGTATATACCAATACCGCGATATTCATCACTGTTGGCTGTTGCAACGCACGCTTCAAGAGCCTTTTCTGCATCGAAACCTCCAATGCCTTTCAGGTAGGCATCCACTATGACGGGCACCGAGTGATAGCCTATCATCATATCTGTTTCGCTGCCCCACATGTTCCACACCGGCAGTCGTCCATGCTCGTTGAAGTGTGCAATGAACGAATTAACCATGTCGCCTACACGCGAGGTTGCTGTGTAAGTGAATAGCGGATGTGCTGCGCGGTATGTATCCCATAACGAGAAGGTTGAGTAGTTGTTCCAATTCTCGGCATCGTGTACCTTGCCGTCGGCACCCATGTATTTACCGTCAATATCACAGTAGAGTGTGGGGGCTATCATTGTACGGTAAAGGGCTGTGTAGAAACATACCTGTTGGTCGGTTGTTCCGCCACTGACCTCTATGCGCCCGAGCTCTTTGTTCCACTCTTTACATAGGTCGTTGTGGTATGTGTCGAAATTGTGGTGTGGCGCTTCGTGTGCAAGGTTCTTGGCTGCACCCTCGAGTGAGGTTCCCGATATTGCTGTAACCACTGTAAGTTGTCTGTTGTTGTCTAATTGGAATTCGAATCTTGTTGTGTTGATGAGTCTCTTTTCACCCTCCTCGCCTGTTACTGTTATGGAGTCTGTTTCAATGCAGTAGAACGGATGCGAGAAGCTTGTGCGGAAGAATACCTTCTGATTGCGTGCCCAGCCTTTGGAGAATCTGTAACCCTCTATGGTGTTGCTGTCTATTATTCTGACATATGTGTCATAGGTCGCGTCCCAGTTTGTTGCCTTGCCCAAGTTCAGCAGCACTATGGCTGTGTCGCAGGGGTAGCTGTAGCGTTGCACACCGCAGCGCTCAGTGGCAGTGAGCTCTACATCAATATTATAGTCGGTCAGATGAACACGATAGTAGCCGGCATGCGCCTCTTCGTTCTGATGACTGAACTTGGAATGTACTCCGAGCGGAGCAGCTGCGATGCTTGCCGGCTCGGTTATGGGCATGAAACTTATATCATAAAGGTCGCCTGCTCCTGTTCCCGACAAATGGGTGTGGCTGAAACCGGCTATAGTGCTGTCGGGGTAATAGTAACCGGCTATTCTGTCCCATCCGGGCAGTCCGTTGTCGGGGCTCAGCTGTACCATGCCGAACGGGGCTTGCGCTCCGGGGTATACATTGCCTGTGTAGTCGGTACCTATGAATGGGTTTACCAATCTTGTATAGTCGATACTGTTGTTGGTACACGATAGTGTGACGAGTGTAATGAGCAGTGCTGATATGTGGTTTTTCATAATAGTAGGTTTTATTGCTCGCTAAAATAGACAAAATTTATTAAATAATAGAGCAGCAGTCGCTTTATTTTGAATTTTAGAACAATCGGCCATCCTTCAGGATGGCCGATTGTTCTAAAATAATTATTTGGTGTAGTTGTTTTCTTCCCAATGGAATGGCTCAAAATTGGAATCCTTGTCAATCCAATTCGGTTTTCGCATCGAATATATTACAAATGGAGCACCTACAACTATTATA
>CAJGCJ010000056.1 GCA_904501775.1 uncultured Bacteroidaceae bacterium | reverse complement strand
TTCGCAGCCGATACCATATATATATATGTCAGAACGCAAGTCCTATCCTGAAACCTATGTTGTTGAGTATGCTCTGGTCGTAACTCATAAGGTCACATTTGTTTGTAGCAAAGCTATAGTAAATGGCCATGTGGAAACCCATTCCGTTGGGCCAAGGATAGTAGTTGAAACCAATCTCGGGTGACATGAAAAATCCCCAACGGTTCTGGTCGCTCATGAACACATAATAGTAATTGCTGAACTGAGAATAGCAAGCACCCAATTTCATTGAGGCATATGGCTGAAAGTCGGCCTCCTGCAGGCGGTAACGTATGAGCGCACCGAAAGGCAACGTAAACATCTGATGCTGCTGGTCGCTGTTCATCGAAAGAGTCTCGTTCAAATGGATGGTGCGACGCGAGAAGTATTCGTTATTGGTGTGGAAACTGAGGAATCCTCCAAGCGCAATGTCGTTGGTAACATAATATCCACCCTCAAAGTTCATACCCCAACCGCTTGCACCATTTGAGAAATTATTGCCTAACGGAATATTGAATTGCCAGTCTACATTGAAATAGGTATCGAGTGAGACCTGAGATTTTCCCTCGCTCGGCAATCCCATTGCGGTAATCAGCATAACCGCACATATAATATTTCTTACAACTCTTTTCATCTTGTAAAATTTTTAATGTTAAACATCTACCGAAATAATAATACAACTATTTTACAATAAGATAGGGCGATTGCTCAAAGGCCTGATTGATTGCACTCAATGTTCGTGACATGCTCAAGGAGTTACCATTAAGCAGACCGCATATATATGAGTTCCATATGACCGTAAGTTTATCACTCGATACTGTAGAAGGTGTGGTGCTCACCAACTCTGCGATTATTGAGCCTGTAGAGTAGCTATAGAAGAACGAGAAAGGATAGTACCAGCCCCAACCTCCCCAGTTCCAATATCCGGGATAGCTGTTCCACCATGGTCCATTGCCATAATCAGAAAAATAATAGGTGTTGTTGACGTAGCTCAACTGCAGCACAACATCGGGCTCTTCATCGGCAGCAACAATGGTATATCCATACTCTTCAAGATTCTTCTTGTACTCGCTTATCAATGTTGCCGAGTTGCTGTTATTCCAATACGAAGGCTTTTCCTGATTGTTTATAATAAGGATGCTGTCTATTACATGACAGGTCCTGAGCTCGGCAAAGTCGGTTCCTTTGTCATAATTGGTATACACGAGGTAGTCGTTATCCAATTTGTCGGTATCAGGGTCTTTCTCACAAGCAACGACACCTAATAAAGACACCATAATTAAAGTAGGGATCACACTCTTTTTCATAGGTATTCATTTTAATGTTATTAATAAAGGATATATCACCCGGCTATTTTTTATGAATGAGACGATGCGCCTTGTTGTTTGACATTGGTTGCATCTTGCTGTCGAGTCGTGTAAGCGAACTGTCGGGATTGACCATCATGTGCATCTTAGGATTGTTGCCATACGACACGAACTCATATATCACAGCTGTGCTGTCGTTGGGCATGCCTATGAGTACAACAGTCTCGCCATTATCCTCGCTCTTCGCAGGCTGCATGTTCTCGTCCATATACGTTGTGGTAATGGTATATGTACCGTCATCATTTAGGCTAAGCGTTTCTATTGCAAGCAGTGCATTTGCCGACTTGCCGTCGTCAGTGGGTATTATACCCTCAAAAACAAATGTCTGCAGGTCGCCTACCGTCGAATCGTTTACCATAAACAGACTATCTGTCTCAGTCTCTATCACAAGTGCCGGCTGTTGATTGCCGCACGAATTACACGCCGTAAACATCGTTACAGCTAATGTTGCAAGTAATACATGTTTCTTCATTCCATTTTTAGTTTTATGGTTATTGTGGAATTATAACACGGTACCTGCGCAACGGGTTTTATAGAAATATATAAAAAAAGTTATAAAAAAAAGTTTGCACCCACATCATCAGAGTGGATGCAAACTTTTATGTCTCTTTATTTGATTAACCTACAGGGAGTAGGGCTTTTCGCTTGGAATATATTTCTTGACAGCCGTTTCTGCCGCATCATCCTTATCCATTGGCAGCGAGCCATAGATTATGTGATATAGTGTATTGTAGAGCAGATACTCCTGTCTGCTGCCAAGAGGATGGCACGAGTGTATATTACTCAATTCATCTACCTGATAGTCTATTCTCAGTTCATCCGATGCAACAGCTGAGCCATCGGCCAGATAGACCTGTGCAGTGACAGGATTTATATTAAAGCCATAGGGTGAAGTGAACGGTTCTGTAATGAGGCTCTCACCGGCTGTGGGCATTCCCAAGACTTTCACGACACTGCTTCCCAATGTCCTTTGCAATGCAATGGCATATATTTCTGCCGCACCTCGCGTAGCCTCTGTTGTCAATATGTATATTTTCTCGGCATCAGATAGCGATGTCTCATTGCCGAATGAGAGAGTAACGGAATCTCCTTTATTGTTGAGAATAGCACATACATCCTCTGATGCATATGACGAAGGTACGAACAACGAAGCACAATCTACAGCTTCGCTCAACGGGCCACCGCTGTTATATCGTAAATCAATTATTATCTCACTTACATCCGAAGCGTTGAAGCGCGACAGGACATCAGCAAACTCGCTTTTTGAAACACCATCGATGAATCTGTTGCACACCATATAGCCAACATTTGTATCTTGGATATTATATACTGTATCCAAGTACATCGAAGTGGTAGAGAGTTCGCATGCCGCATCAATCTCTACTGAATCTGCTTCGTGCCAAAAATAGTTGCCCTCATCGTCAACATCTACTCTGTTTGTATAGAGAGTGGTGGCTTTTCCACGCTCCAGCATATCATATTTACTTGTTGTGATATTGCTGCCTCCTACTTTTGAAATCCATGTACCGCGCTTGATACCTGCAACATGTGCCGGAGAATTCGGCTCTACATAAAGAACAAGAGCGTATGAATTGCTGGGCTTGATACCGATGGGGTCGCGCATGACAGCAAAACTCATACCGTAACTTGTCAGCGATGCCGAATCCTCGAAATATGAACTCTTGTCATACTTCATCAACAGATTCTTATAAAAGACCTTGTTGTCGGCAAAGAAATCCTTTGTCTGCGGATTCTTTATCGAGTCACCCCACAGATAGCTCTCCTTCATCTTTGAGAATATCCAGTGTGTCTCCTCGGTCAACTCCATATACTCGTATGTCCTATCCTCGCCACACGCTGTAAAAGCAAGAATAACAAACAACAATTTTATATCAAATAAATTTCTCATTGCTATATAAAAGAAAGTATGCGCGAAGATACTCTATTTTAAAATATCTACAAAACAAGCTCTTACAAAATTGTGATACATTAATGTTTATCCGTTTGCATATATTGCCACTCTTTATACCTTTGTAACATAAATTCAGAAAATATGACAATGCTCCGACAAATAAAAGCCCAGACTCCTCTTGGATATATGTACATAACCACCGACAACAATTATGTCGTGCGCATTGCCATGTCGCCCGACGGGAGTATAGTGACAAGCGACGCCGATAGCATGCTTGAACGCACTGTTGTGAACGAGATTGAAGAATATTTCAAAGGAAAGAGGCAACAATTCAGTTTTCCAGTATATTTAGGAGGTGGAACATCGTTTCAGCAACAGGTGTGGCGCGAGCTGCAAAGAATAGGGTATGGCTACACCGCAACATACGGCGACATTGCAGAGCGGATAGGCAACAAGGGAGCATCGCGTGCAGTAGGAATTGCATGCAACAGAAACCCACTGCTGCTGGCTGTACCTTGCCACAGAGTAGTAGGGGCAAAAGAGTTGGGAGGCTTTGCCTGCGGTACTTACATAAAAGAATTCCTGCTTGAGCTGGAGGGCAGATATAAATAGGAAGAAAATACTTCTCCTATTTTGCTTTACGGGCAATATCCATTCCCCAATTGAACACTTTATCAATTGTAGGAACATCTACCGAGAGTTTATACGCTGTTTCGTGTATATATCTCAGTCCATACATAAAGTCTTCCTGAAAATAACGGCTGCTCAGGTCGGGTTGCCACCCCTTTTCGCTCTCTATCATAGGTGTCCTTATCCCTTTGAAGCCTGTAATGGATTTTATTTTGCGTGTAAGGCTTTCAGGATCGCTACTCTCGTAGTAGGTAAGTATCGGCATAAGGAAATCGGGCGCGACAGGCAACTTTCCAAGAATGTCAAACAACTCCTTGTCCAGTTGAACAAGCAGAGATGATGCCTCGTCGTTCCACTCCTCGTAAAAGAGGAAACAGTGGTCGTAGTAAGTGTTGTCGTTCCAATCGCTAAAGAGCGAATAGAGTCGTGCAGGATGAAGAATGGGATTACTGTTTGTAAAACTTGCCTCATAAAAATTATTCAGCAGACGGGTAGGAGCATCGAACAACTGCTCAACCAAGTTTCTGAATGCCTCCTTGTCATCGCATCTCTCCACTGCAATATTGTGCGACGGCTTATATCCAAGCAGTGATGCACTTTTACCATACTCTTTTGTGCGTGCAATGAACGGTACACGCTGAAAGCCCCACAATGGGACATCGTCACCAAGCAGTTCCATTGCTTCAAAAAAGAATCCTGTAGAAGAGAAGACACTGCCTACAAAAGTTCCGGGCATTATATGTGGTTTTATATTCTCAAGCTCGGCTCTTATTGCATATCCGGGCAAGCATAGAAGCACAATATCAGCCCCGCTTATTGCCTGTTTGGCATCATCGGTAACACAACCGATATGCGAGGTTATGATATTTCCGTCGGGTGTATCTATTCTTATCTCGTTGCTCCACAACTGCGGTTTACGGGTAAGCACAGTAACCGTGACATTGCTCTTTTGTGCAACGTATCCGGCAATTACATGCCCCAATGAACCTCCGCCACAGATACAGATTCTTGTCATTTGACCTCCTCCAACTCTTTTAAGGCTGCGATAAGTCTCTCATTATCCTTTCTGCTGCGCACAGCAATCCTCATATACTGTCTGCCGTCGAAACCAACCTTTGAAGTGCAGTCTCTGAGCAGTATGTTATATCTCTTGAGCATTGTCAATACAAGACCGTTCGCGGTGTATGGCGGCAGTACCTCGGCAAGGAAATAGTTGGCCTGCGATGGCATTATGCGCAGGAAACCGATTTCACGCAGGGTAGCTTCGAAACGACGTCGCTCCTCGATGAAGATATCACAAGCACGGCGGTAATCGCTCTCGTACTTGTTGAATATCTGCATGAAGAACTCACAGAATGAATTTATGTTCCAGATGCTTACACTGCTCTTGATATCTGCAATCATCTCCTTGTCGGCCGAGCAGAGTATTCCCAGACGCAGACCGGGTACACCATAGCTCTTGCTTATCGACTTTATAACAATCATACGGTTGTGCTCCTCAAGTATTGAATCGCACAGGAGAGTATTGTTTTCCCATCCCTCGCTAAAATCCACAAAGCTCTCATCTACAACAAGCCTTATGCCTTTGTTGTCGCACCATGTCGCAAGAGTCATGAGTTGCTCTTTGGGTATGAAATTGCCCGAAGGGTTATCGGGGTTGATAAGCAGAATATTATCGACCTCATTACTGCCGAAATAATCCATCAGGTCCTGCGCTGTGTAGCGATAGTCGGCATTATCGGGAACGAATGTAACAAGCGACTTCTTGTCGCGTCTGTTGGGGTATTCCTCAAAGGTTGGGCGCACAATACCCAATTTACCGGGCAGTTTCTCCATCAGCACCTTGATGAGTTCGGCTGCTCCGTTACCCGGAACTATATACTCCTCCTTTATGCCCCAGCACTTGCTTGCAAGCAAGGTGTTGACCTTCATTCCCGAAGGATATTCCATGATAAGTGTACGGAAATTCGCCTGCAGCTCGTCCATTATCTTAGAGGCACCGAAATAGGGATTCACAAGATAGCAGAAATCGAGCATCTTGGGGAAACGCCAGAAACCACCGAAACGTCCGTAATATTTGCGAAGGATATCCTTCTCCTCGGCAAAGAGTGCCTCGGCAATATCCAAATCCTGCTTATCGTCAATCTCGTACCATTTTTCATTAGCAACAGGCAGTGCCTTCAGCTCTTTACCATCGAGGAATGTTATTACACGCAATACATTCTCGTAATACTCGTTGTTGCCTACCGCTTTAGTGTAGGCCTCGAGGAATGGAACATATTTTGTACGACTGAACTCTTTTGAGAATTTGTAGATGTTGATGGTCTTATAATATCTCTCAACCTCGTCATAGCAGAAAGCTGCCTTAGTAACAAAATTGACGATATTGTTATCTTCATCTATGCACACCATTGTTCCATCCATCCATGTCTCATATTTTGCAACCAGCGCCAAATTGGGACGATTGTCCCCGGTAAGCAGATCGAGCATACTGCTGTCGAAGATAAGATCCGACTCAAGAAGTATCGTATCGTCCTCTTGCAGTTGCTCTTTCGCCAATGCAAGCGAGTATATGTTGTTAGTTCTGTCGTATACGCTGTTCTTTATATACTCGATATTGAGTCTGTCGCTGTATCTGTCGCCAATATGTGCAATCAGTTTGTCGCCCTCGTAACCTACTACAATGATTACACGGTTCAACGACAGTTCCGACAATTGCGAAAGCATACGGTCAATGATACACTCACCGTTTACCTGCACCATACATTTGGTATTCTCTTTTGTAAACTCTCTAAGGCGTTTACCCATTCCGGCTGCCAATATGATTGCTTGCATACTATTCAGTTTAGCACTGTTGGTCCAATGGAGTAGTGGACAATGATTTTTGATTTAAAAAATAAAGGACAGAGCGAAAAACCTATTATAACAAGAATTTCGTCTGTCCTTAAAATTTGAGCATTTTTATCTGCCTGCGCAGATAATTGATAGAGGATTGCTATTAAGCCTCTGCGGGAGCCTCAGTAGCCTCTGTTGCCTCTGCATTCTCAGCAGCTGCAGCAGCCTCTGCCTCAGCCTTAGCAAGTGCCTCAGCAGCCTTCTTGTCAGCAACCTTCTTTGCAATTGCTGCGTTTACCTCTTTCTCAGCCTCGAGACGTGCCTTCTTGTCGTCACGCTTAGCCTGCTCGTTCTTGCTCTTTATGCCGTTGAGCGCGTTAGTCTTTTCGGTTTTCCAAGCCTCGAATTTAGCCTGTGCAGCAGCCTCGTCGAATGCGCCCTTCTTAACACCACCCTGAAGGTGCTTCATAAGATAAACGCCCTCGCGAGAGAGAATGTTGCGTGCTGTGTCGGTAGGCTGTGCACCGTTGTTTACCCAATACAATGCGCGCTCGAAGTTAATCTCAACTGTTGCGGGATCGGTGTTAGGGTTGTAAGTACCGATTTTCTCAACGAACTTTCCATCACGTGGAGATCTCGAAGCTGCAACCACGATAGAGTAGAATGCGTAATGTTTACGACCTCTTCTCTGCAATCTGATTTTTGTTGCCATCTTTAAAAATTTTAATTTATTGGTTAATGATTTGAGTTAACCGATATCTCGTATCGGCGCGGCAAAGATACTGCTTTTTCTTTTAATAAACAACTCTAAGGCAATCAAATAACATCAAACAGCCATAAATTCGGAAGATTTACACTCTCCAAGCCTGCGAATTGTGTGTAGAGACACGTTTTTCTTCGGGTGGCAGTGCCATGTAGTTGCCATACAAAGTACGCAGATAGAGGTCGCAGTCGAGTGGTGCGCAATATTCTCGGCCTTCAAACGATACCATTTTACAGCCGTCAAATATAGCACGCGGAAATACCTCCCTCCCGGCAAGACGCGAATGTGAGCTGAACACCATTTTGCTATCATCAAAAGAGTGTTCTGTTGCAACTCTTTTCAATCGTGCAATAAGAGAGCCCAGACTAAATGGCAACAGAATAAGTTTTGTTATCGCAAGACGCAATTTCCTTGAAAAACTCATCTGCTTAAGGAATAGTGAATTCTTTACATGCATATATCGGCGCAACTGACCACATGCATGTGCCTGTTTTTTATTGACAAAACCGTCGAGAGGGAATATATCTATATAGACACCGAATACATCGGGCTTGAAATGCTCTTCCTTAACTATAGTTCCTTTTCGGTATACCTTGGCAAAGGCGACCCTGTATTTCGCATCCAGTTCCCTTGAAACAGCCACATTCATGCCTGCAGCATTGTTGTATGTTGCCAAGAACCTATCATAGTCGGTGCGTGGCATGTGGATATCGACATCATCGTCCCACGGGATATATCCACCATGTCTGACAGCACCGAGCAGAGTACCGTATGCAAGGAAATAGCGCAGATTGTTTCTTTTGCAGAAAGCCACTACATCATCGAGTATATCGAGCTGTATACTTTTGAGTTCGGCAATATCTATTTTGTCCATCAGAAATCATCAACACTGCAATACATTATTTTATAAGTTCATACTCCCTTGTACCGAGTCCAATCTTCTGGGCATGTTCGAGACACGACTGCCACTCCGACTCGGGTGTTGAGTTCTTGAAATGGTCATGATGATCGCAGAACCCTTCGGCATGCATGTGCTCATAAAGCTGGCTTCCGGGCATAGGCTTTGCAGCCAGACAAGCATCGACACAAGCCTGATCGAGAGCAAGAGGGTCGGTAGAAACAAACATACCTATATTGGGAAGAATAGGCACATCATTCTCGCAATGGCAATCGCAATTGGGCGACACATCTACCACAAGTGATATATGGAACTGCGGACGTCCGCTTACAACAGCCTTTGCATACTCGGCCATCTTGCGGTTAAGCAGTAGCGGAGCATGGAAATTCTCAAAATTTATTGCATCAAAGTTACATGCGCCCAAACAACGGCCACAACCCACACAATGCTCCTTGTCAATATGCATCTTGCGGGTCTCTTCGTCGAATACAAGACCATTATTGGCACACTGCTGCATACATTTCTTGCATCCACGACACAGATTTTCGTCTATGACAGGCTGTCCGCTTATATGCTGTTCTGTCTTTCCGGCACGCGAACCACATCCCATACCGATATTCTTTATTGCACCGCCGAAGCCGGTCATTTCGTGTCCTTTGAAATGGTTAAGACTTATGAAGACATCGGCATCCATTATGGCACGGCCTATTTTGGCATTTGTAACATATTCGCCACCCTCGACAGGAACCTCTATATCGTCAGTGCCTTTCAATCCGTCACCAATGATAATGGGACATCCGACAGTCAAAGGGGTAAAGCCATTCTCCCATGCACAGTAGAGATGTTCAATCGCATTCTTGCGACTGCCGGGATACATGGTGTTACAGTCGGTAAGAAAAGGCTTTCCTCCAAGTTCCTTTACAACATCCACAACAGCTCTTGCATAGTTGGGGCGCAGATAGCTGATGTTTCCCATCTCTCCAAAATGGAGTTTGATGGCAACAAACTTACCATCGAGATTAAGGTCGGCTATACCGGCCTTGAGTATAAGTTTCTTTAGTTTGGTAGGCAATCCATCTCCGTTAGCCTTAGTTCTGAAATCGGTAAAAAACACCTTAGCCTTTTCCATATATCTTCGATTTTATCAATGATTCATTAAAATTTGACATACAAAGTAAAGAAATAATTGTGACATTTCAAAAAACGTATTTGACAATTATTCATATATCGATACTTTGCACTATCTTCGCAAAATAAAAGTAGAAATGCAATGAGCAACGAAGAAAGCCCCTCTATTCTTATCATTTATACCGGAGGTACAATCGGTATGATACGTAACTCAATGACCGGTGCTCTTGAATCATACGATTTTGAGCATTTGGTACGTCGCATCCCCGAGCTGAGACAGTTCAATCTGAATATCTCGTCACGAGCGTTCAGCCCTTCAATAGACTCGTCGGACATGACACCTGAGTTTTGGGCACGTATAGTAGAGGTAATTTATACTAACTATAACAAGTTCGATGGTTTTGTAATATTACATGGAACAGACACGATGGCATTTACCGCCTCGGCACTCAGTTTCATGCTTCAGGGGCTTATGAAACCGGTAATACTCACCGGTAGTCAGTTGCCGATAGGTGTTCTGCGCACCGATGGAAAAGAGAATCTTCTTACAGCCATAGAGATAGCAGCAGCAAAGAACAGCGACGGTACTCCCGTAGTCCCCGAAGTTTGCATATACTTCAACCAGAAACTGATGCGCGGAAACAGATGCACAAAGACAAGTGCCGACAGCTTCGATGCATTCAACTCGTTCAATTATCCCAAGCTTGCAATCTCGGGAATGGAGATAAAATACAATCGCGCAATGATACAGCCCTATAAGCCCCAGACACAGCTTGTTCCGCACTACAAGATGTCGAGCGATATCATAATCTTCTCGTTATTCCCTGGCATACAACCTCACATTGTAAAAAAGATTCTGGCCAGCAACGACATAAAAGGAATAATCTTCCGCACATTCGGCTCGGGAAATGCGCCACAGGAGCAATGGCTCGTAGACGCGCTGAGCGAAGCGACCAATAGCGGAAAGATTATAGTAAACGTCACACAGTGCTGCACGGGACGTGTCAAAATGCGGCTATACGAAACAGGCCGACAGCTGCTCGATGCAGGCATCATAAGCGGTGGCGACATGACAGTAGAGGCTGCACTGACAAAGATGATGTATCTGCTTGGAAAAGGCCTCTCTACCGAAGAGATTCGCCAGAAGATGCACCAGAACATATCGGGCGAAATAACAATCGTCTAAAAGCAACATATATGCAAACAAAATTATCTTTTGATTATGTTTGCACATATTTAATAAATTGTATTACATTTGTCATTAGTCCAAAAAACAGTTGAAAAACTATTAACTAACAAATATCATAAGCTAAGACTATGAAAAGAATTTTGGTTACCGGCGGTACCGGATTTATCGGTTCACACACCGTAGTTGAACTACAAAACAGCGGTTACGAAGTTATCATCATCGACAACCTCTCGAACTCAAAGGCAGAAGTTGTTGAAAACATCGAGAAGATTACAGGCATTCGCCCCGTATTCGAGCAGCTCGACTGCTGCGACCTCGAAGGTCTCGATGCACTCTTCACAAAGTACACAGGTATTGAAGCTATCATCCACTTTGCAGCAAGCAAGGCAGTAGGTGAATCTGTACAGCAGCCCCTCAAATACTACCGCAACAACATTGTATCGCTTGTTAACCTTCTTGAGCTGATGCCCAAGCACAATGTAAAGGGTATAGTATTCTCTTCATCATGTACAGTATATGGACAGCCCGATGTACTACCCGTAACCGAGGCTGCGCCCACAAAGGTAGCCGAGTCACCCTACGGCAACACAAAGCAGATCAACGAGGAGATTATCTGCGACACCGTTAAATCGGGTTCACCTGTAGAGGCAATCATGCTCCGTTACTTCAACCCCATCGGTGCACACCCCACAGCCCTCATCGGTGAATTGCCCCTTGGCGTGCCCCAGAACCTTATACCTTATGTAACACAGACAGCTATGGGTATCCGCGAGTGTCTTAGCGTATTCGGTGACGACTATGACACACCCGACGGCTCATGTATCCGTGACTACATCTACGTTGTAGACCTTGCAAAGGCTCACGTAAAGGCTATCGACCGCATCCTCAACAAGGAGATGGCACAGAACCCCGAGGTATTCAACCTTGGAACAGGTCGCGGTCTTTCAGTACTCGAGCTTATCAACGAGTTCGAGGCTGCTACAGGCGTTAAGCTCAACTACAAGATTGTAGGCCGTCGTGCAGGTGACATCGTCAAGGTATGGGCTAACCCCGAGAAGGCCAACAACGTACTTGGCTGGAGCGCCGACACTCCCATCCGCGACGTTCTTGCATCTGCTTGGAAATGGCAGCAGAAG
>CAJGCJ010000055.1 GCA_904501775.1 uncultured Bacteroidaceae bacterium | reverse complement strand
TTATCGCATTCCCCATCACAGCATTGGGCGCGGTAGGTGCTGCATTGGGACTTGTTCCCAATTTTATAAATGCCGGTTGGATTGACGGAAATGCAATAGCAGTGTTCACAGCAATAGGTATGTGCTGGAGCGGTTACCTGAGCACACACACAGCAATGCTCGACACGCTCGGATACAGAAACCTGACCTACAAGGCCATTCTTGCGCACACAATAGGCGGTTTGGTGGCAGCAATAACGGCACACTGGATATATGTTCTCTACACCCTTTTCTAAAGATGACAACAAAACACTACGGCTCTTGCATAAACAAGAGCCGTAGCCACCAAACATTGGAAAAATAACAAGTAAGACAAATATGTAATACTTGCCTCACACTTATGACTTTAAATACAGTATAAAGTCAAATACCTTCCCCGTTAATTTAAGTTTTTTTCACATTTGAACAGCGCCGTCAACCATCTTTATGGTTTTATCTGTCAGCGACGCAAGTTCTTCATCATGAGTTACAATAAGGAATGTCTGTCCGAATTTGTCGCGTAGGTCGAAAAAAAGATTATGTAACTCTTTTTTATTCTTACTGTCAAGACTGCCCGACGGCTCGTCGGCAAGTATCACATCGGGACGATTTATAAGCGCACGCGCCACTGCTACACGCTGGCACTCGCCACCCGACAACTCGGAGGGCTTATGATGCGCACGCTCCTGCAATCCCATCAGACTGAGCAATTCCATAGCCTCGGCAGCAGACTGTGAACGGCTGCGGCCTGCAATAAGAGCAGGTATGGTCACATTCTCGAGTGCTGTAAACTCGGGCAACAGCTGGTGGAACTGGAAGACAAAGCCTATGTGCTCGTTACGGAAACGCGCAAGATTAGAGGCGCTCATGCGGCATAGGTCCTTACCATTATATACAATAGAACCACTATCGGGTTTGTCGAGCGTTCCAATAATTTGCAACAGCGTTGTCTTGCCGGCTCCGCTTGGCCCTACTATGCTAATCATCTCGCCACGCTCAATGTGAAGGTCAACACCGCGAAGCACCTGCAAATCGCCAAAGCTCTTTTTTATATTTATGATATCTATCATATATTACGTATTACATATTCTGTGAGGTAACAACCAAAAACAGCCGTATAATAACCCAAAGAGCCTATTATAGGCTTTCCGCCTGCCGGGTTTGGAGCAACGGCCGCCTTGTTGGCTTCCTCGGCACTGAAGACAACCGGCAGTTTGTATTTACCACGCCACTCGCGCAACAGACGGCGCAGATTACGGGCAAGCACACAATTCTCGGTTCGCCACAGCTCTCCTGTGCGTATCTTCGACAAGTCGCTCTTTGCACCTGCACCCATGCTCGACACAATCTTTATACCACGTTGCCAACAAGCCACTACAAGAGCAGCTTTTGAAGGCAGAGTGTCAATGGCATCGACCACAAAGTGAGGTTTCAGAGTATCGAGCAACGTGTGGATATTCTCTTCATCGACATATACATTCTCGACATTGAGCACAAGCGAGGGGTTTATATCGCGTAGCCTCGCTGCCACCACATCACTTTTATATTGCCCTACGGTTGAGTGCAACGCAGGCATCTGACGGTTGACATTGGTAACATCCACCCTGTCGGCATCTATAATGGATAACCTGCCCACACCTGCACGGCACAACATCTCGGCTGCCCATGAGCCGACTCCGCCAAGACCTATAACAAGCACATGAGCATTGGCAAGAGCATCGCTTTTCTCGCAACCAAGAGCAAGCACACCACGCTGCAACCACTGACTGTCATTCATACTACTCTGTTGTTTTATTTGCGAAAATACAAAAAAATGAGTGCACAAGAGTTATATATGTAATTTTTCTTGTAATTTTGCGATGATTATCAAATCACGTAAACAATTAATACAGAATAAAACAATGAAAATTGCTATTGTAGGTGTAAGCGGAGCCGTTGGACAAGAGTTCTTGCGCGTTCTCGAGGAGAGAAATTTCCCGTTCGACGAAATGGAGCTGTTCGGCTCGGCACGCAGTGCAGGAAAGGTTTATAACTTTAAGGGTGTAGAATACACAGTAAAAGAGTTGCAGCACAACGACGACTTCAAAGGCATCGACTATGCTTTTGTATCGGCCGGCGGTGGTGTCTCAAAGGAGTTTGCCGAAACAATCACAAAGCACGGCACAATAATGATTGACAACTCAAGTGCATTCCGCATGAACAGCGATGTACCCCTTGTAGTGCCCGAGGTGAACCCCAAAGACGCATACGATACTCCGCGTAACATTATCGCAAACCCCAACTGTACAACAATACAGATGGTGGTTGCACTTAACGCCATTGAGAAGCTTTCACACATCAAGCGTGTACACTCATCAACCTATCAGGCTGCCAGCGGTGCAGGCGCATCGGCAATGGCCGAGCTTTATGAGCAATACCGTCAGGTGCTCGCAGGCGAGGAGCCCACTGTTGAGAAGTTCGCCTATCAGCTGGCATTCAATGTAATCCCCCAGATTGATGTCTTCGACGAGAACGGATATACAAAAGAGGAGATGAAGATGTTCAACGAGACACGCAAGATTATGCACAGCGACATCGCAGTGGGCGCTACCTGTGTGCGTGTTCCCGCATTGCGTTCACACTCACAATCTTTGTGGATAGAGACCGAAGAACCCCTCACAGTGGAGCAGGTACGCGAAGCCATTGCCAACGGAGAAGGCCTTGTACTCATGGATAACCCCGAAAAGAAGGAGTACCCCATGCCCCTCTTCCTTGCAGGCAAGGACCCCGTATATGCAGGACGTATACGCAAGGATCTTACAAACCCTAATGGAATAACAATGTGGATTGTAGGTGACCAGATAAAGAAAGGTGCAGCGCTCAATGCAGTGCAGATAGCCGAGTATCTTATCAACAACCCCAAGAAGTAACAAACCGAATAACGGTTATATATAAATAGTGAGCCTCCCAATTTGGGAGGCTCACTATTTATATATAAAAATCTTATTCTGCTGCGCGGTACTTTCCTTCGTCCTTATCCTCGAGCATGCTCAGATAGGATTGATATCGCGAAGGAGCGAGCCTGCCCTCTTCCAATGCAGCAAGCACGGCACATCCCGGCTCGTGCGTATGCGTACAGTTGCCATATTTACATTCCGACGAGAGTTCAAAAAACTCCACAAAGTAGTGGGCAATCTCTTCGGTATCCATGTCATAGGATCCGAAACCCTTTACTCCCGGAGTATCTACAAGGTAACTGTCGGGCATAATCTCGAACATCTGCGTATAGGTGGTTGTGTGCATACCTGTATCGTGTATGCGCGAAATCTCACCTACCTTGGCAGCAATCTCGGGCGATATGGCATTTACAATGCTCGATTTTCCGACTCCCGAATTGCCGGCAAGCAACGACAGCTTTCCCCTCATAGCCTCTTTCAGTTCGTCAATACCCTCTCCGGTAGTTGCACTCGTCCTTATACACCTGTAGGATATACTCTCGTACAGGGCTACAAGGTAGTCGAGTTCGTCCTTCTCCTCATCGTTGTAAAGGTCTGTCTTATTGAATACAATAATTACCGGTACACGATAGGCCTCGGCCGATGCAAGGAAACGATCGATGAAAGTAGTTGATGTTGCAGGGTGGTTGACGGTAACAATAAGACAACAGAGGTCGAGATTGGCCGCCAATATATGTGACTGCTTGGACAGATTCGAGGACTTGCGTACAATATAGTTCTTACGGGCAAGAATCTCAACGATATATGCCGTACCGTCTTCGCGGATGATCAACTTTACATTGTCACCCACTGCTACCGGATTGGTGCTCTTTATGCCCTTAAGGCGGAAATTGCCCTTTATGTGACAATCGACAAGATTACCATCGGCGGTACGCACCGTATAAACGCTACCTGCACTCTTAACAACTACTCCCTGCACGCCTCAAAGTATTAGACAGTCATAATCTCTTTCTCCTTGGCAGCGAACAACTCCTCGGCTTTCTTGATAAACTTGTCGTGTATCTTTTGCAATTTCTCCTCACCATCCTTTGCTACGTCCTCGGGGGTACCGTCTTTGATGGACTTTTTCAGCTGGTCAATAGCATCGCGACGTGCGTTGCGGATACTGATCTTTGCTGTCTCGAGTTCATGTGAGCACTGCTTTACAAGCTGCTGGCGACGCTCACCGGTGAGAGGAGGAATGGCTACGATAATAACCTCGCCGTTGTTTGCAGGCATAATACCTACAGGTGAGTCGATGATTGCCTTCTCTATTGCACTGAACATACTCTTATCCCAGGGCTTGATGTTGATTGTGCGAAGGTCGGGAGTGGTAATAGTAGCCACGTTGTTCAAGGGAACTTCTGAACCATAAGAACTAACGCGTACACAATCGAGCAAATGAGGATTAGCCTTTCCGGCACGAATATGAGAATACTCCTCTTCAAGGTGCATAATTGCGAGGTCCATCATCTCTTCGGCCTCGTTAAGGCATGCTTTTACGTCTATCATATATAAAGTGTTTAAGTTATTCATAACCGATGCGACCAGACTACCGCTGCGCATCTTTTACAAAAATATAGAGAAAGTGTGAAGAGAGCGTCCATTTAAGCATTTTTAACAATTTTAAAATTGATGCCTACTGCGCTCTAATTAGATTTTATTACATTCGCAGAAAGACAACATTTACACATTTATATTGTTCTTCATATATAAAAAGGAGGTAATTATGAGAGATAAAGCAAAGCAAAATCATTTAGTCAAGGTGTTCAACGGAAATCTGTGGGAGGCACAGCTTGTACAGGGACTGCTTGAGGCCAACCACATTGCCTGCATGTTAGAGAACAATACCATCTCTGCTGTAACATCCCCCTACACCATGGGCGGCGATGTGCTGGTACTTGTAAACGATTGCGACGAGGACGCTGCCATGTGCCTTATCGAGCAGAATTCATTGGAGTCGAATCCCTTCAACTGACAACACAAATGAGAGGGAAAAACAGACAAAAATAAAAAGAGCGTCATTGTTTGACGCTCTTTTTATTTTTGTCGTAGAATAATGCTTATCCCTTAATCTCTTTGATACGAGCCTTCTTACCTGTGAGGGCACGGAGATAGTAAAGTTTAGCACGACGAACACGACCTCTCTTGTTAACAGTGATGCTGTCGATTGAGGGTGAGTTCAAAGGGAAGATACGCTCAACACCTACAGTACCAGACATCTTACGTACTGTGAAGCGCTTCTCATCACCGTGACCACAGATCTTGATAACAACACCGCGGTACATCTGGATACGCTCTTTTGTTCCCTCGATAATCTTGTAAGCTACTGTAATTGTATCACCGGGGTGAAACTCCATTTCGCGCTTTACGTCAGTAGCAAATGCTTCTTTAGCAATTTTAATTAAATCCATCTTTATGATTTGGTTAAATTGTTAATTCTCCTACGCAACATATCAAGTTACTCTTCCTTGACAGCGATTACGTCAGAAGCGGTTGCAAAGATAAGCCTTTTTTCGTTAACCGAACAAAAACAGAGCGATTATTTTGTCGGAAAATGGTCATTTTCACCTCAAAAAGTAAAAAAACAAACAGAACTTCCACTTTATCAACTACATTTATTTAATTTTGCATCTATAATACCATACAGGAAACAGACGATGAGATATACTATTTTTTTCATAGCCACACTGCTGCTCGTATGCTGCAACAGAACAGCCCCTACACTTTCAATTGAGGGGTACAACATGGCTGTGACAGCAGTAGAGACAGAAAAAGCACCCGAGCTGTTGCGTCTGCACATAGAAAACGGGCGAAAGGCAGTAGACAGCATAAAAGCCCCGGTAATAGGCACAGTCTCGTCCGCACTTACAATGAGAATAGATGAAAGACGTAACAGCTACACGACCACGCTCATGAATTTTGCAGCCGATGCACTACTACATGAAGCACAGCTGCAAAGCAACGAGAAGATAGACCTTGCAATAACAAACAAAGGAGGTCTTCGCAGCGAACTTGAGAAAGGCGAAATAACATTTGGCGATATATACAACATATTCCCTTTTGAGAACACGCTGGTAGTAATGACTCTAAACGGAAGCCAGATATTGCAGCTTTTCAACGAAGTTGTAAAAAAGAGAGGGGAGGCTGTCAGCGGTGCCAAGATAGTCTTCTCGGCTCCTGAAAACGGAATCTCATACGCAAAGATAGACGGCAAGGATGTTGAATCGCAAAAGGAATACCGCATTGCCACATCCGACTACCTGTCACAGGGAAACGACGGACTTACCACCCTGTCACAAGGATATGACAGAAAGGAGTTCAGCGTAACAATACGCGACCTTATGATCAAGCACATATCGGACCTGCACAAGCAGGGTAAGTGCGTAGAAGCCTCAACAGACGGGCGCATCATACAAAGCACATGTCAATAACAGCCAAAAAGAAGATACCAAGATGAACAGACTGTTTACTATCGCTATAATTCTGCTTATGACATGCAGTTGTGGCAAGAACAACCTCACCATACTTCACACGAGCGACACACACAGCCACACCGACCCCGAAAGCGGCAACAGAGGTGGCATAGCGGGACGCGCACAGGCCATTGCACAGATTACCGATTCGGCAGGCAGAGAGAACACACTGCTTTTCGACTGCGGCGACTTTTCACAGGGCTCGCTCTACTACAACACCTACAAAGGCTCATTCGAGATTGAGACAATGAACATCCTTGGATACGATGCGGCAGCCATCGGAAACCATGAATTCGACTTTGGATTGGACAATCTGGCACGCCTGTTGAAAGAGGCCAAGTTTCCGTTCGTATGTTCGAACCTCGATTTCACCGGCACCCCCTGCGAAGGACTTGTAAAGCCATATACAATAATAAAACGTGCCGGACACAAAATAGGAGTATTCGGTCTGTCGCCCCAAATAGATGGACTTGTCCTGAAAGAGAACTTCGAGGGAGTAAGATTCCTGTCGCCGATAGAAGAGGCACAGAAGAGCATCGACATACTGCGCAACAGCGGATGCGATATTATAATATGCCTGTCGCACTTGGGATGGAAGATTGCAAATGAATACAACGACGAGCGTCTGGCAACAGAGACCGAGGGCATAGACATCATACTCGGCGGACATTCGCACGACACATTCGACAAGCCCATCAGTTACAAGAATAGAAAAGGCAACAGGGTAATGCTTAACCACTCGGGCAAGAACGGACGCAAAATAGGAGTAATCAACGTAATGGCAGGCAACAGACAAAAATAATAAATTTAGTTAAACGGCCTTTCAATTGGGACAATAGCATTATCTTAGCCGACGAAACAAGAACAAGAATAACTGAACAAACAATTATCAATATGAAGAAATTATTCACATTAGCTGCAGCAATGGTTGCAGCGACTGCAATTGGCAACGCACAGGTTGCAGGTTACAAAATCAACGGAACAGCCAACGGAAAAGACGGCTCGATCATTTACCTGACAGACGTAAACGATAAGTCAGTGATAGACTCGGCTGTAGTAACAAACTCGGCATTCACATTTGTATCTGAGACTGCGCTTAACGAGCCCGAAGCATTTTTCATATCACTCGGCCGTAACAGTGCCGGCGTATTCGTTGACAACGGTGCAGAAATAAATGTAGATTTGACAAGCAGCCCTATTGTCAGCGACAACGGCGGTTACAATGACAAGCTCAGCGCTCTGCACAGCACAGTAGGCGAGAAATCGACCGAGATGCGCAAGACCTATGGCGAAATGGCACAGGGTGGAGCATCGAAAGAGGAGCTTCAGAAGTATGTAATGGACAAGCAGAATGAGATTATGGGCATATACCAGCAGGCCATGACCGAAAACATCGACAACATCTACGGTGCATATGTGTTTGCAATGCTCTCATCAAACTATGAAAGCGTTGATGAATTGAAAGCAGACTGCGAAAAGGTAAAGTATGCAAAGAAATTCAAGCAGATAAACGAGCAGATAAAGGTGCTTGAGAATGTAAGCAAGACTGCAGCAGGTTGCATGTTCACCGATTTTGGTGGAACAAACATCGACGGTACTCCCGCCAAGCTGTCGGACCATGTAGGCAAAGGCAAATATGTCCTTGTTGATTTCTGGGCATCATGGTGCGGTCCCTGCCGTCGCGAGATTCCCAACCTTGTGGAACTGCAGAACAAGTTCGGTGGAGAGAAATTCACTGTATTGGGAGTGAACGTGTGGGATAAAGAGCCCGAGTTCAAGAAGGCTCTCACAAGCGAGAACATCAACTACCCCCAGCTCTATGCATCACACAATACCGATGCGACAACCCTCTATGGCATCAAAGGTATTCCTCAGATTATACTTTTTGCTCCTGACGGAACAATTGTACAGCGCGATCTTCGTGGCGAAGAGATGAAGGCCCTTGTTGCAGAGAAGATGGCCCAGTAACTTACGAACCAATATAAAAAAGAACGGGTGTTGCAGTTGCAACACCCGTTCTTTTTATATCACATGGCATTTATCCTTGTGTTAAGCCATTTGATTCTCTCTTCAAAAGCAGAACGCAAACGCGCCACAGCCTGAGTATAAGACATTGTCTCGTCACCGTTGACGCGACTGCTTATAGGCCATAGGGCTATATTCTTTTCATCCGACTCTGCCAACAATTCGGCCTCTTCATCAATATGCGCCAGAACATGCTTCAACTTTGGTTTCAATTCAGCCCAGCGCTCCTTGACCCTTTCGCAGAACTGTTTGTCGGCAAACAGTCGGCCGTAATACAATGCATCACGAGCCTTATAGCTGGTTTCACCGGGCATAAAGGTACCCCAGTCAAAGTCCCACACAGGGCCGGCGAACATTTTTCCACCCTTGTCCTTATACATATAGCAACTCTTGGGCCAACCAATCTCACTATTCTGAGTAAGTTCGAATACAAACCATTGGTCTATGAAAGAGTCCTCATCAATATATTCACGGAATTTACCGGCTTGGAATGCAGCATCAAGATAGAGCATTCTTTCGAAACGGTTAACGTAATCGACAATATAATCGAACTGCGCCTGATTCAAATCGTCTTCGTCCGGCTCCTTTATCATATAAGGCAGATACTTCTTCTCGGACTTGAATTTGTTCACTTCGTCATAGTTCACATCCAACTCCAACAGATAACCGCCGGTAATGGCATCACCCTCAACATCTGTCGGTGCCATCTCGTTTATGTTTACCCTGTTCTCGTCAATCTTAATCTGCTCGCACAGGAAGTAGTTGCCAATATGTTTTCCGTTAAGCATCACTTCGACAAACTCTCCGCTCGGTGTCCATGCAAGGCCTGTCTGCTTGGCAAGGAAGAGGGCGGTACTATTTCTGATTAGTGTTCTGTCCATCCAGTTGGCAAGCAAGGCCCATCTCTTATGCTTTGACATGCCCAAAAGAGAGGCCTTCTTCTCGAGTTTAAGGGCATAGGGTTTCTTAGGATAGTTTGATGTACTGTTACCCCTTATCCTTATATTGGCATCGGTACATTCGAAATCGACCGTACCATCGGTGCGGTATATCTTTATTTTTGTCTCGCCCAGCCAATCCTGAGTCTTCAAAGGGATAGAGGCCCCATTAGGGGTATCTATGAACATCACTGCAAGTTTTGTGCTATATACCGACACCCTGTATTCGTTGACCTCGCCGTCGGCCGACACCACTGTATACACAACCGGTGAAGTAAAATCATTCTCGGTGACACCGTTTATCTGTTCCTTGTTACCCACATATACACGTTCGCCATTGGTGACAAATGTTGCACGCAGCCTCTTCAAATCGGTTATATACGACGAATAGATAACAATTTCGTTGCTCGTGACAGGAACTACAATATCGTGTGTGACATTACTGTTATTCTTCGCCAAGAAAGAGAAAGAAGTAATCAGATTACCTTTAACCTTTATATTAATAGCCGATGATGAAATCTGCAACGTCTCATTATTCTTATTGGTTACCGAGAGCACCAGTGCTACCTGCTCGAAGTAGTCATTGCTCTTTTCAACATCTGTGATATAAGCACGGTATTGACCAACCTTCATTACACCCTCGGCGCTGTACACCTGCTCCACTTTCGACAACTTGTAGTTTACAGGCTTTGTCACATACGAAGAGCGGCTGCTGCCAACCATATCGAGTTCTATTTCGCAATCCTCTGAATTGACGTCGTAGTTAAAGATTGCCGTGGAGGGATTCACTCTAAACTCAAAAGAGACTGTGCCGCCCTCGGAAAGCAACAGGTCGCCTGTTGTGAGCAATGCTATGCTTGCCGGTGTGGAATCCTCTTTATTAAAGACAAAAGTAGAGCCGTCGCTCAAAGTCAGAGTGAGAGTATTCCTCACCTTGTCGTGTATTATAGAAGCTACGATTCCCTCATTGTCAGCCTTGTAGGGCGTTACCACCACATCAATTATCTTTGACGGCTGCGATTTACGATATAGCAGATACACATAATAGCCCTCGTCATTCCTGTCTATCCTTATCTGAACACCCTCTTCGGTATCACTGTCTGTCGATTTAATATATGCTGCGTTATTATCCATGATGCGGCTGAATGTTGCACCATTGTCGTATGAGACACACCAATAACCGTCACCCTCTACCATTAGGAATGGTATCACAGCCTTTTGTGCGTCAACACCATCTGCGCCGTCTTTACCGTCAGCGCCATCTTTGCCATCGGCACCATTGAGTAGCTCAATAAAAGTTCCATCCGAGAAGATTATTTTCCAACCGCCCACCGACTGCTGCGAAGGCTGCACATCAGTAATAACCTTACCATTACTGTAGCTCAGATTAAGCGCCTCTATCGCGCTGTTTATATCCGATATCTCACCCTCAATCCTATCGAGTCTCTTTTCAACATCCGAAAGATCGGTACACGACACGAGCATCATTACAACCGAAGCCAATATATAAACCAGTCTCCTCATAAGAATAAAATTTTATACTTGTTATATCTTGCAATTAATAGTCACAAAAGGCTGCACAAAAAAAACAGTTTCAACCCGGAATAAATCCTCAAGCAAACCGCATGGAAGAAAATCAAAATTCAATCATTCGAAACACTCCCAATTATTGCGGATCCTAATTTTCTGTTACCTGTGTGCTAATGTAATAAATTTATTTTTAAAACCGCTTATTATCCCCATTTTTAGGAAATTTTATATAAAATCACACTCTTTTTAAAATATTCACAATCTCCACACCAAAACTCATAAAACCTTGATTATCCGAACTATACAAGCGTCGCTACACAACAAAGCAAATCTACGGGCAGCACTTTTCACAGTAATTAAAGAAATTTTTCTTTAATTATTTTGAAGGTTTAGCAAAAAAATATATCTTTGCACTTGGAAAACTTTGGCAAGTTGGCATTAACCAAAATACCGGCATGCCTTAGGGTTATCCGCGCAATTAACACGATATTATTAACCAATAATTTATTTTTGTAATTATGGCAACAATAGATCTTACCAAGTATGGTATCAACGGCGCTACAGAGGTAGTTTACAACCCTACCTATGAGCAGCTTTTTGCAGAGGAGACAAAACAGGGTCTCGAGGGTTTTGAGGTTGGTCAGGAGACCGAGCTCGGTGCAGTAAACGTAATGACAGGTGTTTACACCGGTCGTTCTCCCAAGGACAAGTTCATCGTAAAGGATGCAACATCGGAGAACACAGTATGGTGGACATCAGACGAGTATAAAAATGACAACAAGCCCATCACAACAGAGGCTTGGAACGTTCTTAAGGAGATTGCTACTAAGGAGCTTTCTAACAAGAGACTTTTCGTTGTAGACGCATTCTGCGGTGCTAACCCCGCTACACGCCTCAAGGTACGTTTCATCATGGAGGTAGCTTGGCAGGCACACTTCGTTAAGAACATGTTCATCCGTCCTACAGACGAGGAGATTGCA
>CAJGCJ010000054.1 GCA_904501775.1 uncultured Bacteroidaceae bacterium | reverse complement strand
CACAGGCTGCTCCTGCTGTTTTGCGGGCTCTTTCTTAGGCTCAACAACCTTCTTAGGCTCAACAGCCTTGGGGGCTGCAGGCTCGGCCTTTACAACTGCAGGGGCAATATCGGCCTTACCTTTGAGAGTAAAATCGTACTTTGTAGGAGGCAGACAGTTCTCGTCATTGCATGCTCCATACTCAAGATATCCCTCTATGGTATACTCGGGAGCTGTGAGCTTGAACTTTTGTGTAAATGTTGCTACTGTCTCGAAGAACTTGACCTGCATCTCAAAAATGGGGTCGAACATTTCAATGACACCGGCACCGGGAGTGAGCTTACCAACAGGCTCTGCACCTTTGATTACATCGAAATTCAGTGTTGCAGATGTGGGACCGCCCTCGGGAAGTTCAGTCGAATAGAGATGCCATCCCTGCTCAATAGAAGCTGTAAAAGTGAGTACTGCCTCATCTCCTTTGACATCGAGCGAATGCTCTACTGCAATAGGATTGTGGAACTGCGCATACATTTGTGCTGTAAAAAACAGCATCAGGATTGTTAAAATCTTTTTCATATTATAGGTTTTTATTCGTTTCACTTTTATCTGTCAGCCTAAAATTCCATAGGATTCTTTCTAATTCTCCACTCCGAGGGGTACATATTGTTCGCTCTGTTACCCACGTTCTTTGCAAAGCCCAAGGGCACTCCATTATATTTCAGCAACAATATGCCCAATGGAGCATCGGGGAAGGTAAGCGACTCGCGATGCAGATAGCGCAATGCCTGTTCGCGGTTAAGTTCGACATTGCAGAATGCCTCGCTGTTGAGCATGGTGCTTACAGCCAAAGCATGGTGCGGGATAGGCTTATCGTTCTTCAACTGGGCCAAAGGCAACGCTGCATGTATCACTTTAAGACCCGACATCATGGATGTCACTACACTTGCATACTCTTTAGGTACAGCTGTCACCGTGTCGTTATTCAGCAGATAGTCGAACTGACCGGGTTCCTTCACCCATGCAGAAAGCATATTTTTTATCTTTGCCGGGCAAGGAGTAACCTTTTGCATACGGGGCTGCTGTGGCGATTCATTGCCATGCTTGCGCAACACAGACATAAATAGTCCTTCGCCGCGTGTATATCCGGGAATAAAACGGTAAACCGGGGTATCTGTACCTGTAAGGTTGCCTGTCACGCCCCACGAAGAGGGGATATCGAGCGACAAAACATCGGCGCCCAGCTCTTTTGCAATCCACTCGACGCACTCTTCATTCTCTTCTCTATTGAAAGTACAAGTACTGTAGACAAGGAGTCCTCCGGGACGTAAGGCACGCCACACATCTGCAAGAATATCTTTTTGACGCTCGGCACACTGCTTCACGTTAGACAGACTCCACTGCTCAACGGCATAGGAGTCCTTGCGAAACATACCCTCGCCCGAGCATGGTGCATCGACAAGGATAAAATCGAACAGTCCTTTAAAAGAGGCAAAATCGCGTGGCTCGTTCTTGGTAACGGCGGCATAGGGATTACCCCACTTTATTATATTCTCGGCAAGCACCTGAGCACGCAAGGCTACAGGTTCGTTGGCTACAAGAAAAGAGCCTTTGGGCAAGAGCGAAAGCAGATGGGTACTTTTGCCACCGGGGGCTGCACACAGGTCGAGTGCGCAGACAGGAGCGTCAACATATCTATTCACAATCTGTTCGAGGAACATAGACGAAGCCTCTTGCACATAATAGCATCCGGCATGGAACATGGGATCTGCTGTAAAGAGGGGACGCTCGTCAAGATAACAGGCATTCGAAGCCCAAGATACAACATCGCAGCCTTCGGGCATAGAAGACTTTGCCGCATTGTAACGTACACTTACAATGGGATTGGCATCCAAAGCCAACGAGAAACGTCCGAACCTCTCTTCGCCGAAGAGTTGTCGTGTACGCTCTACAAATTCTTTATTCAATTCCATCTGCGATGTTATATAAACATAACCGAACTGCACTCCGTTTCACATCAAAAGAAGTGCACTCTACACCTGTTTCATACATTGCAGGAACAGCTACTACACACATACAGATTCACATTCACATCCGCAGTAAGATGGTGCCTATACCCACAACATATGTATATGTTGCAAAGATAGTAAAAATAGTGCATAAATACACATGCCACAGGCAGCAAAAACAACACATATATGCAACACTTTGCTTAAAAAAACATAAATGCCACACAGCAAACCGCAACAAGCCACCTAATCCACAATATTACACCATTTTACATGCGCGACAAAACCGGGAAGAAGTTGCACAATCAATAGAAAAAAGCGATTATATTTTGCCATTCGGACCGTTTGCACTACTTTTGTTGGAAAGCAAAGAAAATAAAAGATGAAACAATATCTATCACTACTTGAAAGAATACTCAACGAAGGCGCAAAGAAAGAGGACAGAACAGGTACCGGAACACTAAGCGTATTCGGCCATCAGATGCGTTTCAACCTCGAAGAGGGTTTCCCATGCCTCACTACAAAGAAGCTGCACCTGAAATCAATTATCCATGAGCTCCTTTGGTTCTTGAACGGAGATACAAACGTTAAATACCTGCAGGAGAACGGTGTAAGAATATGGAACGAATGGGCCGACGAAAATGGCGATTTAGGCCACATATACGGCTACCAGTGGCGTTCATGGCCCGACTACAACGGCGGCCACATAGACCAGATAAGCGAGGTTATAGAGACACTGAAGAAGAACCCTGACAGCCGACGCATCATTGTAAACGCATGGAACGTTGCCGACATACAGAACATGAACCTGCCCCCTTGTCATGCGATGTTCCAGTTCTATGTAGCAGATGGCAAGCTGAGCCTGCAACTATACCAGCGCAGCGCCGACTGCTTTTTGGGAGTTCCATTCAACATCGCCTCATACGCGCTGTTGCTTATGATGGTTGCACAGGTAACCGGATTGAAAGCCGGAGAGTTCATACACACCCTGGGCGATGCACACCTGTACCTGAACCACATCGAGCAGGCCAAGCTACAATTGACACGCGAGCCATACGCTTTGCCAAAAATGAGAATTAACCCCGATGTAAAGGATATCTTCTCGTTCAAGTTCGAAGACTTCAGCCTCGAGGAGTACACTGCACATCCACACATCAAGGGCATAGTTGCCGTATAAAAAAACAGAGACATGAAGATAGCATTAATTGCAGCAATTGCCAAGAACAATGCGATAGGCAACGACAACAAGTTGATTTATTGGTTACCCGATGACCTCAAGAGATTCAAGGCCTTAACAACAGGTCACACAATAATAATGGGCAGCAACACATTCCGTTCACTGCCCAACGGAGCGTTGCCCAAGCGCAGGAACATCGTTCTGTCGCGTAAGGAAAGCGAGTTCCCCGGTGCCGAACACTACAATTCATTAGAAGAGGCGCTTGTACATTGCAGCGAAGAGGAGATTGTTTTCATCATAGGCGGCGAGATGCTCTACAGGACAGCCATCGCACAATCAGACATACTCTATCTCACAGAGATTGATGACACGCCAAGCGCAGCAGACGCATTCTTCCCCGACTTCACTAAAGAGGAGTGGATTGTCACCGAAACAGAGGTGCATTCAAAGGACGAAAAGCACCATTTCAACTACTCGTTTGTAACATACGAGAAAGCCCCGCAAAGATAACTCAGGGAACAACAAAGAGGGGCAACCACCACAGTTTGTTTTTTATAGACAAAAAAAAGAGCATCGGTTAACCGATGCTCTTTTTCGTATTGTGTTAGTTATATTAGCGTTGTGTTGCCGAATATACTATTGACAATGCCCATGCCTGACGCAACTCCATCTTGACGTCGGTAATGATACCCATCTTGGTATCCTTATCGGCCTTGATAGAGACCTTCATACGGGGTTTGTCACGCTCTGCCAAACTCTCGCGCTCATCCATGATAAAGCTACGGATGTGCGATACCTCGGCATATTTATCATTCAACTGAATTTTACTTGCTGTACCATGCTTAGCACGAAACTCACGTGTAGGCTTACCAATATAGATATTAGAAACCAATGACTTACGCTCAAGTTTCTCCAACTCGGTACCCTGAGGGGTCTTAAACTCCACCTTCAATTCCACTTCACGCATTGATGTTACAATCATAAAGAAGAAGAGGATAGAGAATATCAAGTCGGGCAAAGACGAGGTATTTAACTCGGGCATTTCTGCCTTTCCTTTATTCTGAAACTTACTCATAGCGTATTAGTTTTGAGATCCATAGCTTTTAGGCTCAGCCTCTGAAATCATACACTTGTAGTACTGACGTACAGCAAGCTGCTGATCTTCATTACACTCTTTATATCCATAGCCGAATGTTCTGCGTGCAAGTTCGTCACGCAACTCGTTGTATGCTCCATAAAGCTCGTTCTCTATCTGGAAATAGAGGTCGTAGCTTGTTGCACGGTCGGTTACAAAAGATATCACGTGGTTCTTTGTAACATTCTGCACACCGAAAGGTGCGGGCAATTCAACAGGGTGCAACTCCGGCAATTTGGGATCGTCGTTACGGTTATCAACGAACTCCTTTGTCAACTGACGCAACTCGCCCAACATAATCTCTCGAGCCTCGCTGTTACCAATCTTAGCCATGATTTGGTTGTGCATGTTAACGGTAACAACCATTGTATTGCGCTGCTTTACCTTGGGAGCCTCTTGCTCTACATTATCCTCGGGAGGATTAGGAAGGCGCACATGCAAACCGCTATCGGTGTCCATTGATGTGGTGACGAGGAAGAAGATCAACAGAATGAACGAGATATCGGCAGTAGAACTGGCGTTGATACCTGGAACTTTCTTTTTTCCTTTTGCCATTTTCCTTAATTATTAAGCTTTAACTTTGTTAATTACCTTTGAGATACCCATGAGGTTCAATATGATGCAGAGTGTTGAAACTGCAAGCAATACATACTGAACATAGATACATACATCGGTCAACTTAAGTATATCTGTATCTGTAAAAGCCTTACCGTTGTTCATTACGGGAGCATCATCCGATACTGCGTATGCTGCGGCGAAGAGAGCTGCGAGCAATACTATAGAGATCAAACCCTTAAGAGCAGACTTGGGGTCGTCCTTAAGCTTTGAAAAGAACTGAATCACTGTAAAAATAAATACAGAGAGGACACAAATAGCAAGCAAAGCATACATCCAATACATCAAGAGGTCGGTGTATTGGGGGTCTGTTACCATACCTGCTGCAACCTGACTCATATTATCATATCCTACGAAGTAGAACATGCCCAACACCACTGCTGTTACAAGCAACAGAATGCGGAAAGTCCAAGTTGAAATATTAATAGCACTACCAGCTTTCATTTTTATAAATTTGTTAAGCTGTTAAAAATTACTTGTTAACGTTGTACTTTGTAAGCAAGTCGAGAAGAACGATTGAAGAGTCCCCCATATCAGCGTTGATAGACTCAATCTTACCAAGGATGAAGTTGTAGAACACCTGAAGTACAAGAGCTACCACGATACCGTAGATAGTTGTGATAAGAGCGACCTTCATACCACCGGCAACGACTGTCGGAGAGATATCACCTGCAGCCTGAATCTGGTCGAACGCCATAACCATACCGATCACAGTACCCAAGAATCCGAGTGAAGGAGCCATAGCGATGAAAAGAGTAATCCAAGAGCAACCCTTCTCGAGCTCACCAGCCTTAACACCACCGTAAGAAACGATTGAACGCTCAACTACATCGAGACCCTCGTCTGCACGGAGAAGACCCTGATAGCAGATAGAAGCAACGGGACCTGCTGTGTTGCGGCAAACCTCCTTAGCTTTCTCGATATCCTTGTTCTTAAGAGCAGCAGCAATAGCCTCCATGAGCTTCTTGGTGTTAACCTGAGCAAGGCTCAAATAGATGATACGCTCGATACAGAACGCAAGACCGATAACCATTGCGATAGCAACGAGTGACATGAAGGCAGCATCACCCTCGATGAACTTTGTCTTAAGAGCCTTGTGGAAACCCTCTGTCTGAACCTCTTCTACAGCTGCGGGAGCCTCCTCAACAGCCTCAGCAGGCTCTTCTACTGCAGCAGCTGAATCAACAACTGCCTCTGTCTGAACATCGGCTGCAGGAGCATCCTGAGCCATTACTTGGGTAGCACCAAATGTAAACATACCCAAAATTGCAACGATTGCAAAAAGCTTTTTCATGTTTGTAATTTTTAGAAATTGTTTATTTTTAGGTTAATTATATCATTCAACACAGCGGAAAGAGGGGGATTCGAACCCCCGATACGCTTTTGGCGTATACACGCTTTCCAGGCGTGCCTCTTCAACCACTCGAGCATCTTTCCAAGGAAGGCAATCGCCCTTAAACGGTTGCAAGTTACAAAAAAAATGTAATCTGCACTGCAATTTCGGGCAAAAGTAACTTTTTTTTTTCAATATTATAAATATTTGCCGAAAAAACCTTTGGGGCAAATGCTAAAACATATTAAAAAACGGTTCTTTTAGCAATAAGTTCTAAAATTTATCAAAGTGTATCGAAAAAGATTCGGCAAGTTGAGAAGTTTTAGCTAATTTCGCATCAAATATATAAAACTACCTTAATAATACATATTAACAGTTGTATATATTTTAAAAAGACAATAAATATTTGAACCTGATGTTGACACTTGCTGACATATACAATACACTGAACCCCTACCAATGGATTATTCGAATAAGGAACAAGGCATTCGACAAGGGTTTTATAAAGAGTCATACATTTGACCTTCCGGTAATATGCATCGGCAACATCACTGTTGGAGGAACAGGCAAGACACCCCACACCGAGTACCTGATAAGACTGCTCGGAAGCAGATATAAAGTAGCTGTCTTAAGCAGAGGATATGGCCGAAAGAGCAAGGGATTCGTTCTTGGCGACGATAGAGCCACAATGGAAAAGATAGGCGATGAGCCATTCCAGATAAAGGAGAAGTTCAGGAATGTGACGGTTGCAGTAGACGAGAAACGTGTACATGGCATTCTCACATTATTAGAGAAAGACCGGCCACAGGTAATACTGCTCGACGACGCCTACCAGCACAGATATGTAAAGGCAGGGCTCAACATTCTGCTTGTCGACTTCAATCGTCCCATCTGGAAGGATTCGGTACTTCCTTTCGGTCGATTGCGCGAGACAGCCAAAGGAGTGGAACGTGCCGACATTATAGTTGTCACAAAATGCCCCCGGGATATTGACAAAGAGAGCATTGAGAAGTTCAATCACCAGCTGAAGAACAGCAAGAATGCGCCGGTATTCTTCTCGACCATGCAATATGGCGAAATATATGCAATATTCCCCGAGAACAGAAAGAGAGCCGAACTAAAAAGGGGCACCAATGTTCTATTAGTAACAGGAATTGCAAAGCCCGCACCCCTGAAGGCTGAACTTGAGAGCCGGGGAGTGAAGGTAACCCTTATGCAATACTCCGACCACCACAATTTCACCGACAAAGAGATAAAAGAGATTGCCGAGACATTTGAAAGGTGTGATGGAGAAAAGCTCATAATAACCACCGAAAAGGATGCAACCCGACTGCAAGCGCACAAGGGAATGCCCCAAAGCATAAAAGAGAACATATATGCCATTCCTATTGAAGTGGATATACTCGAGAACAAAAAAGAGATGTTTAACCAAAAAATATTAGATTATGTTACAGAAAATTCAAGAAACAGCTGATTTTCTTAAATCGAAAATGACCACTCACCCCGAGACTGCCATTATCCTTGGTACAGGACTCGGAAGCCTTGTAAACGAAATAACCGACAAATACGAAATCGAATACAAAGATATACCCAACTTCCCACTCTCTACAGTAGAGGGCCACTCGGGAAAGCTTATCTTCGGTAAATTGGGCGACAAGGAGATAATGGCAATGCAGGGCCGTTTCCACTACTACGAGGGTTACTCAATGAAAGAGGTAACATTCCCCGTACGCGTAATGCGCGAATTGGGTATAAAGACTCTCTTTGTATCAAATGCGGCAGGCGGTATGAACCCCGACTTCCTCATTGGTGACCTTATGATTATCACCGACCACATCAACACATTCCCCGAGCACCCCTTACGCGGCAAGAACATCCCCTATGGCGACCGTTTCCCCGACATGAGCAAGACATACAGCCCCGAGCTTATCGCCATGGCCAAGGAGATTGCTGCAGAGAAGGGCATCCGCGTTGTAGAGGGTGTATACCTCGGTACTCAGGGCCCCACATTTGAGACACCTGCCGAGTATGTAATGTTCCACCGCATGGGTGGCGATGCTGTAGGTATGTCAACCGTTCCCGAGGTTATTGTAGCACGTCACTGTGGCATCCGCGTATTCGGTATCTCGGTTATCACCGACCTTGGCATCGAGGGTGTGGTTGTTGAGGTAAGCCACGAAGAGGTGCAGAAAGCTGCCGACGAGGCTCAGCCCCGCATGACAACAATATTCCGCGAGATTGTAAACAGAGCATAAAGAACCCCTGACAGGACTCCTCAATACCTGATGCCATGCCACAGGATAGAGGAGTCTTTTATACATACCTACAATGAACACACGAAACAGAACCGAAATCTCCACCTTAGGAGAATTCGGACTCATAGAACACCTTACATCAAACCTTGCCGCAACAAACAAGGAGTGCATAAAAGGCGTGGGCGACGATGCTGCAATCCTTCACTACAGCAGCGACGAAGAGATTCTTGTCACCACCGACCTGTTAATGGAAGGCATTCACTTCGACCTCACATATTTCCCCTTGAAGCATCTTGGCTACAAGGCTGCAATGGTCAACTTCTCGGATATATATGCAATGAACGGTACTCCCAAGCAGATAACCGTATCTGTTGCTTTGAGCAAGAAGTTCTGCATCGAAGACATGGAAGATTTCTATGCAGGCCTAAAACTTGCATGCCAGCAGCACAATGTAGACATCGTAGGAGGCGACACATCGGCCTCACTCACAGGTCTGGCGATAAGCATCACAGTGATAGGCAGCGCAAAGCGAGGAGAGAGCATCAAGCGCAGCGGAGCCAAAGAGACCGACCTCATATGCGTAAGCGGCAATTTAGGTGCGGCCTACATGGGACTTCAACTTCTTGAAAGAGAGAAGATTGCCACAGCGGGCAAGGACATGCAGCCCGACTTTGCCGGTAAGGAGTATATCCTTGAGCGTCAGCTGAAACCCGAAGCGCGCAAGGACATCATAGAGCGTTTGAGAGAAGAGCATATCATCCCCACATCAATGATAGACATCTCAGACGGCCTATCATCCGAGCTCATGCACATCTGTAGACAGAGCAACGCAGGATGCCGCATATATGAAGAGCGCATACCTATCGACTATCAGACAGCCATTATGGCCGAAGAGCTGAATATCAACGTAATAACATGCGCGCTCAACGGTGGCGATGACTACGAACTGCTGTTCACTGTACCCATTGCCGACCACGAAAAGGTATCGACAATGAAAGATGTTCACATCATTGGTCATATCGTGTCGCAGGACATGGGCAACGCACTTATTACCCGCGACGGTGTCGAGATGGAACTCAAGGCACAGGGATGGAGCAACCAACAATAAGAATCATCCTTTAAAAGAGCCACAAATGCTGCTGCATCATATAATACATACCATATTCATAATAACAGGCTTTATTGCACTGCTTGCCTCAATATTCAACTGGGAGTGGTTCTTCACATCGGCCAATGCGCAGATGGCAGTAAGACATTTGGGGCGCACAAAGAGCCGATGGCTGTATGGCGCAATAGGAGTTCTGCTTATCGTTGCAACAGTATATTTCTATTTTCACGTTAAGGCAGCGTTCTGAGAAAGCCAAACCAGGTATAACAGCACATTATAACTAAAAAACGTCCTTGATTTTGAACCAAGGACGTTTTTGCGTGTATCTCTATTCGAAACGTTTCACTATAATCAACAAAAGTCAAAAACAAAAAGAGATGAAACATATCATTACAATCGCGCTCATAATATGCGCACACACAATTTTTGCACAAACGACAGAACCGCAGAAAGTAGAGAGTTACACCAGAGTAAAACATCCTGTAGAATGGTACAAACAGCAGGCAGCCTTGTGGAGAGAGAACATCAACAAGAATAACAAGGACGAGAGCGCATGGCACAACTATCTTAAAGCCCTTCATTTTGTAACCGTATTCGAGGAGAGCAAGAGCACATTGGAACAGCGCAACAATGCCGTAAAGGAACTTATTATAACGATGCCTGCGTGTCCAACACGTTACATCATGGAGTATTACATAAGAAGAAACGATATCGGATTCAACGACAAACAGTTGGTTGAAAAGGTATTGGAGACCATAAAATCGAATATGCAAAGAGTTGAGTTCTATGAAAACTATCTTGGATTTCTGCTTATAGAATACCCCCACGAGAAGGCTCTCATTGCCGATATATGCAGAAGATGGTACGAGAGCGGCGATTTTTCATCGGGCATACTGAACCACTTTTATAATGAACTTGCCGGCATACCTCAGAACTCAGTAATATTTGCCACAGGCGACACCCCGACATTCGCCTACCTTATACTGCAACATGCAAAAGGGCTGTTCAAGAATATTGTAACAGTGAGTACACCGCTGCTATACACAAAGAAATATCAGCAACATATATACAAGGAGTTAGGCATTGACCCTATTGGTGCAGAGATTGGTTTCGATAACGGGAAAGGCGGTTATATAAGCAACGAAGAGGCATGCCTGTATATAATAGAGAAGAGCAAGCGCCCGGCTTACTATTCTTCGAGCAGCAAGTTGCCGTCATTTACCGACAAACTCTATTGCGAAGGACTTGTATTCCATTACAGCACTACACCCTATGACAACACAGCCGTTAAAAGACGTAATTTCGAGGATGTATATCTTGTAGATTACCTTAGAGAGGAGTTTACCCACGAATATCCGATATACGAGAGAATAAAGCTGAACTACATCACAGCCTTCGGCTCGCTGCTCAAATATTATAAAGAGTGTAACAACAGCATCAGACAGAAGGAATTGGACACATTACTCCGAGGCATAATAAGCAACAACAAGGCAATTGACCAACAGACAAGACAGCACTACTATGACAAATACGACTCTGACAACCGATAACGGGAGCGACGAGCAGCTCATGCGTCTTGTGGTACAGGGGAATAACAGAGCTTTCGACATATTGTACAACAGATACAGCAGAAGGATTTGCGGTTTCTTTGTACGGATGCTCGGCTGTTGCACCGAAGAGGCAAAAGACCACACCCAAGAGCTGTTCACACGCATATACACAAGCCGCAACAGTTACAATGGAGGCTCTTTCAGCTGTTGGTTGTATGGTGCTGCCTACAATATATGCAAGAACGAATATCGCCACCGCGAGATAGAAGATCGCTTCAATGCAGAAAGAGACGAAGAAACAACAACAGAACAGCCCGAGAACCTTGACAATGCTATTCTGACATCCATTCTGCACAAGACAATAGAGAGCCTGCCACAGGTACAACGCGAGGTATTCATTCTGAGATACATCGAAGAACTGTCGACAAGCGAGGTTGCAGCAATAACCGATGTAGCAGAAGGCACTGTAAAGTCACGGCTCTACTACGCACTTGCCACCATAAGAGAAAAGATGAAAAAGTATAACATTTAGCACTGCCACAATATGATAGAACAGAAATTAACCGATATTGAGAATCAGAAAGAGACGCAGCAGATAATAGAGCTGTTGCGGAAGGAGCGCGACACTTTTGAAGAGAGCATCGACATGCCCCAATATCGTCCCTACCCCAAACGGCGCAGGAACATATTCCTCATCTCGCCTTATTGGCTGGTTGCAGCATCGTTTGCAGGATTTATTCTTGGACTCTTTACACCCGACAGAATTTACAGCAGGGAGGTGAATCATAGCATTGCCACCGTTGACACTATATCGAGAAACGGT
>CAJGCJ010000053.1 GCA_904501775.1 uncultured Bacteroidaceae bacterium | reverse complement strand
GAAAATAGAAAGAGAGATGCAAATTTTCACATAAAAAACTACAGCCGTTAACATTTGCAAAAACCGGCCGGCTAATACCACACAAAAATACATTTAAAGTGCAACTGAAGGAATAATAATTCTATGGATAATCCACATTGTATAATAGAGTGGCAAAGAGGTAGCTGACGCTATAAAATGACTTTATAGCCGAGCCTTGCGCCACCGCCCCGAATCACACTAACGGTATAAAAACAAAAAACCTTGACAATCGTTTGATTATCAAGGTTTTCCTTCGGTCGGGATGACTGGATTCGAACCAGCGACCACACGCCCCCCAGACGCGTACTCTAACCGGACTGAGCTACATCCCGTCCCAGACTATGTCTGTTTGCGTTTGCAAAGGTACTGCATTTTTTCAATAAAACAACAATTATCGAGAAAAATTTTATCTTTTTTTTATTTTTCTTCTCCAAACCACCATAAATGCGGTTATACCTGCTGTATTTCACGCATTACACGCATCCAATTGCCGCCCCAAACGGCTGCGATGTCATCTTTTGTAAAGCCGCGGCGCAACATTTCGCGTGTTATATTACGCAGTTGCGATGCATCGGCACAGCCAATGATACCACCGTCGCCATCAAAATCGGTTCCTATGCCTACATGTTCTATGCCGGCCACCTCTATGGCATGTTGCAGGTGCCGCATAAAATCGTCGAGCATTGCATTGCCATCTTCAACCAGAAAGCCGTTATACATTGTAATCTGCACCACTCCGCCCACCGATGCTATGGCACGCATCTGTTCGTCGGTGACATTGCGCGGATGATTGCACAGTGCCTTGCACGACGAATGCGAACATACCACAGGCTTTGAACTGTACTTTATGACATCGAAGAATGTTGTCTCCGAGGCATGCGAGAGGTCTATCATCATTCCCACACGGTTCATCTCCTTCACGACTTCGCGTCCGAAGGCACTCAGCCCGCCATGCTCGCCACATCCACGTGCCGAGTCGCATATATCATTATCGCCATTATGGCACAGTGTCATATATACGACACCCTTGCGTTTATAACGCTCAATGTTCGAAATATCGTCTCCTATGGCATAGCCATTCTCAATGGCACGCATCACCACACGTTTCTTCTGCCGCTTGCAAATGAGCACCTCTTCGGGAGTTGTCGCTATCGCAGCATACGGGCTGCATTGCTGCACCTTGTTCTCTATAGCGTCCAACAGACGATTGGTCTTTTCCACCGCCTTAGAGAGCGACTCCTTGTCGCGGGCCTCTTGCCGTAGATATACCGCCATTGTGGCAACATCCAAGCCGCCTTCGTGCATCTTGTGCAAATCGACAAGCGCACGGCTGCTGCGTTCGCCAAAATTGTAACCGCCATCAAAGAGCATGGGTGTATCGCAGTGCGAGTCAACTGCAACAATTTCCGAATGTATCTCTTTCGCCTTACGATAGAGCAACGCCTCGTCGACCAACCACTTGAAGAGCGGCATCATACAACGGTTGCCGTCTTTCAGTATGAAACTCTCGGGATGCCACTGCACGCCTATTATCGAACGTCCGTCAACAGCCTCCATGCCCTCTATCACACCGTCTGTGGCATGTGCCGACACGATAAAGCCTTCGGGCACTGACGACACGGCCTGATGGTGAAAGGTATTTACCGCAAGTCTCTCCGAAGCAAATATTCTTGCAATGCGCGAGCCCTCAACGAAAAGTACTTCGTGCGTTGCCACACCGCGTTCCTCGCTCTGGTCGTGATTGAGCAGACCATTACCAAGCGCCGCATATATCTCCTGATGCACACTGCCACCCAATGCAGCAGCAAGCGTCTGTATACCGCGACAGATACCGAGTATCGGAATCTGGCGGGCATCGGCCAAACGGACAAGCATGAGCTCCTGTTCGTCGCGTCGCGGGTTTATGGTGTGCAACAGCGAGTAGTCGGGCTCCTGCGACATATAACGCGGATCAATATCGGCACCGCCCGACAGCAGTATCGCATCGACACTATCAAGGGTTGCAAGCAAAGCATCCCTGTCGGGATATGGTGGAATAAGCAAGGGAACGCCACCTGCTGCTAATATTGAGGCGTAATAGGCCTCGGCAAGGCATGCGTTCCCATCGTTAAAGTTTGCTGTTATTCCTATAATGGGCTTTGCAGCATTTTCGGAATATCGGCTGTGCAGTTCATTATACTCGCAATCGAGGTTGAACTGTTCCATATATTACTCCATAGGAAGGTTTCTCTTGATGCTGCTGTCGAGCACAATCATTGTCTCGGTGCTTACAACGCCGGGGATACTCTGAATCTTATTGTTCAGGAGGTCCATAAGCTGTTCGTTGTCGTGTGCATACATCTTCACAAGGATTGAGTAAGGACCTGTTGTGAAAGAGCACTCAACAACCTCGGCGATACTGCGCAGATGCTCTACAGCGTCTTTATACATTGAGCCTTTCTCGAGACGAATTCCAACGTATGTACATGTCTTATAGCCAAGGCGTCTGAAATCGATTTCGTAGCTTGAGCCCGAGATGATACCCATGTCTATAAGGTGCTGAACGCGCAAATGGATGGCTGCTCGTGAAACACCGCACAACTCGGCTACATTGCGGAAAGGAATTCGTGCATCCTTTGATATAATACTAAGAATTTTCAAATCGAGATTGTCGACTTTACATTCTAAATTGTTTTTCATAAAAAGTCAGTTTTATATTTTAATTTCGGTTTTAACTCCAATGTATATTGTCTGTTTAAAGAACTTTTATAAGTTCCACATCGAACACAAGCGCACTGTAGGGAGGAATCTGCTCGCCTGCGCCATGTGCACCGTATGCCATGTTCTGAGGAATGTAAAGACGCCACTTTGCTCCCTCTTTCATGAGCTGCAAGGCCTCGACCCAACCAGCTATGACCTGCGAGACACCGAACACTGCAGGCTCACCACGACGGATTGAACTATCGAACACTGTTCCATCGATAAGAGTACCCTCGTAGTGGCACTGTACGCGATCGGTAGCCTTAGGCTGCTTTCCGTTACCCTCGACAAGCACTTCGTACTGCAAGCCACTGGGGAGTGTAACAACACCCTCTTTTTTAGCATTCTGTGCAAGGAACGCCTCACCGGCCTCCTTTATCTTAGCAAAACTCTGCTCGGCAAGTTTTTGGAAATGCTCACTAACCACCTTTTGCGCCTCGGCATGTGAAAGCTCGGTCTCCTTTCCTTCGAGCACTGCCTTCATACCGTTGACAAAGTCCTCAACACTCATCTCACTCACATTCATCGAGAGCAAGTTCTGGCCAATACCCATTCCAAGGCCATAACTGAATTTATCCATATTATTTTTATATTATATTTATTATTTAAATGTCATTTTGTAAAAATCGCAAAGCCTGTTTTGCAATTCCAAACGCTTGCGAATATACAACATTTTATTTACAATCGTATTTTTTTGATAAAAATTTAGCCCGATTTTCAAAAAAAATACATTTTCAGCTATAAACATCAAAAAAAGAGATTACAATTTGTCATAATTTCACAATTACAACATTTTGCTTTTTTAACTGTTATCTTTATAGTTTTTTGCGAAATTTCATTTTTAATATGTGAAAGCTCGAATTTATTTTATAACTTCGCATTCATAATGTACACACGCGTGAAAACAGATAAACACCTGATACCATGAGCAATATAATATTTCTTGTCATAGCACTTCTTGTAATTATCGTACTGTACTTCGCATTTTCGAAATATCGCAGCACAATGAGCGACCCTCACCACGACCATCACGAGGTTGCTGATGGAGGCGTATGCTGCGGACGACACACTGTGTGCGACAAGGGCTACGACAACAGCGACCTCTATTTCGACGACGAGGAGCTCGACCGTTTCCGCGACCGTCCGCAAGACAGCTACACCGATGAAGAGGCCGAGGAGTTCAGAAGCATCTTATACAGCATGAAAGAAGAGGAGGTCGACCAATGGGTAAAATGTTTGGGAACACGTCATATAGAGTTGCCGGCCCAGCTTAAGGACGAAGTTTTATTAATGCTCCAGTAACAGGCAATGGAGATATTGGAATACCGTTTCTTCCAGAATGCACTCATCGGCAGCCTGCTGGCCTGCATTGCATGCGGCATAATAGGAACATACATTGTCACACGACGCCTTGTATTCATAAGCGGAGGAATAACACACTCGGCATTCGGAGGTGTAGGCTTGGGCATGTTCATGGGTATCAACCCTGTATTGACAGCCTTTTTATTCGCTGCAGCATCGGCATTAGGAGTCAACTGGCTAAAGAACAAAGAGATACGCGAAGACTCGGCTATCGCCGTATTCTGGATACTCGGAATGTCGCTCGGAATCATATTCTGTTTCCTCACGCCGGGATACTCGTCGGACATGACGACCTATCTCTTTGGCAACATACTCACCATCAGCAATAGTGACATAGCCGTCCTTGCAATAGTTGCAGCAGCAGTCCTGTTGCTGTGCATCACCCTTTACCGTCCCATTCTGCTGATAGCCTTCGACAGGGAATTTGCGCAGACAAAAGGGATAAAAGTGGGGGCAATAGAGAGCATTATGATGCTGGCAATAGCAGCTACAATAGTATCGACATTGCGCATAATAGGTGTAGTGCTTGTGATAGCAATGCTCACAGTGCCACAGATGACGGCACTGCTCTTCACCAACAACTACAAGAGGACAATGTGGTTGTCGGCCATAATAGGATATATATCGACACTCTTGGGGCTGTTCCTGTCGTACAAGATAAACACCCCTTCGGGAGCGACCATTGTCCTATGCACCATTGCCATATACGCCATAAGCCGATGCGCTATTGCTATATACAGGCAAACAACACAACCGAAAGGCAATAAATAGACCATTTTGCAGTTATTATATTGATAGACCGCCATTGTGAAGAAGATTCTGTTTTTAAAAATATTCCTGATGATTCTGGTGCTTCTGGCAACAGGATGTGCAAGCCGTAAGAATAACACGGCCCGGACGCGCATGTACCATGCGTTCTTTGCAAAATACAACACCTACTACAATGGCAGCGTGGCATTTGAGAAAGGCAACACTTCGCAGATTACGGGCCACAAGGACAATTACCTTGAGCAGTTGCCCCTGCTCATAACAAGCAGCAAGGCGACACAAGGAATTGGCAAAGGCGACTATGACAAGGCTATCGAAAAATCACAGAAGACAATAAAGAACCACTCGATAAAGAAGAAACCGCGTCGCGAGACAGGCAAGAAACTAACCGAGAAGAAAAAGCGTTTCTACGCACAGAAGGAGTTCAACCCCTTCTTGTGGAAGGCGTGGATGCTGATGGCCGACTCGTACTTCAAAAAAGGAGAGTTCACCGAGGCAGCCAGCACATATATGTACATTGCAAGGCTATATGAGAACGACCCGCGCATTGCAGCCGAGGCAAAGATTGGACTTGCACAGTGCTACACCCAGATGGAGTGGCTCTACGAAGCAGAAGAACTGCTCACACGCATAAAGCGCGACACGCTGCCCACTGCACTGAACAGCAAGATGGCAATGGCAAGCGCCAACCTGCTGCTGCAACAGAAGAGAAACAACGAGGCGATAGAGCAACTCGAGAAAGGAGTGAAGCGCAAAGGAACAGAAGCGGTGGAAAGAGCACGCGAATACTATCTGTTAGGACAGCTGCATCAGAATGCCGGCAACAAGAAAGAGGCGTTCCGTTACTTCTCGAAAGCAATAGCACAGAGCCCGCCATACGAACTCGAGGTGAATGCGCGCATACGCCAGACCGAGACTCTGACAAGCGGAAACCAGAAGAAGATAATACGCAAACTCGAGAAGATGATAAAATCGTCAAAGAACGAGAGTTATCTGTCACAGTTGCACTATGCCTTGGGTAATGTATATATGGCCGCCAAGGACACAGCCGAGGCTGTAAGGACATACGAGACAGGCGTGGCACGCAGTATAAACCCCGACTACGGAACAGCAATGCTGCATCTGTCATTGGCAAACATATATTGGGCGCAGAACAAATTCTCGAAAGCAGACGCCAACTACCAGAAGGCCGCATCGGTAATAAACAACGAAGAGAACAAGGACGACAAGTTCAAGACCGAGAAGCAGAGGCTAAGTGTCGCAGGGTCGGTGGCTCCACACAGCGACATAATAGAGAAGAACAGCGAGCTGCTGCATTGGAGCACTCTTGACGACAATGCCCTGAAACCCCTGATAGACAAGAAGATTGAAGAGGCCAAATTTGAGGAGAAACTACAGAAAATAGTAGAAAAGAAGGAGCGCAAAGAGGCGCGCGGCAGCGAACTGAGCAAAGCCGGCACAACGGCAAGCATGAGCACAAGCTCCCTTGACGAGCAGGACAAATGGTATTTCTACAACAAGACACTCATAGTGCAGGGAATACAGAACTTCACACGCACATGGGGTGACCGTAACCTGAAGGACTATTGGCGACTGAGCAACGAGAATATAGTGGCAATGCTGCTCGAGAACGACACATTGGCAACAGCCGGCGACTCACTTGCAACCGACTCAACCCTGTCCGAGTCGTTGACAGAATCGCTCGAGGCTATCGTTGAGGACACCCTGTCGACCGACCCCACAACAAAGGAGTACTGGTTGCAGCAAATACCCAAGAGCGACGAGAAGAAAGCCGAGCTGCACAACGAACTCAGCAATGCACTCTTTGAAGCTGCAACGATATTCGAGGAGAAACTCGGTGACAAACAGTTGGCAATGGGACATTGGGAGAGACTGATAAACGAATATCCCGAACATGAACGGCTGATGGAGGCATATTACCACATGTTCATATGCTCATCGCGTTGGGAAGAGGAGGAAAAGGCCGAACTGTACAAGAACCTGCTCACCACGCAATATCCCGACAGCAGCCTTACACTGCGCATACAGAGCCCCGACTTCTTTGAGAGCGTCGAGGTAAAGCGCCACAAGGAGGACTCTATATATGTAGAGGCATATACGCAATACACCAACGGCAACTACGATGCAGCAATAAGCAATTGCGGCTATGCCATGCAGCAATACCCGCAAGGCAGCCACAAGCTGCGCTTCATGTTTGTAGATGCGCTGTCTAAGCTATACAGCAACAGACATGACGAAGCTCTGGGCGCACTGCAGGATTTGATAATCTCATATCCTAAGGATTCTATAAGTGTTCTTGCACAGAGAATAAGCACAGGCATAAGGGAAGGTCGTCTTTTGAACAGCGGAATAGCAACATCAATATGGGAACGACGCCTTGACGGCACGATAAAGAGCAGTAGCGACAGCCTTCCGGCATTCAAGGAGGAGCGTAACGAGCCTTACTATTTCATATTGGTATTCCCCAAAGACTCGCTCGACGAGAAGCGCCTGCTCTTCGAAATGGCACGATACAACTTCTCTCGCTACATGATGCGCAACTTCACTATGGAGTTCGATCGGCAGGCACAGATAACCATGCTGCAAGTAAAGGAGTTTCTCAACTTCGACGAAGCATTCCTGTACCGCAAAAGACTCTACGGCAATGCCGAGATGTCGCAATTGCTATCGGGAATCAACTCTATCGTAATATCAAAATCGAATCTCGATTTGTTATTACAGCACTACACCCTCGAGGACTACAGGAATTTCTACGAGAACCGTATGCTTGCAATACCCGAGGTGGAGATTGACGGATATACCCTTGACGAACCAACCTATCAGAATTAAAAAAACAGACTAAGATATGGCATACCACCTGCTTTGGGCCGATGACGAGATAGAACTTCTCAATGCCCATATAATATTTCTACAAGCAAAAGGCTACGAGGTTACAAGTGTAACAAACGGGCTCGATGCCATTGAGGCATGCCGTAACGAGGCATACGACCTGATTCTGCTCGACGAGAACATGCCCGGCCTGAACGGTTTAGAGACACTGGTGAGGATAAAAGAGATTACCCCCACCACTCCTGTCGTTATGGTAACGAAGAGCGAAGAGGAGGATATCATGGAACAGGCCATAGGTTCAAAAATAGCCGACTATCTTATAAAGCCTGTCAATCCCAATCAGATACTTCTTGCCCTTAAGAAGAACATACATAAGAAAGAGATTGTCGCCGAACAGACGAACAGTGCCTACCAGCAGAACTTCGGAAAGATAGGAATGCTCATAAGCGATTCACTGAACATTGACGACTGGGTCGAGGTGTATAAGAAGCTTGTCTATTGGGAACTTGAGCTCGAAAGCGGCGACAAGAGCATGCAAGAGATGCTGAAGGCACAGTTTGACGAGGCAAATGCCATGTTCGCCAGATTCATAAAGAAGAACTACATGGAATGGGTGGGACAGCAGAGCCGCGAGAGACGTCCCATGATGAGCCACGACCTTATGCGCGAGCGTATATTCCCCATGATAGACCGGGGCGAAAAGGTATTCATGGTGCTTATAGACAATTTGCGCTTCGACCAGTGGCGCGCTCTCGCCAAAGAGATTGGCAACGACTTTGTCATAGACGAAGAGATATACACCAGCATACTTCCCACCGCAACCCAATATGCGCGCAATGCAATCTTTGCAGGACTTATGCCGGCACAGATAAAGAGCATGTATCCGCAACTGTGGGTCGATGAAGAGGAGGACGAAGGCAAGAATCTTAACGAAAGCATGCTCATAGAGTCGCAGATATCGCGCTATCGCCGTCGCGACACATTCTCGTACAACAAGGTGATAAACTCCACCGCTGCCGACCGCTACATCGATGCCATAAAAAACCTGCAGGACAACGACCTGAACATACTTGTGATAAACTTCATCGACATGCTGTCGCATGCACGCACCGAGTCGCTGATGGTGCGCGAGCTTGCCTCTACTGAGGCTGCATACAGGTCTATCACACGCTCGTGGATAAAGCACTCGGCAATAAAAAGACTGTTCCAGCACCTTGCCGAGAGCAACTACACCGTTGTGATAACAACCGACCACGGCAGCATCAACGTGAAGAACGCGATAAAAGTGATAGGAGACAAGAACACCAATACCAACCTACGTTACAAGCTCGGAAAATCATTGGCCTATAACCCGAAAGAGGTCTATGAGATAAAAGAGCCAAAAAAAGCACAATTACCCTCTCCTAATGTGAGCACAAGTTATATATTTGCAACAGGTAACGACTTTTTCGCCTACCCCAACAACTACAACCACTACGTCTCGTACTACAAAGAGACATTCCAGCATGGTGGAATATCCCTTGAAGAGATGCTTGTCCCATTCATAACATTAAAGCCAAAAAGATGATAATTAAAAAAATAGAGATAAACAGCATAGAAGAATACCCCGCAGCAGCCAAGGAGTTCATTGCAAGCATGGGTAACAACAGGATTTTTGCCTTCTACGGCAGCATGGGTGCAGGAAAAACAACCTTCATAAAGAGCGTATGCGAGGCCATGGGAGTAGAGGATGCAATAAACTCGCCCACCTTCGCAATAGTAAACGAATACGAGGACTGCAAAGCAAACACCATCTATCACTTCGACTTCTACAGGATAAAGAGCATTGCCGAGGTATACAACATGGGATACGAAGAGTATATCTACAGTGATGCCTACTGCTTTATGGAGTGGCCCGAACTGATTGAGGAACTGCTGCCCGAAGAGACTGTGAAAGTAACAATAGAAGAGGACGAGAACGGGAAACGCACAATAACAATGAACGCATAACAAAGAAACACCATGAAGATAAATGCAAATGCCAGTGGCACAAGAACAATTGAAATAAGCGAAGAGAATCTTCTCATAATAGAAAAATACTCGCTTTTTGAACGTATAGCTAACAGCATGGGAATTGTTGACGAAACCTCGCTCGAGAAGCTCAAATGCACTGTGCGCTCACTCGTTGCCTCACAAGAGGAGGACAGCAAGGCCCTGTTGCAATTGGCTCTTGTGCTATACGACGACAACATGAAATCTTGTGGACTCTGTAACCTTATAGCACTTTACAACGAATGGCTTGCACAAAAGCCAAAGGAAGAAGAACAGATACAGGCTGCAGAGTAAGATGATCGAGAGGAAAATAACCGACTGGTTGCCAACCACCCGCAAAGAGGCACAAATGCGCGGATGGGACGAGATGGACGTTGTCATATTCAGTGGCGACGCCTATGTCGACCACCCCTCGTTCGGTGCAGCGGTCATAGGCCGTCTTTTAGAGGCCGAAGGACTGCGTGTAGCCATAGTTCCCCAGCCCAATTGGCAGGATGACCTGCGCGACTTCAAGAAGATGGGACGCCCGCGCCTCTTCTTCGGAATATCGGCAGGCTGCATGGATTCAATGGTAAACAAATACACAGCAGCAAAACGCTTCCGTAGCGAAGATGCCTATTCGCCCGACGGCAAGCACAGTATGCGACCCGAATATGCCACCACAGTATATGCAAATGCCATTAAGAGCATCTACCCCGACTCGGCAGTGCTCATTGGTGGCATAGAGGCTTCGATGCGCCGTTTTACGCATTACGACTATTGGCAGGACAAACTGAAAGAGAGCATTCTTGCCGAGAGCAATGCCGATATTCTTGTATACGGAATGGGCGAGCAGCCTATCATTGAGATTGCCGACAGGTTAAAGAACGAGCTGCAAGGGAGTGGCAAAGAATATGTAACTGCAGAAAAGGCAAAGGAGCTCACACGCGACATACGCCAGACAGGCAGCATAGTACCGAAGAGCGAGATAGCCCCCGGCGAGGATGACAAACTACTCTATTCACACGAGGAGTGCCTTAAGAGCAAAGAGAAGCAGGCTGCCAATTTCCTTGCAATAGAGAAAGAGTCGAACAGAGTAAATGCAAAGCGTCTGTTACAGCCATGCAGCAAGGGAGTTGTTGTAGTGAACCCTCCCTTCCCCACCATGAGCACTGAGCAGCTCGACCATAGTTTCGACCTGCCCTACACACGATTACCCCACCCCAAATATAAGGGCAAGCGCATACCGGCCTATGACATGATCAAGTTCTCGGTAAACATACACCGTGGATGCTTCGGCGGATGCGCCTTCTGTACCATATCGGCACATCAGGGCAAGTTCATTGCCAACCGCAGCAAACAAAGCATAATAAATGAAATTAAGGAGATAGCCAAATTGCCCGACTTCAAGGGCTACCTGAGCGACTTAGGAGGTCCCTCGGCAAACATGTACATGATGAAGGGGCGCAACGGCGAGCTATGCGCCAAGTGTTCGCGTTCGTCGTGCATACAGCCCAAAGTGTGCCCCAATCTAAATATCGACCACACACCGTTGCTCGAACTCTACCGCGAGGTAGACGCACTGCCACAAATCAAAAAGAGCTTTATCGGCAGCGGTGTCAGATATGACATGCTGCTGCATCGCACCGGCGACAAGAGATCGGACAATGCAGCCGACCGTTACACCGAGGAACTAATTATAAACCATGTCAGCGGACGTCTTAAGGTTGCACCCGAACACACATGCGACAACGTGCTTAAACTGATGCGCAAGCCCTCGTTCAGGCAGTTCCACGAGTTCAAGCGTATCTTCGACCAGATAAACAGCCGGCACAACCTGAGACAGCAGCTGATTCCCTACTTCATAAGCAGCCATCCCGGAAGTACAATAGAGAACATGGCCGAGCTTGCAGCCGAGACCAAGCAATTGAATTTCCATCTTGAGCAGGTGCAGGACTTCACGCCTACTCCCATGACCATGGCAACCGAGATGTACTACACAGGTATCAATCCCGAGACAAAGGAAAAGATTTACTGCGCACGCTCTATGCGCGACAAAGAGGCACAAAGGATGTTCTTCTTTTGGTATAAGCCCGAGGAGCGCCGAAAGTTACGTGACACATTGAAAAGAATGGGTAGAAACGACCTTATAAAGAAGATGAATATTTAAAGGAAAGAGACCTTGCACAAGCAAGGTCTCTTTTATATTACTCCTCAACCGGTTCAAAATCCTCTTTT
>CAJGCJ010000052.1 GCA_904501775.1 uncultured Bacteroidaceae bacterium | reverse complement strand
TGTAGAGTATTGCGAGTATGAAGAACAGAATAAGATTATTGCCTATGGTCAAAAGCAGCGGATACCACTCGCCCAAGAATTGTTCGCAGCCGTGCAGCAGTGACTCTACAATGGATCTGAAATATAACTCTTTTCCACAAGGAGGGCTTGGCGTTGATGTACTTGGGAAGGGAGTATGGCATTGTGACTCCCGACATGAAGAGGAACAGCGGCATAACCAGATCCCAACAGCTGAATCCTTCCCATGCGACATGGTCTATCTGTGACAATAGGGTGGTGTTTAGAAAAGTGCTGTTGCTCTTGGAAAATATTTGCCACAGTATAGGCTGTAGACCTACGAGCATAAAAAGGTCGACACCACGAAGAATGTCGAGTGAGAGTATTCTTTTGTTCTCAGTTGCCATTGTTGAAAAATATCAGAGTGGCAGGTATGTATTGACACACCTGCCACTCTTGTCCTATCGTTTGTTATTTATTGAAGTTCTCGTTTATGTTTTTGATAAACAACTCTTCGAGCAGCTGCTTGTTGATGCTTACTTCCTGATTCTTGCTTATCTCTTCGTACAATGCCTTCAGGTATTCGCTGCCTTTCAGTTCAAGAACGATATAGTTGGTGTATTGTCCATTCTCGTCCTTGTTCCAGCGGTCACAGATGATGGTAGCTCCTGATATGCTCTTCTCTACAGTAATCTTGGTTCTGTCGCTCAAGAACGATTTTGAAGACACCTGTTCACCTTCGGTCAATGCCGAAGAGTAGTCCTCTGTTGTCGATTGAACTGTCTTTGACAGCATTGCTGCCAGTTCGGCCGATGCCACAGCCAATGCTTTCTTGCGTGCTGTGGTTTCATTGTCCGATGCGCCGGATGCCCACGCACGTAATACTCCTTCGCCGCTTGTGTATTCGCTGCAAGGCATTACGAATGTCTCAATAGGGCTCTTCTCCTGTTTTGATGAACGGCAACTTCCAAGAAGAACAATTGAAATTGCACACATTGTGAATATAAAAATCTTTTTCATAGCTTAATGATGTATTAAAGGTTCATCTTCTTTATTTTCTTAGGTAAATCCTGCTTTACACGCTTCATGACCTCGCGTATGCACATTGCAATGGTCTCTTCGGCTGTCTTGTTCTCGGGTGCAAGCACCTTTACCCGGTTTACAGTGTAGTCGAGGAGTAGTTGCTGTGTCTGGTTGTTATATATCTTGAGTATAAGAGTGCAGTAGCATGTGTTAAGATTATAACGGCCCGAGGTTACCATTTCGCCCATCTCCATTATTGTAGAGAGGTCGATGAAACATTCTGCTGCATCGGGGTCCTCTGTAATGCTGAAGTAGTTGTTTGCCAATACCGGGCCAATGTTGCGTTCAATGCCTTCGAGGTCGTTCTGCTCGTTAAGGTATATATATGCAGTAGTTGCACTCTGGGCCAATGTTACCGTTACCTTAGCCGATGGCCATGTGTTGCTGTTGAGCAGTTCGCGATAACTCTTTGGCAACGACGATACGAAACTATCGTCAATGCTTATTCTAATCTCCTGTACCTTATCCTTGGATGTGATATTGGTGATGTAGAATTCGGCTGTACCGTCGTAGTCGGTCTCAATGGTAGGAGTTACGGCACCGCTGCCTGTTGTAAACTCAGCCTTAAGCTTGACGTTAGGCAACACGACACCGTTCTTCGATAGGCATGCAGCTATAGATGTTTTCACAGGCTTGAATGCTTCACCCTCGATGTTCGTTACGTTGGTTGTTATTGCCATGCCCGAGAATACATTGATATATGAGTCGTAGAGCTCGGCAGGAACGTTTACGGTCATTCCGTTTACTCTTGTGCTAAGGTCCATGAACAACCATGGTTCCACTGCTTCGAGTCCTTTACCATACAATTGCATAGCCTGTACAAGATTCATTCCGTCTTCGGCAGCGCGTCCTTTGTTAAGGAAATCGAGTCCCTTTGAAATGGCTTCGCGTTGACGCTTTTCGCTGTTCTTGCGGTATAACTCTTTGTCGAGGGTATAGAGTACATAGTATTTGTCACTGCTCTTATAACTATCTTTGAGCTCCATTCCCTCGAGCCATGCAGTCATGCTGCTGACAATCTTATCTTCGAACATTTGTCTCGACCTGCCGTCTACATCGACCGTATGCAGGAACGAACTGTTCTCGATCTTGGTGGCAATCTGTGAAGAGATATCAGACAGAGCATTCTGTGTGGCGATTTTCATGTGGTCGTCATCAGACAATGATGCTATACCGATACCAATATATTCCTCCTCAGAGATTGGCCGTTGCGTTACCCATGAAGGGGCTTGTGCATGTACTTGTGCCAATCCTATTAGCACAAGCGTCAATAATAGGAGTCTTTTTTTCATGGTTATTCTACTGATGTAATGGTTATTATTATGTTGTTGCCCTCGATAACGAATCGGGTCTCAACACCAACCTCATATAGAGCATCGCTCAACAGGCTTGCGAACTTGTCGGCGTTCATCTTCTTGCCTCTCTTGTCGGCTTTGGGTATAAGAACATCGTCAAATATAGCCGATTCGTCAACGATACCCTGTACATGGTACTCGCCATCGTGTGCATTGTCATCCAACCACTCCTGTATGACGTCTGATATTCTGCGTCCGTTGTTGCAGCGGTCGCGCATGCCGGCTCCTGAACTGTTGCTGACAGAGAATTGGATTACAGCACTTGTAGGCTCGTTGAAGTTCTTTATAATCTGCTCAAGGAACGGAGGAAGGAAGTCTCTTACTGCATAGGCACAGAGCTGACCTACATCTGTTGTTCTGAACTTGTTTGTCCAGCTGTTCTCGGTAGCCCAAATGTTGTCGGTCGCTGTCTCGTAGGCTGTCATGATAACAGATACGCTTGAGCCGCTTGCGCTGATATTCTTCTCAAGGTCCACAACAACGTATACATCTGCATCCGATGACATGAGCAGCTGCTTGTCGTTAGAATCGGCAGCATCGGCATTCTCCTCGTATAAAGCACGGCGTTTGCTGCTTCCTCCTATGCTCGAGAGAATATTCTCGGTTTCAATGTCAAGATTCTCGAAACCCTTCTGTACCTCGCTGACTGCAGCACGGAGATCGCGGTCGTTCTCAAGTATTGATTTATAGTTCTCACCATCTCTCTTGAATGGTACTACTATAATCTTTGGCTTGGGAGTAAGACGTTTCTCATTCTCTTTCTTCTTTTTCTCTTCTTTTAACTTATCATCATATCCGGTGTTCTTGCGTACATCATTTATAAGTGATACTAAACGCAGTGTCACACGATATGTACCTTGATATGCACCGGCTATCTTTTTGGGCTTGGCGGTTTCTTCGCAGCTGATCAGATATCCTGCATATCTTGCCGATGAATTGAAAAAAGAGTTTGTGTATATGGGATTCTCGTTGCATACGATGCGCTCACCGTCGTTTACTCCCTCAACTCCTGTAAACAGCAGTGTGTGGAAGAGTGATTTTACAGCATTGGTCTCAACTGCTTTCTTGTCACTCGATACACCTACTGTGGTGAATGTGCCGTTTATGCCGCTGCTTCCCTCAAATGTTACAATCTCGAGATAATCTTGCGCTGTTGTTATGCTGTGAGCAAACAGCGCAATCATAAAAGTAACAAATATCTTTTTCATAATACAGTATTATATAAATAATCAAGTAGTATGCAACCCGGGTTGCATACTACTATTTGAATGGATACAAATTAGAATGCAAGCAAAGGTGCTTCTGTTGACTTGACCTTCAAAGGCTTAGCATTGGCTTCGTCGGCAACTTTGTTCTCGAGATAGCGGCCCATTGCTTTCATTACCTCTTTCTCGCCCTTGGTTACTTTGCAATTTGCGATGTCGGCCTCTACCTCAATAACCTTCAGACGGCCAATCTCATTCTTTATGGTTCTGCCCACTTTGGTAACCTCTTCATAAATCAAGAAGTAATCGCCGATTTTAACACCAACATCACTTCCAAGGTCGATGTAGCAGTGTGTCAATTTGTCTTTTTTCTTGTTTGTTGCGAAGTCCTCACCATAGATAGAGCCAACCAATGGGAACTCCTCGATAAGGAATGACTCAATGTCTGAACTTACGAGGTTGATTGCGCTGGTCTTAGCACCCTCGGCACTTGTTGACTCATCAAGCAATTTGCCTGCGAATCCTCCAAGACCGGTAGGTTGGTGGTCAAACTTCTTTGTTGCGATGGTTGTGTTGTTCGCAACGTCTGTAATTGTGATAGAGTAGGTGAGCACGCATGTGTATGACGACTTGCCATCCTTTTCGTTGGATTTTACGCTGCATGCGGTAACCTCGCCATCAAGTACATAGTTGTTGGCCTTTACGGCAATAACCTCATTGCGCGCAGTCTCGTCATTCATGGCAGCCTCGCTACCACGACGATAAGCCTCTCTCTCAATAGAAGACAAAGATGCGGCATCCAACAGTTCAAAACGTTGCGATTCGTTCAATGCACTGATTACTGCTGCGCGTACTTTATCGCAATCCTCTTCCAATACATTGTCTGTTTCAAGGAACCAGTCAATGAAAACACGAGGTTTCTTTGATTCCTGTGCGTTGATACCTATTGCGCATACTGCAAGAAGTACAAATAATAGTCTCTTAATCATAATGTCGTTTTTTTTTGTTGTTATTTAAATTTGTTTTATAATCTTGCTTTTGCTTCTTCGCTGCCCATTTGTGCAGCTTTCCTGAAGTTCTGACGTGCCATCATTGCATTTTTTGCCACATTGCCACATCCGTTTTCATATATTACACCAATCATGTATAGTGACTGTGCGCTACCCGATGCCTTGAAGCTTGCCAGAGCCTTTATACCGTCACCGCTTTCATAAGCCTTCATACCCTCGTCATATTTAGGATCGGCTTTAGGAGCTGCTTTAGGTTCTGCTGCAGGGGATGTTGTTTTCTCTTCGGGTTTAGATACAGTCTCTTGTTTTTTTTCTGTTGCAGGCTGTTTGGGCTCTTGTGCTGCCGGCTCTTTTTTTGTCACTGTCTGTTCCTGAACCGGTTGTTGTGGCTCGGCCTGTTTGTTTTCATTGCCTCCTAACAAGACATATGCAAGAAGTATTACTGCAACGCCTGCTACAATGATAATCCACGGTTTAGAACCGCCGCTATTGTTGTTGTTCTTTGATGACTGTGCTGCAGAAGTAGCAGAGAGTGGTGTACGTCCGTTCAAAGCTCCTACACCTTTCTCCTTTTCGTTGTTAACGTTTGCTTGTGGCCTTACTTCGGGCTTGGTTTCGGGTTTTGAGGGGGCAGTGGGGGCTGTCGGGATAATTGTTGGCTGCTGTGCCTTGGTCTGCTCTTTGTAGACAGCGATCAACTCGTCCTCAATAGCTTTTTTCTTGTCTTCCACATCAAGCTCTTCGGCTTTGCGGTTCATCATCTGGCGTCCTGCGATACCGATGTTTCCCTGTGTGGTGAAGAGCAGTTCCTGAAAAGCCATGCGATATTCGCTCACAGCTTTCTTTTCGCACTCGATGCAACGGTTTTTTCCTTGTACCTTACAGTCGAAACAGATGCTCTTGCCACACTTCGGGCAACGTGCATGTTTCTCGTCTATAGGGTTGCCACACACCTGACAGAACTCTGACTCTCCTTTTCCACCCATTACAATTGTGGTGTTGTTATTGACAGTCTTTGTAGAGTTGTCGACCTTTGACAATGTGTTGCTGACATTGCTGACAGAGTTGTCAACGCTGTTCTTTGTCAGGCTGTTCGATGTGTTTGTAGTAGTATTGGTCGTCTTGTTTATGCTGCCCATTACATTGTTGCGTGAGATATCTTCGCCATCAGCTTGCTTTTTGCCGGTGGGAACTCCGCTGTTAACTTCTGCAGGGCTTTTTTCCTCTTTTTTCGCAGGTGCGCTCAGTTCCGCACCGCAGTTGTCGCAAAAGAGTTCATCTCCGTTTAAGGGAGAGTTACATTCGGGACAGAATCTTTTTTCGCTCATCGTATCTTATTTTTTTAAATTTTTCTTGAGAATCTTTTTTAATTTTCTTGGCAGGCGTTTGGGTTTGGACTGCTGGGGCTCTGTTGCCTGAACCGGTGTGGTGCCGATGAACATCGGGGTCGATGCAACAGGTGCTTCGGGCTCTTCGGGGACATCGTATATGTTCTCTTCCGCTTGAACGGATGATACGCACATGTATCCCGTCTCCTCGGGTGTGCCGTTTACAATAACTTCAGCGGCATTGAAACGTGTGAAGAAGGGGTCGTTCTGTGCCAACATTCCGGCTCTGTACAGGATGTACTCTTTACCTTCATTGGTAGTGAGTACCGATACAGTACCTTGTGACTTTGAACCCTCGCCGCGCTCTTCAACTCTTATTATGCCTTCTATTCTTTCCATCTGTGAACTGTTTACAAGGTTTAAAGGTTTGCACCGCACTGGTCGCAGAAACGGCTGCCTGCCTCCAATTCAGCTCCACACTCGGGACATGTTACACTCTCGGGCATCGCTTTTGATGCTGTCGGTTGCTGTACAGGCTGTTGTACAGGCTGTTGTACAGGTTGTTGTGCCGGATGCTGCTGTACGGGCTGTGCTACGTTGTTACGTGTGGTGTAGTCGAGTGCTCTGTCGTATGCGGTATCCATGCGTCCTTCTTGGCGACGTATGCGCTCGTCTCTCTCACGTATTTGACGCTCCTTCTCGGCCAATTGTTCGTTGGCACGACGTGCATCTTCCTGTATGCGTTGTGTCTCGCGGTTGCCTGTCATTGCCATCTCCATCATTCTAAGCATCATCTCTTTGGTCTCTCTGTTGTCGGCGTCACGTGCTGCACGTTCTGCATCTACACGTCTGTTTGCCTCTTCCATTGCACGGCGCTCGGCCTCCATGTTATATTTGCTTTCGGCATAGGCACGTGCGTTCTCGCCACCAGTGAGAGCCCACACTTGCTCTTCTGTCAGGTTCTGTGCATTTTCCCATTTCAAGCGCTCGGTCTCCTGTGCATTTCTCATTCGTGCCTGCTCCATCTCGGCCTCGTGACGACGCTCTCTCTCTTTTGCATCCTCCTGTGCGCGTTGCATAGCCATGAATTGCTGGAACTGTGCATCATTCTCTTCGCGTTCGAGTTCGCTGCGGCGTTTCTCGTCATTGAAGTCCATGTCGCGTTTGCGCTGCTCGATATCGAGTGTGGCGTTTGCTGCAGCACTCCTTTTGTCCAGTTCCTTGTAGTAACGGCTATCCTCGTAGTCGTCGTTGAGCATTCTCAACTCTATCTGTTTCTTTGCTATTGTCACTGCCTTGTCGGCTTCGCCTTCGAGACGTATACGCTCAAATTCTATGCTGTCGCGTAGTTGCATCATTGCCAATGCTGTTCCTCGCTTGTATTCCTCAGTCTTTAACTGGTCGCGCAGTGCGTTCATCTCTTCTTGGCGTATAAGGCCTGTTCTTGCAATCTCGTCGAGTGCGGCATTACGCTCGTCGTCGCTGCGTGCTTCGCGTATGATGCGCTCGTTGGCCAGCAGATATTCGAATTTCTTTAGTTCGTCTTCGCGCAGAATGTTGTCGCGGTTAATCTCGAAGAGTGCCTGCTGCAATTCCGACTCGGTGCGTGCCTCGTGTATACGCTGGCTGTTCTGAGTATCGGCCAGACGATTCTTGAAATCGTTTGTGCGGCGCAGATAGTCAAGTTCCTGTTCCGAGAGGTAGAGCTCGCGGCTCAATGCGTTGAAACGCTCGATGTCGGCATTTGATGCCGATACCTCAACAAGTCTTACGAGTGATATTCCGAAGAATGTGTCGGCAGCAATCTCGTTGATGGCATCTTTGATGCTTTGATGCATCTCTTTGGGCACGTGGTTGTCGGTAAACTCGGCATTGTACAATATATCCTGTACTGCTACACGTATGCTGTCCGAAATCTCGTCAACAATGAGTGTGGTGTTCAGAACCTGACGCTCGGTGAGGTAGTGTGATATGAAACTTTCGTGGTCTTTGATGCTGAAGTAAGCATTTACACCTATGCTCATTGTGGCATTCTTTGTCTTGATCTGCATCGGTTTGAACTCCTTGTACGCATCAAGGCTATCCTGCTTTGCACCAATGAGCAATGGGAATGCCTTGTTCAGAAGTATTACAACCGAGAAGGCTGCTCCACGCTTTGCATTCTCGAGAATGGCATTCTGCTGTTGCATGAATATTGCCTCGGGAATGTCATCCTTCTTTTCGGGCTCTTCTTTCTTCTTGCTTTTGAACAGATTGGTGATGAACTGCCATCCTTTGCGCAGAATGTTGTTGTCACCGCTGTTTTGTGCAGCCGGCTGTTGTACAAAATCGTATGTTCCACCGCTGATGCTTGCAATGGTGTGTCCGTTTGCGCGTATGTATGCGGTTGTTCCTTCCGATATGATTACGCCTTTTACTTTATTATATGATTCAAACTCGGCTTCGCTTATTACACGTGCAACCTGTCCCGGCTGTATGTTCCAATAAATACGCTCTGTTGCACTCTCCATGTCGGCCGGCAGCTGCTGCTTGCCGTTCAATGTACCGGTCGATATGCGGGTACCACATTTTGTACAGAACTTGGCGCCCTCTTTCAAAGGAGCGTTGCATTGTGGACAATTGTTGGTCTGCTCCAATTTCTTGCCACAGTGTACACAGAACTTGGCTCCTTGCTTAATCTCTTCGTTACAGAATGGACATTTCATAGTAGTATTGTTTTAGTTGTTTTATTATTCTTTATTTGCTTGATTCGACACTCAAGATATTGCCATCTTTAGAGGTTCTGACGTCAATATACATGGGAGTCTCCGAATCGTTGTCGCTTGTCGTATATTTGAAACTGTACTCTTCGTTGCCGCTGTTGTATTGCATGCGCAGTACGCAGCTTGGCTGACGGGGCTCTATATTGAAATTCTCGTACAGATACTTGCCTATTGTCTGATGAATACTCATTATGTTTGCATCTACGGCATTGCGCACCATGTCGAGTATTGAGCCGCTTGTTGTGCTGCTTACTTCGTTTACCTTGCATCCAAGTTTGGCATCCTTGTCGGCATAGGGTGTCAGTTCAACCTCTTTGCTTGCCTTGTCATTCTCTTCTTCGCCGACAAAGAACATTGTGGGGTCGCCATACAGGTTGAACTCTACAATGGTGAGTGCCGCTTTCGGGTCGCCCTCCTTATGCGCCTTCAGCACATTGCTGCGTGCAATGAACATGGCCTGTCCGGTTGTATATCCCTGCAGCACAGCCTCGGTGAAGCTCTGTGCAATGATGTCGGCATTGCCTATGTATGCGTTCTGCGGTGTTGTGGTAGGGGTGTCGCATCCTCCCCAAGCAACTCGTGACGAGCCTACAAAAGACATGCTGTTTGTGTGTATTGCCGACAGCATCATGCTGTGCTGCTTGTCCAAACCGATGAATCGTCCTCCGTAGCAGGCCTCGCTCACAATGATGTTGGGTTGTTTGCATGTTGCCAGATGTTCGGGTGAAAGCACGGCAAATGTACGCGCACCGCCCAATTCGGCTCCTGCATATCCGCGCGATTCAACAGCTTTGCCACCATGCAGGTTGAAGTAGAACAGAGAGGCATCTGTGTGGAAAATATCGGCAACATTGCCTACATATACCATGGGCGAGAGTATTAATCTGTTGAAGTAGTACTCGGATGACAGTCGGCCGTCGAAATTCCTGAAATACCGGTAGAAATTCTTGGCAACCTTAAGTGATGTATTCTTCCAATTCGGGTCGCATTGTCCATATCCACCTTGGAACGGTATACCGCAGGTGTAGTTTATATCTCTCTGCAAATAGTTGGCAAGGTCGGTAAGTGATGCATCTGTTCCGAAAGGCAGACGTCCCAAGAAGAAGAGCTGGTCATATTTGAATATCTCCTGATTCTCAATAAGTGGCAGCATATCTCTTCCGTAGGGATATGCATATAGGATATCGGTGTCGATTGTGTCATCGTGCTTGTCGTTGGGAATGTAGTGCTTTATACAAGGCATCGGTATTACATTGTCACCACCGACGATGAACAGGTATTGTACCTCGCACTTGTTCTCTTTAGACAGCCTCTTGTAATAGTCGTAAAGTACATCGGTATAGTCCCACACTTCGCTGTTTTCGTCAAGGGCAACTGTGCGCGATTTACCGAAGAACCCCTCTTTCTTATAGGTGTAGTTGCCGGCATCGAGCAGATTGTATTCAATACCGGCTTCGGCTTTAATGTCAATGAATTGTTGCAGCAGTGTAGCAACATCGTTGTTGCTGCATCCCATGCTTTTGGCAAGCAGAGTGATGTTGGTAAACAGAATACCTCTTGCAAAGACTTCGTAGCCTTTGCCACCTTCATCAGCAGCAGTGTTCACTTCCTGTGAAGTGCCTGCACCGCTCTTCACCTCTTCAATCTTGGCTCCGCACTCGGGGCAGAATCTGTTGTTATCTTCTATTTTAGTTCCACATTCGGGGCAATACATGGTCGTCTGTTTTATTGTGTTAACGTATTGTGTATATCTGAAACGTTACTCATTTATTTAAGATATTTTTCACGTTTCTTGCTCACTCCGCTTACATAGTTACGCGCTTCATCTGTGTTCAGATTCTTTGTCAGATGATTGTATAACTGTGTGTAGTTGTAGTTATTTATAAGTGGAATCGCTTTTTTGATGTTCGTGTTTCCTGTGAATGCGCGACTTACATTACCTGCTCCGGTATTGTAGCTTGCTATTACACACAGACGTCTGCAGTCGGGGTTGGTTACTGATGAGAACTGGTTTAACAATATTCTCAAATATGCAGTTCCCAATTCGATATTCTGATGCGGCACATACAGATAGCTCTTTGATGGCGCCCACTCTTTATTGTAGACATAACGGTATGCGTCGAATCCTCCCGACTTTGGAACAAGCTGCATCAGTCCATAAGCAGGTACCCAGCTTGTAGCCTCGGGGTTGAAGTGCGACTCCTGCTCCATTATGGCAAAGATAAGAGGCTGTTCAACCTGGAACTTCTTTGAGTATTGTTCAATGTAGTCTTTGTAAAGTGCTGCATTCTTTGACAGGTTGTCGGCAACAAGAGTCATCTCAACAGCTACCACCGTACGTTGCTTTCCGTCGTCACCTTTTACCTTTGTAGTCTTCTTTACACTCTGCTTGGCAATGGCTTTAGCAAGGTCGCGTGTGTTATAGTTCTTCTGTTTTGCAATCTCTTTAGCTCTCTCCTCGTTCTCCTTTGCCAGCTGGCGTGCTCTCTCTTGTTGGGCCGAAATCTCTTTCTTGTCTTTGCCCTGCAGCACTCTGTCGGCCATTGTCTCTTGGCCATCTTTAGCCTTAGGCTTGGGTACTGCTGCGCTGCTTTCGGGTAAGTTAAGGTCTTTGCCCTTTGCTTTTGGGGCAACGGGCGCAGGACGCGCGTTTTTCTTCTGCTTGGGACCCTCTGCAATTGCAACACTGTTCAAGTCGAATTGCGACAAATCAATCAGTCCGTCAAGAATAGGCTCTTTTGTGAGGTCGTTCGACTTGTCAACTTTTGAGCTGTAGGGACACGACTTTCCGCGACTCTCCAATGCTCTTTCTATTGCCTTGGTCAGGCGCTCTTCAATCTTTTGAGGGCTGTTCTCCTCGTCGTCCTGTAAAGCAACCTCGATAAGTACATCGCCTTTTTCAAAGTCTACAACCGAGCGGTCCTTGTAGTTGTCGCTGTATTCAACCCATTTCGAACGTGTGTCGTCAATGATGCTGTCATCGCCCCACACACCCTTTATCGATTCAATATAGTTGAAATATTCCTTACGCATCTGTTCTTCGTATTGCTCATACTCTTCGCGAGCCTTTCTGCTGTAGTGCTCAAATTCAGTAATTGAAAGAGCTGCATCATGCTCGAACTGTGCTTTTAAAGAATCGAGCGATATATTCTCATTGTTATTCTGTGCATTTGCATAACATACTATGCAAAGCATTGTTAACAGTGTAATTATTGTGTTTTTCATACTCGTGTCTTTAAATATTTGTCTTGTTTATAGCTTGCTTTGTTGCAAGATACTAAAAATTGT
>CAJGCJ010000051.1 GCA_904501775.1 uncultured Bacteroidaceae bacterium | reverse complement strand
GGTTGTGTAATTGATTGCTCTTCTTGTCAATATATTATGTATTATTCTTCGGGTGTGAACATGGGGTCCCATGCGGGTAGCTTAGTGGGTTTCTCCTTAAGTACCTCAAGTACTCTTGCAGGAGCATATTTCTTGTCTACCACAAGACGGAACATATATTCATTGAACCACTCGTCGGTCATTATGATTGTTCCGCGGTGTCCCGAGCTTGCACCCCAACTGTTCTCTACCTGCCATTTTACGGGCTTGCCGTTGCTGTCGAGGTCGACTGCCATAAGGGTCATGGCGTGCGATGAACCGCTGTCGAAAGTCATGATGCGCTCTTTCTTGTTCATGCCGAACTCGACACCGAAGATTGATTCGTAGTCGTAGTTGTTGATGTCGAGAAGTCCGCGTTTTGAGTCGAGGAACTTGCCAACATCGCAAGAGAAGTACATCATGGTGCTATCCTTTATTGATGCTATTGCCATCTCCTTAATCTCCTCAAGGGGAAGGTTTACATATAGCCAGTTCTGTCCGTCGTACATGTGGCGGTCGTACTCAATCTCGTAGCTCTTCCAATAGGGACGGGTGGGGTCGTTCATCAGCATCACATAGTTATTCTTCAAGTCCCAACCTATATATTTCTGATAGAAGCTCTGTGGGGTGTATTTCTGTGGCTCTTCGCGGTATTTGCCTTTGGCATCTTTGGGAGCCCATGTGAATTCGGTGGGGGGAACACCGTATACTGTTGCAAGCATGCGGTAAACCTCTTTAAGCTGTTCCTTCTTCATGGCCTGCAACTTTTTATCGTTTGCACCTTCGTCAGATGCGTTGCGCAGGCGTACGCCATACTCGCGCAGCTTGCGCTTGAAAAGGCTGTTGAAGGCTGCTGTGTGGTTGCTGGTATATGTCTCTTTCATCACGCTCTTGGGTACAACACCATATTTTGCAATGTTGTCGGCAACACCGGTAAATGTGCCTCCGTCGCTCATTGGGTTCTTGAAGAGCCACTCTACGGTGCGGTCGTCGAAGGGTTTCTTGCGTGTGTCTATTACACCCTGCAAAAAGAGGTTTGCTTTCTCAAGCTGGTCGAAGAAGAAGTTGTACACTTGTGAGAACTCAAACTCGCCTAAGTCCTGCTCGGCAATCATCTTGGCACGCATTACGTTCATGCCGGTAAAGAGCCAGCAGCGTCCCGATGATTCCTGATTGCTTATGCCTTTCGACTTTACGCTGTTGCTGAAATATGTCTCCATCTCGTTCTGGTTGGCCTGATTCAGCGCCATGCTGTTCACGTTGTTGTTGAGCATCACATTCTGCAAAGCCTTCTCGGCTCCTGTTGGACGATAGCTCTCACTAAGTTCGCTCAGCATCTGTGCGTCGATGCTACCGTTACTCTGTGCCATTGCGCCTATTGCCATAAATGCCAATGCTGCAAGGCTTGTCAGTCTGTTTCTTATTTTCATATTGTCTATGTTTTTTGTTCTATCTGCGAAGATAAGTTTTTATTTTGTATATCTATTCATTTCATCGATGAATGCTAATGCGGTCTCTACACTTTTTATATTGTTGACAGATATGACATAGCGATGGTTGTCGTTGCGTGTTGCGCAACGGAACTGTGTGGATGCTATGAATGTGAGTATTCTTCCGAAGGTATCGCTTTCGTAGAAACGCTTGTTGCTCTCGTCAACAAAGAATAGTGTCATACGTCCTCCCTTAAGGTATATTCTCTCTATTCCCGACTCTTGGGCCTTGCGCCTTAGTGTCACCATCCTTATCAGTTCTTCTCCTTGGTCGGGAATCTTTCCGAAGCGGTCGCGCATGCGATTGCGGAACTGTTCAAGGTCGTTGTTGTTGGTTATGGAGTCGAGCTCGCGATAGAGCAGTATGCGCTCGTTGCCATCGGGAACATAGGTGGGCGGGAAGAAAAGCTCGAGGTCGCTCTCGACAAGGCAGTCGCTGACGAACTGTTGGTTGCTGTCGTAGTTTTTCTCTTCTTCAAGAATATCTGAGAATTCCTCGGTCTTCAGCTCGCGTACGGCCTCGGCCAGAATCTTCTGATAGGTTTCGTAACCGAGGTCGGCAATGAAACCGCTCTGCTCGGCACCCAACAGGTTACCTGCTCCGCGTATGTCAAGGTCCTGCATGGCAAGGTTCATTCCGCTGCCAAGCTCGCTGAAGCTCTCTATTGCTTCGAGGCGACGGCGCGCCTCGCTGTTGAGTACATCGCGTGGTGGGGTAAGCATGTAACAGAATGCCTTGCGCTTGCCGCGTCCTACGCGTCCGCGCATCTGATGAAGGTCGCTCAGTCCGAAACTCTGCGCCTGATTGATTATTATGGTATTTACATTGGGTATGTCAATTCCGTTCTCTACAATGGATGTGGCAATGAGGATGTCGTAGTCGTGGTTGATGAAGTCGTACAAACGCTTCTCGAGTTCTGTAGGCTCCATCTGTCCATGCGCAATACATACGCGTGCATCGGGTATGTGCTTGAGTATCATGTTCTCGAGCTCGTGCATGTTCGATATTCTGTTGTTTATGAAGAATACCTGTCCGTTGCGGCTTAGCTCGAAGTTTATGGCCTCCTTTATTATCTCGGCATCGAAGGTGTGTATCTCGGTGTGTATCGGATAACGGTTGGGGGGCGGTGTCTGTATCATGGAGAGGTCGCGTGCTCCCATTATTGAGAATTGCAGTGTGCGTGGAATGGGGGTGGCTGTCATTGTCAGGGTGTCGACATTTACCTTTATCTGGCGCAGCTTCTCTTTTACCGAAACACCGAACTTCTGCTCCTCGTCTATAATGAGCAGTCCAAGGTCCTTGAATTTTACATCTTTTCCTGTCAGTCTGTGTGTGCCTATTATTATGTCCACTTTGCCTTCGGCAAGGTTTTTCAGCACCTCCTTGCACTGTCCGTTGCTGCGGGCGCGGCTTATGTATTCTACTGTGCAGGGGAACTCCTTGAGTCTCTCCTTGAACGTCAGGTAGTGCTGGTAGGCAAGTACGGTTGTGGGAACAAGCAGAGCCACCTGCTTGCCGTCGGTTGCCGCCTTGAAGGCTGCGCGAATGGCTACTTCGGTCTTTCCGAAACCTACGTCGCCACATATCAGGCGGTCCATGGGACGGCTGCGCTCCATGTCCTGCTTAACCTCGTTTGTAGCCTTGTGCTGGTCGGGGGTATCTTCGTACATGAAGCTTGTCTCGAGCTCGGTCTGCAGATAGGTGTCGGGCGAGAATGCGAATCCCTCTTCGCGGTGACGTTGCGAATATAGCTTTATGAGGTCGCGGGCTATGTCCTTGATCTTCTTTTTGGTGCGCTCTTTTATGCGTTCCCATGCTCCTGTACCCAATTTGCTTATAGATGGCGCTTCGCCCTCCTTTGCACGGTATTTCGATATCTTGTGCAGGTTGTGGATTGATACAAAAACAACATCGTCGTTCTTGTATATGAGCTTTATGGCCTCTTGCATGGTGTCGCCGTTGGGGATGCGCACAAGGCCTCCGAACTTGCCTATTCCGTGGTCGATGTGTACGATGTAATCGCCTGTCTTGAACTCTTTCAGTTCCTTTAGGGTCAGCGCCACTTTGCCGCTGCGTGCCTTCTCGCTTCGCAGCTTGAAATTGTGGAATCGTCCGAAGAGCTGGTGATCGGTGAAGAATGCCGCGCGTGTGGTGTCGTCGATGAATCCGGCGTGTATGGTGTGATTTACGGGTATGAACGAAATCTCCCCGTTGCGCTCGTCGAATATCGCCGCCAGACGTCGTGCCTGCCGTTCGTCATCGGTCATAAGGTATATTTTGTAGCCTCTGTTTATGTAGTCGATAAAGGTGCTTGCAACAAGGTCGAAGTCCTTGTTGAAGATGGGCTGCGGATGGGTGCTGAACTCTATTTTTGTACCGTTGTCGAGGTGTGCGCTGCGCAGTTCCCAGTGTGTAACCCTCTTTGTGAATGTGTCGAACTCGGCTGTGGTTATGAGGTCGGGCATTTGAGGGGCACTTTCGTCCGATAGCTTTGCCTGCAGCGAGAAGCCTTCGTCTTTGAGCCTGGCGATGCTGTTTCTTATGTGTTCGGTGTCTCTTGTCACAAGAATGGTCTCTTGCGGCATAAACTCGGTAATTGCCACGCTCTCGTTTCCCGTTATCTTGGGGATTATTACGGCGCACTCCCTCTTCTCTTTCGACAGCTGTGTATCTACCTCGAATGTACGTATGCTCTCTACCTCGTCGCCAAAGAAGTCTATACGATAAGGTAGCTCCGATGAGTATGAGTATATGTCGATGAGGCTGCCTCGCACAGCAAATTCGCCGGGCTCGTATACATATGTGACCTCTTTGAATCCGAAGCCGGAAAGCTGCGACTCCAGCTTGTCGCGGCTGATGTTGTCGCCTATGGATATTGTTATGCTCTTCTCCTTAAGGTCGCTCTGCGATACAACCTTTTCGGCTATGGCATCGGGGTGGCTGACAATGAGAAGCCCCTCCTTGCTTTTCCTGTTTGTCAGCCGGCTGAGTACCTCGGTACGCAATATGCGGCCGGCTTCGTCCTCGTGTCCGTATTTGATTGCGCGGCGGAACGACGAAGGGAAAAACAGAATGTTGTCGTTGTTGCCGCTTTGCATAAGGTCGTGGTAGAAATAGCCTGCCTCTTCGGCATCGCCCATCACTACAAGAACCGATTGATGTGGGGCACGATGGTTGAATGCGGCAAGCACAACTGCTGCCGAACTTCCGGTGAGGCCACCGATGAACGATTTCTCGGCTTTGCCGGCCTTTGCAAGCTTAATGAGCGCCTCAACGCCCGGGTGCGTTCCGTATATGTGTACTAACTCTTTTGAATCCATAGCTACCGACAAAAATAGTCATTTATTTCGGTATTATCTAATATGTTGCGTGGGCAACCGATGCAGTTAACTTAAATTTAATTATAAAATTGGGGGTTTTATATATTTTTTATCTTCTTCAAGGGTGAAATGCACTCTTTTTTCGTTATCTTCGCAAATTGAATAAATGTAATATTATGGCAAAAAGCGACAGCGTTATTATTATACCTACATATAACGAAAAAGAGAATATCGAAAAGATGATTCGTGTTCTCCTTTCATTGGAGCACTCTTTCGATGTTCTTGTTGTGGATGACGGTTCGCCCGATGGAACAGCCGGAATTGTAAAGACTCTTATCGCCGAGTTTCCGCAAAGGGTTTTTATAATTGAGCGTTCGGGCAAATTGGGACTGGGCACTGCATATATTACAGGCTTTAAATGGGCATTGCAGCAGGGATATGAGTATATCTTTGAGATGGATGCCGACTTTTCGCACAATCCGGCCGATGTGCCTTTGCTTTACGAGGCTTGCGCCAAGGATGGTTACGACCTCTCTGTTGGCAGCAGGTATGTTACGGGTGTGAATGTGGTCAACTGGCCTATGGGACGTGTACTGATGTCCTATTTTGCATCCAAGTATGTGCGCCTCATAACCAGTCTTCCTGTGTATGATACCACGGCCGGATTCAATTGCTATCGTCGTAAGGTGCTCGAGACGATAGACCTCGATTCCATCCGTTTCAAGGGATATGCGTTTCAGATTGAGATGAAGTTCACCACTCATAAATATGGATTCAGAATAAAGGAGGTTCCTGTGATTTTTGTAAACAGGGTGCTCGGCGAGTCCAAGATGAGCGGTGGTATCTTCAGCGAGGCTCTGTTTGGTGTAATAAGCCTCAAATGGAACAGCTTTTTTAAGAAGTATAAGCAGTCATAAGATAAATTTTAGATAGAGATGGCCAACGATACGAATATACAATTTGAGAGGGTGCTGGCCTTGTGCCGCGACCTGTTTGGGAAGAAACTGTACGACTATGGTGCTTCGTGGCGAATTATGCGTCCCGAGTCGCTGACCGACCAGATATACATAAAGGCCAAGCGCATACGCAACCTTGAGACGGGTGCCGAGAATATGGTGGGCGAGGATATAAACTCCGAGCTTATAGGCATTGTGAACTATGGTATAATTGCACTTGTGCAGCTTGAGTTGGGATATTCCGACGAGTGCGACATCACCCCCGACAAGGCTATGGAACTGTACAAGGCCAAGGCAAATGAGGCACTTGAGCTTATGAAGCGCAAGAACCACGATTATAACGAGGCTTGGCGCGGAATGCGTACGACATCGTACACCGACCTTATACTCACCAAGATATGGCGCACCAAGCAGATTGAGGAGCTCGATGGTGCCACTAAGGTTTCCGAGGGAGTGGATGCCAATTATATGGACATGATAAATTATGCAGTATTCGGACTGATAAAGAATGGGGTTGCTGAATAAGAAACGGGCGTTGACCGCAACATTGGCAAATGTATCGCGTTTGCTGTTGAGTGTGGTTCTCATAGTCTCGGGCTTTGTAAAAGCCGTAGACCCTATGGGACTGTTCTATAAATTGCAGGAGTATCTTACGGCTTTTGGAATGGAACAGATTTCCGACGGGTGGATTATGGCCGCTGCTCAGTTGCTGCCAGCTGCCGAGTTTATTGTGGGCGTGCTGTTGCTGATGGGCGTCTACAGTAGGACGGTGACGTTTCTTGTATTCCTGTTCTTCCTTGTCTTTACACCTTTTACGCTTGTGGTTGCTCTGTGGAACCCGGTGCGTGACTGCGGCTGTTTCGGCGATGCCCTGCATCTCTCCAATTGGGCCACTTTTGGAAAAAATATCGTACTGCTTCTCTTTGCCACGATGGTATTTTTCATGCGTAGGCTTTTTGTCCGCAAGATTGGATTGTACAACAGATGGATGGTTGCCCTCTTTGCACTGCTGTATGTTGCCTCTCTGGAGTATGTCTCGATGGCGCATCTGCCTGTTCTCGATTTCCGTCCTTTCGCTAAGGGTGCTGACCTGCGTGAGTCAGTGGCTAATGTCCCCTCGGTCGAGAAAACAGTATATCGTTTCGAAAAGGATGGTGATGTAAGGGAGTTTGACGAAGAGAATTATCCCGATAGCACATGGAACTATCTGGGCAGTCGCACTGATGTCATTGTAGAGGGACGCCCGGCAATCATTCCCGACTTTGAGTTCTTTGGGATTGAAGATGAAGAGGATTATACCTCACAGATATTGGAGGACAGCGGTTATGTGTGTATGCTGATAATGAACCGTGTGGAAACGGCCGATGAGAGCCGCGTAGACAGAATAAATGAACTCTACGACTATTGTGTAGAGATGGCTGTGCCTTTTTATGCGGCAACGGCATCTGATGTAAATGAGGTCGATTTATGGAAAAGGCGTACAGGTGGCGAATATCCGGTTCTGTGGGCCGATGATGTGATGCTCAAGACCATTGTGCGTGCCAATCCGGGAGTGCTGCTTATAAAGGACGGTACTGTTGTCGGAAAGTGGAACTCGGCAGACATTCCGTCGGTAGACGAAATACGCAAGGCTCCCACCTCGATGCCCGATTCTGTGAAGAGCATCTCCTCGCTTCTCGGAAGCTGGAAATTCTGGCTCTCCATGTTTGTCGCACCGTTGCTGTTCATAATGTTTGTGGATGTGATTATTGCTGCGGTGCTTCATCTGCTGAACAGGTTCAGGCTGCAGAAGCAGAATAAAGAAGAGAAAATAGATGAGTGATATAATTATTATAAACCTTTTAAATGTTTAAAAAAATGAGAAAGAAAATTGTAGCAGGTAACTGGAAGATGAACCTGAATCTTCAGGAGGGTATTGCATTGGCAAACGAGCTCAACGAGGCTCTTGTTGCTGACAAACCCAATTGCGATGTTGTAATTTGTACTCCTTTCATCCACCTTGCATCAGTTGCATCGGCTGTTGACGCTTCTGTTATCGGTGTTGGTGCCGAGAACTGCGCCGACAAGGTATCAGGTGCTTATACTGGTGAGGTTTCTGCAGCGATGGTTGCTTCAACAGGTGCAAAGTATGTAATCCTTGGCCACTCAGAGCGTCGTGCTTACTATGGTGAGACTGAGGCTATCCTTAAAGAGAAGGTACAGTTGGCTCTTGCTAACGGTCTTACACCTATCTTCTGTATTGGTGAGGTTCTCGAGGAGCGTAATCAGGGTATCCAGAACGAGGTAGTTTACAAGCAGCTTGCTGGTTCTTTGTACGACCTTTCAGCTGAGGACTTCTCTAAGATTATCCTTGCTTACGAACCCGTTTGGGCTATCGGTACAGGTCTTACAGCAACTCCCGAGCAGGCTCAGGAGATCCACGCTTACATCCGTTCTACAATCGTAGAGAAGTATGGCGCTGAGGTTGCTGAGAATACTTCAATCCTTTACGGTGGTAGCTGCAAGGCAAGCAATGCTAAGGAGCTCTTCGCTAATGCTGATGTTGACGGTGGTCTTATCGGTGGTGCTTCTTTGAAGGTTGCCGATTTCAAGGGTATCATCGATGCTTGGAAATAATGAATAGATTTTTCATTTCAATCCTGATGTTGTTCTGTGCCTTGTATGTTGGGGCACAGAACAACATAGTTGACGAACTTCAACGCGATACCGTTGGGCAGGGTGTTGTGCGCATACATCATCCGCTAAAATTGAACGAGCTCATGGGCTCTATGATTGAACGCAATGGTAAGCCTGCCCAAATTGAGGGATATCGTGTGATGGTCTATTCGGGAAACAATTCGCGACAGGCACGTGACGAGGCCAATAACATGGCGCAGTATATGAGGGAAAATTTCCCCGGTGCCGAGGTATATGTGGTGTTTGAATCTCCAATCCGTTCGTGTCAGTATGGCGATTACCGCACACGCGAAGAGGCCGAGGCTGTGATGTACCGCCTTAAGGCAACACGTCGTTTCAGGGAGATTTCGGTTACAAAGACTATGATAAACCTGCCTTATTGAAAATAAAAGCATGGAAGAGAGCAAGGATAAGATTATCGAAGGCCTTATGGCCAATTGCAGCAATATGTTGGAGCTCTTGGGCGAAGATACCCAGCGCGAGGGTCTTATAAAGACTCCCGAACGTGTCGCTCGTGCAATATTGGATACTACATCGGGATATAAGGAAGACCCGCATGCCATTCTGCGCGGTGCTATGTTCAAAGAGGATTATAGCCAGATGGTTATTGTCAAGGATATTGATTTCTACTCGCTGTGCGAACATCATATCCTGCCTTTCTTTGGCAAGGTGCATGTTGCGTATATCCCCAACGGATATATAACAGGCTTAAGTAAGATTGCACGCGTCGTAGATGTATATGCACGTCGTCTGCAGGTGCAGGAGCGTCTTACGTTGCAGATAAAACAGTGTATACAGGAAACCCTTAATCCGCTTGGGGTTATGGTGGTCGTTGAGGCTCAGCACCTGTGTATGCAAATGCGTGGAATAAAGAAACAGAACTCGGTAACCACCACCTCTGATTTTTGCGGTGCATTCAATCAGGCAAAGACAAGGGAGGAGTTCATGAATCTTCTGCGAAACAGATAATCGTTTCGACTGTATTTAAAAAGGATAAGGCAGGCTGTCCCGGTAACGGGGCGGCTTGTTATGTTTTGTGAGGGTGTGTCAGATATTGAGTGCCGCGCTGCCGAAACCGTATTGTGAGAGTAGTGCGTTCAGTGCCTGCTGTGTCTCTTTCAGAAACTTGAAGTTCTGCATCACCTCCATGTAGTATGTGCTGTCGGCGGCTGTGGCAGGGTCTTTAAGTTGCTCCATTGTCTGCTTGAGCAGTTCGTCAATGATATTCTGTTTGTAGGCAATTACAAGGCGTGTTGTCTGTTCAAACAGCACTGCACTCTCGTTGCGCTCTTCGCTGCTGTTCTCGCTGAAGAGCTTGCTCAGGATATATCGGTCGCTGCACATCTCGGCTGTGAGGTGCGATATCTCGGCATCGGGATGCGAAAGGAAATAGCGCTCGGCTACGAATTCGGGGTCCGAGTCGTGCTGCGCAGCCTCTTCGAAGATGCGTTTGTATAGCGGGTGTGTGAACTCTATTCCGTCGCCCTGCAGTGAATACTTTATATGTGCAATGACACTCTCGGTAAATGCCGGTGTGTTGTTTATCTTGTCCTCGGGGACAAGCAACTGTTTCTCGCCGTTTCGCAGGATGAACTGTATTATTGCGTGTTCCTTGTTGTAGAGCGGATTGTTGCTTGTAGATTTTGTGGTCTCTTCCTGCTGGCTGACGGATTGTACTTGTATTGGCAGATCCTCGTCTTTCTCCTCGGGAACTGTTGCCGAACTGTTCTGCTGCTTGCGGCTGTATGCCTCCTGTGCATATTTGCGACGCAGTTTGGCTGTCTCGGATACAAGCAACTGCTCACTCACTTTTAACATTTCGCTGCATTTTCGCAGATATTCGCTGCGCAGGATGTCGTTGGGGATTACTGCGATGCTGCGCACAATGTCGCCTATGAGGTGGGCACGGCTCTGAGGGTCGTCGCTTGTGTCGCTCATCAACAGGTTGGTCTTGAACTGTATGAAGTCGACCTTGTGGGTGCGTATGTACTCTTCTACCTCCTCGGTCGAGTGGCTCTGTGCATAGCTGTCGGGGTCTTCTCCATCGGGTAGGAGCACTACGTTTATGTTCATGCCCTCTTCCAAGAGCATGTCTATTCCACGCAATGAGGCTTTTATTCCGGCCTTGTCGCCGTCGTAAAGCAGTGTTACGTTGCTTGTGAAACGGTGTATCAGGCGTATCTGACCCGTGGTGAGCGATGTTCCCGATGATGCTACGACATTCTGTATGCCCGACTGGTGCATGGAGATTACATCGAGGTATCCCTCTACAAGTATACAGCTGTCGTGCTGCATTATTGCCTGTTTTGAGAAGTAGAGTCCGTAAAGATGGTCGCTCTTATGGTAAATCTCGCTTTCGGGCGAGTTTACATATTTTGCTGCTTTGGGATTGTTCTGCAGTGTGCGGCCACCGAATGCAACCACCTTGCCCGATATTGTGTGTACGGGGAATGTCACGCGTCCCCAGAAACGGTCGACAAGTCTGCCGTCGTCGGTGCTGTAGCATACGCCTGTTTTTGCTATTATATTAGGATTGTATCCTGCTTTTGTGGCTGTTGATGCGAAAGTGTCGCGCTTCTCGGGCGAATATCCTAATCCGAATTTTACAATAGTCTCGTCTCTTAGTCCACGCTTGTGGAAATAGTTCAGGCCTATTGATTGTCCCTCTTGGGTGTTGTGCAGTGTCTCTGTAAAGAACTGCTGGGCATATTGATTTACTATGAACATGCTTTCGCGCATGCTTTGTGCCTCTCTCTCTTCGTTTGTAAGCTCACGCTCCTTTATCTCTATGTGATATTTCTTGGCAAGCCAGCGCAGAGCATCGGGATAGCTCAGCTGCTCGTGTTCCATTATGAAGTGAACCGGGTTGCCTCCTTTTCCGCATCCAAAACATTTGCACCTGTTCTTTGCAGGCGAGACGGTAAATGAAGGAGTCTTTTCGTTATGGAATGGGCATAGGCCTATAAGATTGACGCCGCGTTTGCGCAATGCAACAAAATCGGCTACAACCTCTTCGATTTTTGCCGTGTTCATTATTTGCTCTATGGTATTGCGGTCTATCAGATATATTATATTAATAAGGTATAGGAGACGTAGCCCTTTTTGATTACTCCTCTCTTTTGCAAAGATAGTAACAAACGAGCAAGATAAAGCCAAGCTTGCTTGGATATTTTGCAGCGAGTGCAGAAGATCTTAGAGCTTTAGCTCAAAGATACACACAAACCGGCGAGAAAGATAAAGTTTACTTCAATATTTTTCACTGTGAGTGCAGGCTTTTTATTAAAAACAGGTGGTAGCCGGGCGAAAATATATCTCTTGGTTGACAGTTTTTTTACAGCAGGCAAGTCTCTTTTATAGATAAAAAAGGACTATTTCTTGAGCAGAATTGTTTTTCGTATCGCTAATTTTTGATGTTTTTGCATTGGTCTGTGAATAATAAAATGGGGCTTCGAGAGAAAAAATGATTGGGAAAAGAGATTTTTTTAAGGAATCGTGATTTTTTTTGTGGATTTTCCCACTTTTTTTTGGGGATTCTCTTGTGTTTGTTGAGGAGTGTTTTGTTGTAGTTTTGTCGCCTGAGGGTGAAAATTTGTTCATTTTGAACGCGTGTTCTTGTATTGTTTGTTACAAAGGATGAAAAATTTCTATTTTTTCGAAAAAAAAGCTTGG
>CAJGCJ010000050.1 GCA_904501775.1 uncultured Bacteroidaceae bacterium | reverse complement strand
CGGTGTAAACTACCTCGATACAGCTAACTACGAGCCTAAGGACGAGGCACACTTCGAGTACAGCTGGCAGTGGGCTTCTCACGCGCGCTTTAAAGAGGCCGGCCTTACTGCTATCCTCGGTTGCGGTTTCGACCCGGGTGTGAGCGGTGTCTACACAGCTTATGCAGCAAAGCACTATTTCGACGAGATTCATTATCTTGATATCGTTGACTGTAATGCAGGTAACCACCACAAGGCATTTGCAACCAACTTCAACCCCGAAATCAATATCCGCGAGATTACCCAGAAGGGCCGTTATTTCGAGGATGGCAAATGGATTGAGACAGGTGCTCTTGAGATACATAAGCCTTTGACTTATCCCAACATCGGTCCCCGTGAGTCGTATCTTCTTTTCCACGAGGAACTCGAGTCGCTTACAAAGAACTTCCCCACAATCAAACGTGCACGTTTCTGGATGACATTCGGTCAGGAGTATCTTACTCACCTCCGCGTAATTCAGAATATTGGTATGGCACGTATCGATGAGATTGACTACAATGGTCAGAAGATTGTTCCTCTTCAGTTCCTTAAGGCAGTGCTTCCCAATCCTCAGGATTTGGGCGAGAACTACGAGGGTGAGACATCTATCGGCTGTAGAATCCGCGGTATCAAAGATGGTAAGGAGCGCACATACTATGTTTATAACAACTGCAGCCATCAAGAGGCTTACAAGGAGACAGGTATGCAGGGTGTCAGCTACACAACAGGTGTTCCCGCTATGATTGGTGCTATGATGTTCATAAAGGGATTGTGGCGCAAACCCGGTGTTTGGAATGTGGAGCAGTTCGATCCCGATCCATTCATGGAGCAGTTGAATAAGCAAGGATTGCCTTGGCACGAGGAGTTTGACAATGACCTTGAGCTTTGATAAACGTCGTGTCGAAATTTAAATAAACCAGAAAATGGCAAAGAAAGAAGAATTGGAGAACGTTGCAGCATCAGAAAAACTGAAAGCCCTGCAGGCTGCAATGGATAAGATAGAGAAGAACTTCGGTAAGGGTTCTATCATGAAATTGGGCGACGACAGCTTCGAAGATGTGGATGTCATTCCTTCGGGCTCGGTCGGCCTTAATGCAGCGTTGGGCGTAGGCGGTTATCCTCGCGGTAGAATAATCGAGATTTACGGTCCCGAGTCGGCAGGTAAGACTACTTTGGCTATCCATGCCATTGCCGAGGCTCAGAAAATGGGTGGAATTGCAGCTATCATAGATGCCGAGCATGCCTTCGACCGTTTCTATGCTCAGAAGTTGGGCGTGGATATCGACAATCTGCTTATTTCGCAGCCCGACTGTGGCGAGCAGGCTTTGGAGATTGCCGAGCAGCTTATACGTTCATCGGCAATTGATATAATCGTTATCGACTCGGTAGCGGCATTGACTCCCAAGGCCGAGATTGAGGGCGAAATGGGCGACAATAAGGTCGGCTTGCAGGCACGTCTTATGTCACAGGCTTTGCGTAAGCTGACATCTGCCATAAGCAAAACAAAGACTACATGTATCTTCATTAACCAGTTGCGTGAGAAGATTGGTGTCATGTTCGGTAACCCCGAGACAACAACCGGTGGTAATGCGCTCAAGTTCTATGCTTCGGTGCGCATCGATATCCGTCGCGTAAGCCAGCTTAAGGATGGCGAGGATGCTGTCGGTAATCAGGTACGCGTAAAGGTTGTCAAGAATAAGGTGGCACCTCCCTTCCGCAAGGCCGAATTTGATATAATGTTCGGCGAGGGTATATCTCGTGTAGGTGAGATTGTCGACCTCGGAGTGGCATACGGCGTCATAAAGAAGAGTGGTTCGTTCTTCAGCTATAACGAAACCAAGTTGGCGCAGGGTCGCGACCGCACAAAGGCTATAATTGCCGATAACCCCGAACTTGCCGAGGAACTCGAGGTAAAGATTGCAGCAGCTATGAAGGGCATAGAGGCTGATGTAGATACTGAAGATTAATCATTAAAGAATATTTCTATGAAAAAAACAATTCTGTTCGTAGTTATGGCATTTGTGGCTTTGGGTCTGAGTGCCAAGAAGAAAGAAAAGAGTGAGGATGCTGGTTTCAAGTTTACCGTAGTAAAGGAGAATCCTATTACAAGTGTAAAGAACCAGAATCGTGCAGGTACTTGCTGGTGTTACTCTACACTTGCATTCATTGAATCAGAGTTGCTTCGTATGGGTAAGGGTGAGTACGATTTCTCTGAGATGTATATCGTACACAATACCTATCTCGATCGTGCCGACAGAGCAGTGCGCACACATGGTGATGTCTCATTCTCGCAAGGTGGCTCATTCTATGATGTGCTTTACGGTATGGAGCATTTTGGTCTTGTTCCCGAGGAAGAGATGCGTCCCGGTGTAATGTATGGCGATACCCTCAGTAACCACAACGAGCTTACAGCTGTAAGCAACGCTGTTGTAGCTGCCATTGCAAATGGCAAGAGCCGCAGCCTGCAGTCTGATAATGAGGGCAACATGTTGTGGAAGAAGGCAATTGCAGCAGTTCACGACATCTACCTTGGCGAGCGTCCCGAGAAATTTACATACAACGGTGTTGAGTACACTCCTGCCACTTTCTATGAGTCAACAGGCCTCAATGCAAGTGACTATGTATCTCTTACATCATATACTCATCATCCTTTCTATAGCTCATTTGTTCTTGAGATTCAGGACAACTGGCGTTGGGCGCAGTCTTATAACCTTCCTATTGATGAGCTGCTCGAGGTGTTCGAGAACGCAATCATGAACGGTTACACTATCGCATGGGGTAGCGATGTCAGCGAGGACGGTTTTACTCGTGACGGTATTGCAGTGTTGCCCGATGCCGGTAAGGTTCAGGAGTTGAGCGGCTCTGATATGGCGCACTGGCTTAAGCTGTCGCCTGCCGAGAAGAAGCTCACAACAAAGCCCCAGCCCCAGAAATGGTGTACACAGGCTGAGCGTCAGTTGGCATATGACAATTGGGAGACAACCGACGACCACGGTATGTTGATTTACGGTATCGCGAAAGATCAGGAGGGTACACGCTATTACATGGTGAAGAACTCTTGGGGTGAGGCCGGCAAATATAAAGGTTTGTGGTATGCTTCAGAGGCGTTTGTACGTTACAAGACTATGAACATCGTAGTTCACAAGGATGCAATCCCCGAGCACATTGCAAAGAAACTTAACCTTAAGTAATAAAAAGGGATTATAATATTAAAATTGTATAAAAAGAGCCCATTTCTCAAAAAATATTGAGAAATGGGCTCTTTTTATACTGCTTTTCTGTATCTTTACAAGTTGAATAGAGTGTTATACTGCGGTTAAAGTGCCTATATGTATAAGTGCGTTGATGTGAAGCGGTTGAAACTCAACAGTAACCGACTGTATTACAGTCATTATGCATGATGTCTTGGCATCTTGCACTCGAGAAAGCAAAAAATAAAAAAATATATAAATGGGTCAAAAATGGAAATATCAACCTCCAACATACAAACAGATAGAGGAAGCTGATAGGCTCTCGGAAGAGTTGGACATGAGTCCCATTCTTTGCGGTTTGCTTGTTACGCGAGGTATTACGACTGTAGCCGAAGCTAAACAGTTCTTCCGCCCACGACTCTCGAATCTGCATAATCCGTTCCTGATGAATGATATGGATATTGCAGTAAAGCGTCTGAATCAGGCGCTGGGGCGCAAAGAACGCATTTTGGTGTACGGCGATTATGATGTTGACGGTACTACTGCAGTTGCACTGGTCTATAAATTCCTGCAGCAGTTCTCGTCAAATATCGATTATTACATCCCCGACAGAAAAGAGGATGGTTATGGTATATCCCATAGAGGTGTCGACTATGCACATTCGACAGGAGTGAAACTTATTATTGTGCTCGACTGTGGCATAAAGGCTCTTGATGAAATTGCATATGCTAAGTCTTTGGGTATAGATTTTATTGTGTGTGACCACCACGTTCCCGATGAGGAACTGCCTCAGGCGGTTGCTATCCTTAATCCTAAAAGGGCCGATAATACATATCCCTACCAGCATCTGTCGGGATGCGGTGTGGGCTTTAAGTTTATGCAGGCATTCGCCATGGACAATGGTATACCTGCCGAGCAGCTCTACTCTTTGCTCGACCTTGTTGCTGTGAGTATAGCTTCCGATTTGGTGCCTATAATGGGCGAGAACCGTATATTGGCCTATCATGGATTAAAACAGCTCAACCATGGTGCAAGTACAGGACTGAAGGCCATTATTCAGGTGTGCGGTCTGCGCGACAAGGAGATTAACATCAATGATATAATCTTCAAGATTGGTCCGCGTATAAATGCTTCGGGCCGCATACAGCAGGGTAAGGTTGCCGTTGATCTGCTTATAGAAAACAATCTGCGTACGGCGCTTGCCATGAGCGAACAGATTAACGAGTTCAATGAGACACGTAAAGACCTCGACAAGAGCATGACCGAAGAGGCGAATGTGATAGTTGAGAATCTCGAGAACTTTGATGAAAAGAGGGCGATTGTAATCTTCAATGAAGATTGGCACAGGGGCGTCATTGGCATTGTTGCATCGCGTCTCACCGAGGTGTATCATCGTCCGGCGGTTGTCATGACATGCTCGGGTGATATTGCAACAGGCTCGGCGCGTTCGGTAACAGGTTTCGACGTATATAAGGCAATAGAGAATTGCCGTCATCTGCTCGAGAATTTCGGAGGCCACACCTATGCGGCCGGCTTCTCACTTAAGGTTGATAAGATTGAAGAGTTTGCACGCTGTTTCGAGGAGTATGTGACCGAGAATATCCTGCCCGAGCAGACCGACCCTATAATTGAGATAGAGGCCGAGCTCGGTTTCCAGAATATAACTCGTAAATTCTTCAACGACCTAAGGAAATTTGCTCCTCACGGCCCCGATAATCCCAAACCCATTTTCTGCACTCTCAATGTGTACGATTATGGTACAAGCAAGGTTGTAGGACGTCGACAGGAGCATATAAAACTGGAGCTTGTAGACAATAAGTCGAGCAATGTCATCAATGGTATAGCCTTCGGACAGAGCGAACAGGCCAAGTATATAAAGTCGAAACAGTCGTTTGATATATGCTACACTCTCGAGGATAACACATACAAACATGGCGAGGTGCAATTGCAGATTGAGAGCATACGCACCCGCAACAGAGGCGAAAAGCACTGATGCTTTGTCTGTGCCGTTCTCTTTTGTGTAAGGGCTGATGTGGTATTGAGTTCAAGAACGCATTGTGAAATACAGGAGTATTCTTAAACAGTATTGGGGGTATGACGATTTCCGCGGAATACAGCGCGAGATAATCGAAAGTATAGGGGCCGGGCACGATACGCTCGGCCTTATGCCTACCGGTGGTGGCAAGAGTATTACCTTTCAGGTGCCTGCAATGGCTGCAAAAGGGCTTTGTATAGTAGTCACTCCGTTGATTGCGCTGATGAAAGACCAAGTTGCCAACCTGCGCAGCAGGGGCATCAAGGCGGCAGCCATATATAGCGGCATGAAGAACAGCGAGGTTATTATTGCCCTTGAGAATTGCATCTTCGGTGATTATAAATTCCTTTATATTTCGCCCGAGAGAATTTCTTCTGAAATATTCCTGAAAAAGATTCAAAAGACTGATGTAAGTCTTATTACGGTAGACGAAGCGCATTGTATCTCGCAGTGGGGACACGATTTCCGTCCGGCCTACCGTCGCATAAGTGATTTGCGTGCGCTTTTTCCCGATGTCCCGGTGTTGGCGCTTACGGCTACAGCAACCGAAGAGGTTGCTGCCGATATTCAGCAAAGGCTCTCTTTCCGCAACGGAAAGAGTTTCCGTATGAGTTTCGAGCGTAAGAACCTTGTATATGTTGTGCGCCGTACTGAGAATAAACCACAGGAACTGCTGCATATCCTCAACCGCATCGAAGGTTCGGCCATAGTATATGCCTTGAACCGCAAAAGAACAAAGGAGGTTGCCGATTTCCTGATTGCCAACGGTATAGCAGCAGAATATTACCATGCAGGTCTTTCGGCCGAGAGCAAGGATAAGAAAGAGGAACTGTGGAAGAGTGGAAAATCGCGTGTCATGGTTGCTACAAATGCTTTCGGTATGGGTATAGACAAACCCGATGTGCGTCTGGTTGTTCATGTAGACCTTCCCAATTCCATTGAGTCGTATTTCCAAGAGGCCGGTCGTGCAGGGCGCGATGGCGAAAGGGCCTATGCCGTGACGCTTTATAGCCGCATCGACAGCACAGTGGTTAAAAGACGCATCAATGACAACTATCCTCAGAAACTTTTCATACGCGATGTGTACGATAATCTATGCTACTACTACAGCATGGCTTTGGGCGACGGGCTCGATTGCACCTTTGAGTTTTCGCTGACTGATTTCTGTCGCAAGTACCATTTGCCGATATTGCCCACCGACAGTGCCCTGCGTATACTCACACGTATGGGCTATGTCGAATATGTCGAAGAGATGGAGTATGCATCGCGTCTGCGTTTCATAATAGAGCGCGACGAATTGTACAGAATAAATAATTTGCCGCAAGAGTATGAGACGCTCATTAATGCGCTGCTGCGTAATTATAGTGCTCTCTTTACCGACTATGTGTTTATAGACGAACGCTATCTGTCGCGTGTTACAAAGTTGACCCGTCACAGGATGTATGAGATTCTGGTATCGTTATCCCAAAAAAGGATTATCGACTATTCACCATCAAAGAAGTGCCCTATTGTGACTTTCAGCCGACAGCGTGTACTTGGCGAGGAGTTGCGCTTTGCAACCGAGGTGTACGACGAACGTAAAAAAGCATTCGAAGAGCGCATAAATTCCATACTCGGGTATGCTACAACCGACAGCCGCTGCCGTAGTGCGGTGTTGCTCGAATACTTCAACGAGAAGAATAGCCATACATGCGGTCTGTGCGATGTGTGTATAGCGCGTCAAGGTGGCAGCAGTGCTGATGGTATAGATGATGATGTGGCTACAATTCTCGCTCTTCTTGCCGATGGCAAAGAGCATGCGCCCGATGAATTTCAACGGCTCGCACTCACACGCAAACGCCTGCAAGTTGCATTGCGTATGTTGTGCGACGAAGAGAAAATATCTATAATAGACGGTAAGGTGATTCTTAAGAAGTGAATCAGAGACCGTAGAACTCGTGCTTGCCAAATTCTCTCCAGTCGCCTCTTGTGAAGTCGGGAATCTCTATCGGCGTGCCGCCTGCATCAGCTGATAGTTGTGAAAGCTCCACAATAGAACTCCATTCGGCTGCGTCATATACATCCATGTCGAGTGGTAATCCGTTTCTAAGGCAATGTATCAGGCGGCTGTCCATTGCATAGTCTATCCATCTGCGGCCGCACAGTTCCTCTCCTCTCTGCTTGTACATGCTTACTATAGGGTGTTTGTACGACTCCAATATTCTGTTCAGGTTGTCTCCGGTGAGTGCTTCTTCTCCGCAGCAATCGAGTACTATATGTGACATTGGATACTTCTGAACAAAACCTTTTGTTCCACTAATCAGGAATGAACGGCTGTAGGGACGTGGCAGCGAGATGCAGTGCTGTATAAGTATGGTGCGCCCTCTTTCTGTTGTTACTATTGACGAGTTCATGTTGCCTACAAGGGCGCTCCCGCAGTTTCCGTAGCTGACTCTTTTTGATGACATGGATACAATCCTGCTCATCCTGTCTCCACGATGAATTCCCATTGCGAGTGCAATGGGGCCAAGTCCATGTGTGGGGTAGGGGTTGCCGTTATGGCTCTTCATAAATTCCACCTGCCAATTGCTCCATTTCCTTTCGCCACCGTCGTTCGACACTATTCTTTCTCGCAGATCGTGCATGTATGAGCCCTCGCAGTGTATAATCTCTCCGAGTGTACCTTCTTGCGACATGCGCAGTGCGGTAAGTTCAAATTCGTCGTAGCAGCAGTTTTCGAGCATTATGCAGTGTCGTTGTGTCTGCTCAGCCTTATCCACCAGCTGCCAGCACTCCTCAATGGTTGTCGCAGCCGGCACTTCTATTGCTACGTGCTTGCCGCACTCCATTGCGTAGAGTGCAATCTTTGCATGGCTAAGCCAATCGGTACATATATATATAAGGTCTATATCCTTATGCTCGCAAACACGCATCCATCCTTCGTCGCTGCAGAATGTCTCGGCGGCAGCGCGGTTGTTTGATGCCAGAATATGCTGTGTGTCGCTGATGTTCGACTCTACAAGGTCGCATATCGCTTTTATATCAGTGCCTTTTATGTTTGCCATGCGAAGCACTGCACGCTTGGCTCTGACTCCAAGTCCTATGAATCCGATGCGTACCTTTTCAATGGGTTCGCATCTTAGTCCGAGTACGTTCTTTACTCCCTCTTTGCGCATGTGACTCTTATAGTGTATATTGTTATATTCCTATTGTCTATGTTCTTACCTGCTTGTGCAGCATTGCAGCGAGCGTTGTCCTTTCATGTAGGCAGCTGATGCAACAATCAGTGTGAGTGCTCCTCCAAACATGTAGGCCAACGGCTTGTTGTTCATGTTGAACATCATTGGCGAAATGAATATATATGACGAGCATACATATGTCATGATGATTGCAGGCAACGCTCCTATGATTACCGGTTTCTCTTTTTGTGCAAGGAACAGTGTGATGCACCATAGTGTAATAACGGCAAGTGTCTGGTTGCACCATGCAAAATAACTCCATATTGTTTGGAACGGCAAAGCAAATATAATAAAAAGTCCTGCAACAAAGAGTGGAAATGAGATATATAATCTTTTTGTAAGACTCTTTTGCTCAATACCGAATATATCTGATACAATAAGGCGTGCACATCTGAACGCAGTGTCGCCCGATGTTATGGCACATGCAATTATGCCGAAAACTACAAGAATTGATATGGCGTTGCCCAATGTGGTTTCTGTTATAATATTAATCATGCGTGCTGCACTGCCGCCATACTCTGCAATGGCATTATTGACTCCCTCAACACCGCCCCAAAAAGCCATGCCTATAGCACACCAGATGAGAGCAATGATACTTTCTGATATCATGGCACCGTAGAAGATACTCCGGCTATGCTTCTCTGATGTCATGCAGCGTGCCATTATGGGTGATTGTGTGGCATGGAAACCCGACAAGGCTCCACATGCTATTGTTGTAAACAACATTGGAACGATAGGGAATTTCTCGGGGTTTGCTATCTGATTTCTAAAGGATGTCAGTTCGGGAATGACGTATGTGTCGTGGTTGATAATCAGAACCGATAATATGCTTATTGCCATTATCAGAAGCATGCATCCGAATATTGGGTAGAAACGTCCTATAATCTTGTCGATAGGCAACACTGTAGCCAGCATATAGTATAGTAGAATCACTGTCAGTATAATGAACACTTCCCAAGAACATCCTTCAAACAACTCTCTTTCCAAAAGCGGGATATCTGCATTGGATGCAATAAGTTCTGCAGGCTGCGACATGAATACTGCACCTACGAGTACCATCAGCAGTACCGAGAATATGCGCATGAATATCTTAGTTTCATTCCCCAAGTATTTGCCTACAATCTCGGGCAGGCTAAGCCCGTCGTTCTTCAAAGATATTACCCCCGAGATAAAATCGTGCATAGCCCCCATGAATATACCTCCCAATGTAATCCAAAGGAATGCTATAGGGCCATAGGCGGCTCCAAGCAGTGCACCGAAAATGGGTCCTAAGCCGGCGATGTTCAAAAGCTGGATAAGGAATATTTTCCATTTGGGCAGTGGCATGTAGTCCACACCGTCAAACTTTGTCTTTGAAGGTACCGGGTTGCTGTCGTCAATTTCACAAACCTTCTCAAGATATTTCCCGTATGTGAAATATGCTATAATAAGTGCAACAAGGCAGATAATAAAAGTTATCATTGTTTGGGTTTTATCAAATTGAGTGCAAAATTAAAATAAATGTTGTAATTTTAAAACTTATTAAGCGTAAATATGTGAATTTTTGATAGTGTATAGGTGTGTAATGGTGAAAAGTTGATGCAGTGCTGTTTCTGTTTTACTCTGATATCTCATATATATAAAGATAGCCGGCACAAATAATTATTTGCGCCGGCTATCTTTATATGTTACGTTAAATTACTGTAGACGGAATGTAACGGGGAGGATAAAGCGTACACGTACAGCTTTACCAGCCTGCTTACCGGGATTCCACTTGGGCATCGCCTTAACAACGCGAACTGCCTCACGGTCGAGATATACGTCGCTTGAGCTTCTGAACACCTCGATATCCTGAATAGAACCGTCGGTGTTAACGACGAAAGCTACCAATGCTTTACCCTGTGAGTTGTTCTCGCGGCTTATACGGGGATATTGGATGTTGTCGCGAAGGAACTTCATAAGCTCACGTGGACCACCGGGGAACTCGGGCTGTTGCTCTGCAACTTGGAAGATCTTCTCCTCTTCAACTTCCTCTTCAACTACGACGTTCATGTCCTCGTTGATCTCTACGATTTCGCCTTGGTCCTCAACTGACATAATCTCAGTCTCTTCGATTTCGGCATCATCCTCTACGATCTCAATAATCTCAGTAATCTGCTTTGCTGCGGGAGGAGGAGGAACTACCTTCTTCTCGGGCATTGTGATGGGAACCATGATCTCCTCTTCGAGTACAATAGCAGGACCTACCATGCCACCTGTCTCTTTCTTCTCTGTCTCGGTCCACTCGAATGCAACAAACAGAGCTGCAAATACGATTGCGTAACCGATGAGCAACCATGTTGTCTTGTGCTGCTCAAGGCTTGCTTCGGGATTCTTCTTTACTTCAAGAAGACTCTTTTCGTTTTCCTTTTTCATTTTGGTTGTTTTTTATAGTTGTTTTATATGTTTTATACACATTCTCACAATGCAAAAATACATCAAATTATGCAATCTTCAATGAAAAATAGCTAAAACCTGTCTTACGTATTGATTGTAAAATGTGCTGATAATCAATAAGATATAGGTGATGTTAATTTTAAATTTCTTACAGGCTTAGTCTCATATGCGTAACATGTTGATAATCAATATATTGTGTTAGTGAACGCATTGTTTGTTCTGTAACTTGTTGATATTCAAGTATAAATGCCGTGATTTGCTGTTTATGGAAAATAAAAATGGTCTGCACTCCATCAGGGTGCAGACCATTTTTGTTTTTACCTTATAATATTACTTTACAGGTGAAATTCTGAGTTTGTATGTCATCTTCTTGTTGGGTACACGATACTCGGGAAGAGTGTCAACGTCGGCACCACATGATGCGTTACCGACACCGCGCATCCAAGCGTCAAGATGAAGAACTGTGTAAGGACGAGGAGTCATCTCCCAGTAGTGACCGGCCTTCATGAGGTCTTCGTCGGTGTAGGGGAGAGCCGAGAAGCTTACATATCCCTCTGTAGCAATCTTTACACCATAACCGTTGTTGTCGGTGAAGGTTACCTCGCGCAAGCCTTCGCGGCTACCGCTACTCTGTGGCTTAACGTAGGGATCGGCCATGTTCTCGACTGTTGTGCTGTAGCGTCCTACAGCTACACCATCCTTGCGGTCTGCTGTGTTCTCCCAAGGTCCTAATGCGTAGTAGTCAACATTCTTGAGTGTAGAATCGATACCGCAGATAAGACCTGCACGGCGCAGATTGTCGCTCTTGGGGATGAATGTTGCTTCAACGTCTACAATACCCTGAGGATAAATAGTGTAGTTAATCTCTGTATCGCATATTGAACCCTTACGGACTGTCTTTACAACAGTGTTGCCATTCTCTTCAACAACGTTAATCTCGCCTTTGGCCTCGAGACCATCCTTGGTTTGTTCAAATGTGAGGTGATTGTTGTGACGCTCATATTGGTAGTCGTAACCCTGTCTGTCGTTCTCAATCCAACGGTGGTTGCTGTATACAAAGCCCTGCTTATTGCTGATGATATCCTTGCCGTCGAAAGCAAGTGAGGTGAGCTGTGCTGTCTCGGCATCAAATCTTAGAGATACCTTGTCGTTGCCAATGATAGTCTCGTGGAGTGATGATGCAGATGAAAGTGCCTCGCCCTTAGATATAATTGCTGCAAGCGGAGAACGCTCTACAATTGTGAACTGCTGCATTGCAACCTCGTGGCCCGCAGGAGCAAATACCTGTGCCTCGCGATGT
>CAJGCJ010000049.1 GCA_904501775.1 uncultured Bacteroidaceae bacterium | reverse complement strand
CCTTTTGCTCGTTCATAAAAAAGTTGTACCTTTGTTCCAAGATGAGTTGTACATCAATGCAAATCACGCAAGTATGTAGAAATCAGAACAGTTGCCAACTCATTACCTCGTTCTTGAACTTTCCGCATAAACTTCTTATTCTTAGCGGATTATGAGATTATTCCAAAAATAGGTTATTTATTTATTTATTTATTTATTTATAAAAAAACATTTTTTTTAATTTTCGAAGTCAAAATTAAGTTCCAGCTGTTTGGGTTCGTTGCCCAAAAGATTGTAGCTGAGCCTGTGGTGGGGTGTCACACCGAACTCTTTTATCGCAGCGCGATGCTTTGCTGTCGGGTAGCCTTTGTTGCTCTCCCAGTCGTATTGTGGGTACTCTTTTGCAAGTTGCATCATATAGTCGTCGCGGTAGGTCTTGGCAAGGACGGATGCGGCTGCTATGCTCATGTATGTGGCATCACCTTTTATAACGATGGTGTGCGGTATTCCGGGATAGGGATTGAACTTGTTTCCATCTATAAGCAGGTGCTGTGGTACTATCTTCAGCTGTTCTACAGCACGGTGCATTGCAAGTATAGATGCACGAAGAATGTTTATGCGGTCAATCTCTTTTGCTGTCACAATGCCTAAAGCCCAAGCGAGGGATTCGCGCTCTATCACTTCGCGCAGTCGATAGCGCTGCGACTCGTTGAGCTGTTTGCTGTCGTTCAGCATCTCGTTCCTGAAATCGTGCGGCAGAATAACTGCTGCTGCATATACGTCACCGGCAAGACAACCTCGGCCGGCCTCGTCGCAGCCTGCTTCGATTATTCCCTCGTTCATGTATAATTTAAGCATTGCTATTCCCCCTTTCCTTACAGCTTAGGCAAACATACGTGCCACACGCTTTATACCATCTATAAGAATGTCAATCTCTTCCTTGGTGTTGTATACTGCAAACGAAGCACGCACTGTGCCCGGTATTCCTAAGTGGTCGATAAGCGGTTGTGCGCAGTGGTGTCCTGTACGTATGGCTATGCCCAGATGGTCGAGCAGTGTACCCATGTCGGCCGGGTGTATGTTGCCTACCAAAAAGGATATGGCCGAACTGTCGGGCTGTCCCATAATGCGCATGCCCTCAATCTCGCCCAAGCGCTGCAGTGCATACTGTGTCAGCTGATGCTCGTGCATTGCTATGTTATCAATGCCTATTGATGCAACAAACTCAAGTGCTTTGCCAAGTGCTATTGCGCCTACATAGTCGGGTGTGCCTGCTTCAAACTTGTATGGCAATTCGTTGTATGTGGTGTGCTCGAATCTTACTGTCTGTATCATCTCACCTCCGCCATGATAGGGCTGCATCATGTTCAACCATTTCTCCTTGCCGTATAATACTCCTATGCCTGTAGGTGCATATACCTTGTGGCCGCTGAATGCCATAAAGTCGGCATCCAATTCCTGAACATCTATCTTTATGTGCGGAACGCTCTGTGCTGCATCCACAAGAAAGGGTACATCGTGGCTGTGTGCTATTTCTATACACTCCTTGATTGGGTTGGTGGCTCCAAGTACGTTCGATACATGTGTGATGCTTACAAGTCTGGTGCGTTCAGTAAACATCGACTTATAGGCTTCGATGTCGAGTGTGGCATCTTCCCTCAAGGGAATAACCTTTAATGTTATTCCTATGCGCTCTCTAAGCATCTGCCAAGGTACTATGTTGCTGTGGTGCTCCATAGTGGATATTATAACCTCGTCGCCTGCTTTGAGGAATGTGTTGCCGAATGATGTTGCAACCAGATTTATGCTTTCTGTCGTTCCGCGGGTAAAGATTACCTCATGCCCATGTGCCGCATTGATGAAACGGCGTACAATGTTGCGTGCCTCTTCGAACTGCTCGGTCGCCTTTTGTGACAGGTGGTGTATGCCACGGTGCACATTGGCGTTTATGGTTGTGTAGCACTCCGAGATAGAGTCTATCACGCAGCGTGGCTTCTGGGTCGTGGCTGCGTTGTCGAGGTATATCAGCGGCTTGCCGTGTACCTGTTGTTCCAGTATGGGGAATTGTGCGCGTATGTTGTGTATGTCAACCATTCTATTCCCTCCCTATTCATTGCTTGCAAAGGGCACATCCCTTGCAACGGTTCAATTCGCCGCGGAAACGTTTCTCTACAAGTATGTGCAGGCGTTCGCGCAGGGCGTCTATTGTGATGTTCTCTATCACTTCACCGGCGAATGCATACATCAGCAGATGGCGTGCCTCGTCAATGGGTATACCGCGTTGCTGCATGTAGAAAAGGGCATTTTCGTCGAGCTGTCCCACTGTTGAGCCGTGGCTGCACTTTACGTCGTCGGCGTAAATCTCGAGCTGCGGCTGTGCATACATGTGTGCGCATTTTGTCAGACACAGGTTACGGTTGGTCTGTTGCGAGACGGTCTGTTGAGCGTCCTGACGGATGAGCATCTTGCCGGTGAATACTCCTGTTGAATGTTCATCAAGAACGTATTTGTATAGCTCGGAACTCTTGCAATGTCCCACCTTGTGGTCGACAATAGTGTAGTTGTCGGTGTGCTGCTCCTTGTCGCATATGGCAAGTCCGGTGAGGTTTGTCTCGGCTCCTTCGCCTGCAAGTGTCACCTGTGTGCTGTTGCGTGTGAGGCCGTTTATGAGTGTTATGTTGCAGTTGTTGAATGTGCTGTTGGCATGCTGCTTTACATACAGCTGCGAGATGCGGCTGTTGTTGCTGTTGGTCTCTTCCAGTTCGAACAGGTTAAGCGATGCGTTCTCTTTTATGAATATCTCTATTACCTGTGTCGATAACGAATGTTTGTTTCCCGACGAGTGGTCGCAGATGAGCAGGTTGGCTTTGGCTCCCTCTTCGAGAACAACAAGGATTCGTCTGTTGCTCATTAGCTCTATGTTGCTTTGCAGCAGTGTTACAAGCTGTATAGTCTCTTCAATCGCCACTCTACGGGGAATGTATATCAGCAGACCGTCTTGTGCAAACGATGTGTTGAACTGGGCTATGCTGTCACCCTCGCAGGCAAGTGTGTTGTAGTAGGGGGCAAGCAGCTCGCTGTGCGTAGTGGCATATTCGTTAAGACTGCCTATAAGCACTCCTTCGGGTAGGGTGTTCTTGTTCCTCTCGTTCTTGAAGTAGCTGTCGTTGACAATGAACTCCTGACGTGTGCTCAGGTTAGGCACGTCGCAGGTGAATACATCGTGCGGGTTCACCGGTGCGGCTATGCGGTTGATGTTCATTCCATAGTCGGTGGCGAACAGTTTGTCTACGGCTGTGCGTCGGTAGGCCTCGTCTTTTGTAGAGGGAAACCCCTGTGCTGCAAACTTCTTGAATGCAGCATCGCGATGGGTATTGAGCAACGGTGCGCAGGGGCCGTCAATGAGGCTGCGGTGTTGTTCAAATATTGATATATACTCCTTCTCGTTGTTCATCGCTCCTTTATTGTGGGTTTTTTATCCAATCGTAGCCACGCTCCTCGAGCTCCAATGCCAATTCGGGGCCTGCTGTCTTTACAATCTTTCCGTTGTACAGCACATGTACAATGTCGGGTTTGATGTAGTCGAGCAGACGCTGGTAGTGTGTTATTACGATTGTCGAGGTCTCGGGGCGTTTAAGTTTGTTTACACCTTCGGCTACGATGCGCAGTGCGTCGATGTCGAGTCCCGAGTCGGTCTCGTCGAGAATGCTGAGAGTTGGCTCAAGCATAGCCATCTGGAAAATCTCGTTGCGCTTTTTCTCACCGCCGCTGAAACCTTCGTTTACCGAACGGTTGGCGAGCTTGCTGTCGAGGTTTACAAGTGCACGCTTGTCACGCATCAGCTTCAGGAAGTCGGCTGCGCTCATGGCAGGCTGGCCAAGAGCTTCGCGCTTTGCGTTTATGGCTGCACGCATGAAATTGGTCATGCTTACTCCCGAAATTTCTACCGGATATTGGAATGAGAGAAATATTCCTGCATGGCTGCGCTCTTCGGGGCTCAGTGCAAGCAGGTTCTCTCCTTTATATATGATTTCACCCTCGGTTACGGTATATGCAGGATGTCCTACAAGCACGTTGCTCAAGGTACTCTTGCCCGAGCCGTTGGGACCCATTATGGCGTGTACCTCGCCCGGCTTTACTGTAAGGTCTATTCCTTTTAATATCTCTTTGCCATCGATGCTGGCATGCAGGTTCTTTATCTCTATTAGATTCTCCATTGTATTTTCTTTGTTATTATCCTACCGAGCCTTCAAGTGAGACACTCAGCAGTTTCTGGGCTTCTATTGCAAACTCCATCGGCAGCTTGTTGAGCACTTCCTTGGCATATCCGTTGACAATGAGTCCTATGGCCTCTTCAGTGCCTATGCCGCGTTGGTTGCAGTAGAAGAGCTGGTCTTCTGATATCTTTGATGTTGTAGCCTCGTGCTCTATAACGGCATTGTCGTTATGGATGTCCATGTAGGGGAATGTGTGTGCACCGCATTTGCTTCCAAGCAACAGTGAGTCGCATTGGCTGTAGTTGCGGGCATTGTCGGCATTCTTGCTTACACGCACAAGACCACGATATGAGTTCTGGCTCTTGCCTGCCGAAATACCTTTGCTTATTATGGTGCTTCGGGTGTTTCGGCCAAGATGTATCATCTTGGTGCCGGTGTCGGCCTGCTGGTAGTTGTTGGTTACGGCTACCGAGTAGAACTCTCCCTGTGAATTGTCGCCACGCAGTATGCAGCTGGGATATTTCCATGTGATGGCCGAGCCGGTCTCTACCTGAGTCCACGATAGCTTGCTGTTGTTGCCTCGGCAGTCTCCACGTTTGGTTACAAAATTATATACTCCGCCCTCTCCGTCGGCATTGCCGGGATACCAGTTCTGTACGGTGCTGTATTTGACTTCGGCATTTTCGCATACGATTATCTCTACTATTGCGGCGTGCAGCTGATTCTCGTCGCGCATGGGGGCTGTACAGCCCTCAAGGTACGATACATAGCTGTTGTCATCGGCTACAATGAGCGTGCGCTCGAACTGTCCTGTGTTTGCCGCATTTATTCTGAAGTATGTCGAAAGTTCCATGGGGCAGCGCACTCCCTTGGGGATGTACACAAATGAACCGTCGCTGAATACTGCACTGTTGAGTGCTGCAAAGAAATTGTCGCGGTAGTTGACCACGCTGCCAAGATATTTCTGTACAAGGTCGGGGTACTCCTGTATTGCTTCGCTCATTGAGCAGAATATAATACCCTTTTCTTTAAGTTCTTCCTTGAATGTGGTCTTTACCGACACCGAGTCCATGACTGCATCTACGGCTGTTCCGCTAAGCGCCAAACGTTCCTCAAGAGGTATACCCAGCTTCTCGAATGTCTTCATCAACTCGGGGTCTATCTCTTTGTTCTTGTTCTCCTTGCTCTTCTTGGTGGGGTCGGCATAATATGATATTGCCTGATAATCTATTGGCGGAATGTTTAAATGGGCCCATGTGGGCATTTCAAGTGTGAGCCAATAACGGTAGGCCTGTAAACGGAACTCAAGCATCCATTGCGGCTCGTTCTTCTTAGATGATATAAGTCTTATTACATCCTCGTTGAGTCCGCGCTCGATGATGTCGGTGTTTACATTGCTGAAAAAGCCATACTCGTAGGCTTTGTCAGCTATCTTCTTGAATATGTTGTTATTCTTTTTTTTCATTTATATTTTTTCACCTCGCCTATTATCGAAAGTGTTATTTCCTGCACATGCTTGTATAACATTGAATTTTGCTGTGTTGTTTTATTGAACAGTTCAATCTCTACACCAAGTGTCTTTGTTGAGTTCACGACACCTACTATGAGCATCATTGCTATGACCGTACTCAGCAGAGCTCCAAGGATGCGGTCGATTATCTGAAGGTGGATGGCCTTGAGCAGTGCGGCTATAATCACTCCCAACAGCTTGAATATAACTATTGAGGCCAATATTATTCCTACAAATGCTGCTATAGAGCATAGCATCTCGCTCCAGCCTGTTGCATCCTGTATCTTTACCGACAGGGCTGGGTAGAACAGTACGCCTTGTATAAGACCTACTACTATACCAACACCGAATGACAACTGGCTTATAAGACCTTTGAAATATCCTATGACAAAGCCTATGAAGAGTGCAATTATCAATACTATATCCAAATTATTCATATGTCGTGTTTTTTATGTTGTCCGGGGCATGCCCCGGACAACTTCTGTATCTTATTAGAGTTTCTGTTTAACCTCAACCTGTACGAATGTCTCGATGATGTCACCTACCTTGATGTCATCCTGAGATACAAGGCTGATACCGCACTCGAAGTTTGTTCCAACCTCTTTCACGTCCTCTTTGAAACGCTTGAGTGCAGCAAGGTTACCAGTGTGGATTACGATACCGTCGCGTATGAGGCGTGCACGGTCGGTGCGCTTAACCTTACCCTCACGGACCATACATCCGGCTACAGTACCTACCTTGCTGATGTGGAATGTCTCGCGTACTTCGATGGTTGCTGTAATCTCCTCTTTTACAATAGGAGCAAGCATACCTTCCATAGCGGCCTGAACCTCCTCGATAGCATCGTAGATGATAGAGTATAGACGTATGTCGACACCCTCGTTCTCGGCAACCTTGCGCGCCATCACTGACGGACGAACTTGGAAACCTACGATAATGGCATCCGATGCTGCTGCAAGGCTTACGTCGCTCTCCGAGATCTGTCCCACAGCCTTGTGGATTACGTTTATCTGTATTGTCTCGGTCGAGAGCTTTATGAGTGAGTCGCTGAGTGCCTCGATAGAACCGTCAACGTCACCCTTGACAATGATGTTGAGTGTCTGGAAGTTACCGAGTGCTATGCGGCGTCCCACCTCGTCAAGTGTAAGCATCTTCTGAGTACGAAGACCTTGCTCACGCTGCAATTGCTCACGCTTGCCTGTGATTTCGCGTGCCTCGCGCTCGCTCTCAACTACATTGAATATGTCACCTGCTGCAGGTGCACCGTTCAATCCGAGAATAAGTGCAGGCTCGGCGGGCTTAACCTCTTTGATGCGCTGGTTACGCTCGTTGAAGATGGCCTTTACCTTACCCCACTGTGTGCCGGCTACAACAATGTCACCTACACGCAGTGTACCGTTCTGTACCAATACGGTAGCAACATATCCGCGTCCCTTGTCGAGTGTCGACTCTATAACGGAACCTGTTGCCTTGCGGTCGGGGTTGGCTTTGAGGTCGAGCATCTCGGCCTCAAGAAGTACCTTTTCCATAAGCTCTTCAACACCCATACCCTGCTTTGCCGAAATCTCCTGTGACTGGTATTTACCGCCCCAGTCCTCTACAAGCATGTTGAGCTGTGCAAGCTCCTCCTTGATGCGATTAGGATCGGCCGAAGGCTTGTCGACTTTGTTGATGGCGAATACAATGGGTACACCGGCTGCCATGGCATGGTTGATGGCCTCCTTTGTCTGGGGCATCACGTTGTCGTCGGCAGCGATGATGATTATGGCAATGTCGGTAATCTTCGCACCGCGGGCACGCATCGCTGTAAAGGCTTCGTGACCGGGAGTGTCGAGGAATGTGATATGTTTGCCATTCTCCATCTGTACATTGTATGCACCGATGTGCTGTGTGATACCGCCGGCCTCACCTGCGATGACGTTAGACTTGCGTATGTAGTCGAGCAACGATGTCTTACCGTGGTCAACGTGTCCCATTACGGTGATAATGGGGGCGCGTGGCTGCAGATCGTCTTCGGTATCCTGCACCTCCTCAATTGCGTTGGCAACCTCGGCACTTACATATTCGGTTGTGTAACCGAACTCCTCGGCAACAATGTTGATGGTCTCGGCGTCAAGACGCTGGTTGATTGATACCATCATACCGATGCTCATACAGGTTGCGATTACCTGTGTCACCGAGATGTTCATCATGCTTGCAAGCTCGTTTGCTGTCACAAACTCGGTGAGCTTGAGCACCTTGCTCTGCTCCATTTCGTCGAGAGCCTGCTGCTGCTGACGCTCGGCTGCAAGTTCACGCTTGTCCTTACGGTATTTTGCTGAGTTTTTCTTGCCACGGCTTGTAAGACGCTCGAGTGTCTCTTTTATCTGCTTTGATACATCCTCTTCGCTTACGTCTGACTTGTCGAAACGCTTGTGCTTGTTGTCGCGGTCTTTACGGCTGCCCTGTGAGGGGTTGTCGCCGTTCATCTTGTTCTTGTTGCGATTGCCATTCCAGTCCTGCTGTTGTTGCTGTTGCTCGCCTCCCTGAACATTGTCGATGTTTACTCGTTGGTTGCCGCCGATGCGTGCGCGTTTTTTCTTCTTTTCGCCTCCACCTTGTGCATTGTTGCTGTTTTGGCCTTTCTGATTCTCGCGCTGCTGCTTGCGCTGCTCTTCGCGCTGGCGCTCCTTCTCTTCACGCTCCTTCTTCTTCTCCTCTTTGCTCTTCTTCTTGGGGCGTGTCGACTGGTTGATTGCCGAGAGGTCGATTCTTCCCACTACGTTGAAGCTGGGCTTGATGTCCTCTACCTGAGTCAGTGTTGCCTGTTGTGCAGCTGGCTGTTCGGGTGCTGCGGGAGTTTCGGGAGTTTCAGGAGTTTCAGCAACAACTTCTACCTTTTCTACCTTCTCTACTTTTTCTGCTTTCTTCTCCTCTTTAACGGGCTGGGGCTTGGGCTCCTCGCGTTTTACAGGCTCGGCAACGGGCTTTGCCTTGTGGGCTGCCTCCTCTTTCTTATCCTTGCCTTTTATGGGAGCGCTTCTGCGGTTGAGTGCTTCAAGGTCGATGCTGCCCATCACTTTTATGGTTGGTTCTGCAGCCTTGGGCTCTTCCTGCTTTGCAGGTGCTGCTTCGGTAGCAGCAGCCTCTTCGGCTTTGGGCTGCTGTGGCTCGTTGCTCTTCTCGGTTACCTTATCGTTGCTCTTACCTTTGTTCTGTCTCTCCTGAGTGAACTTCTGCGATTCCAATCGTACGCTTTTGTCCGTACTGAATGCTGTAATAAGAAGATGGTAACCCTCTTCGGGTACTACAGCGTTGGGGTCTTCTTTTATTTCGAAGCCCTTCTTCTGTAGAAACTCAACGATAGTGCTTAGACCTATGTTAAGTTCTTTTTGTACTTTATTTAATCTTATCTTCATTCGTTGTTTCTTTTAAATTGATGAGTGTTGCGAATCCTTCTCTTTTGTTGCAGGATTATTCGTTGTCATCGCTATCGTCCTCGAACTCGGCCTTGAGAACGCTAAGAACATGGTCTACGGTGTCCTCTTCAAGGTCGGCTTTCTCTACGAGAATTTCACGGGGTGTGTTAAGCACGGCGCGTGCTGTGTCGAGGCCCAATTTCTTGATAGCAGCTATGATCCACTCATCAATTTCGTCGGTAAACTCGTCGAGATAGATGTCATCCTCAAGATTGCTCTCCTCTATTTCGCGATATACGTCGATGGTGTACTCGGTGAGCATGCTGGCGAGCTTGATGTTCAGACCGTTCTTACCGATTGCGAGTGAAACCTCTTCGGGCTTCAGGTAAACGTCGGCGCTTCTCTTCTCCTCGTTAAGGAAAATGGTGAACACTTTTGCAGGGCTGAGTGCACGCTTGATGAACAGCTCGATGTTTGATGTGTAGTTGATTACGTCGATGTTCTCGTTACGCAACTCTCTTACAATACCGTGTATACGTGAGCCCTTTACGCCTACGCATGCGCCTACGGGGTCGATGCGGTCGTCGTATGTCTCTACTGCAATCTTTGCACGTTCGCCGGGGATGCGTGCTATCTTCTTTATTGTTATGAGACCGTCATTGATTTCGGGTACCTCAAGTTCGAAAAGACGCTGAAGGAACATGGGTGATGTGCGGCTGAGGATAATCTTGGGGTTGTTGTTCTGATTATCTACACGCGCTACCACCGCACGTACATGGTCGCCCTTACGGTAGAAGTCCGAAGGAATCTGCTCGGTCTTGGGCAATATGAGTTCGTTGCCTTCGTCATCGAGCATAAGTATCTCTTTCTTCCATATCTGATATACCTCGCCACTTACGATTGTACCAACCTTCTCGCTGTATTTGTTGTAAAGGCTGTCTTTCTCGAGCTCGAGAATCTTTGATGCAAGTGTCTGACGAAGGTTAAGAATTGCACGACGGCCAAACTCTGCAAAGTTGACAATCTCGCTGACCTCCTCACCAATCTCGAATGTGTCGTCGATGAGCTGTGCCTCGCTGAGTGAAATCTCGAAATTGTCGTCCTTTACGTCGCTGTCGGCAACAACGGTACGACGGCGCTGTATCTCAAAGTCTCCACGGTCGGGGTTTACAATAACAGAGTAGTTCTCGTCTGTACCGAACATGTTTACCAAAACCTTGCGGAAACTCTCCTCGAGTACGCTGATCATTGTGGTGCGGTCGATGTTCTTCGACTCTTTGAATTCTTGAAATGTATCAAGAAGACTGATTGTTTCTTCTTTCTTTGCCATTTTATTTGAAATTTATAATATACTTCGTGTATTTGACATCGCCGTAGGTGAATTCAATATCCTCGGCAACCAATTGCGGGCGTTTGCTGCCCTCTATCTTCTCTTTCTTGCTTATTGTGATTGTGAAACTTGCCTCATTGGCCGATTTCAGCACGCCTTTCAGTTTTTTACCCGCTTTGCTGAGGACTTCAACCTCTTTGCCAATGTGGATAAGGTATTGGTCCAATACCTTGAATGGCTGTCCCAGACCCGCAGAACCAACCTCGAGCTCGTAATCCTCGATATCACGGCTGAGGCCCGATTCGATATGTCTGCTAAGCTCGGCGCAGTCTTCAATCCATACACCTTCGGCATGGTCTATTTCTACTGCGATTTTGTCGTCCTTGCTTATGGTTACATCAACAAGAAAATAATCTTTGTCTGATAACCATTCTTTTGTTAATTCAATGACTTTTTGTTTGTCAATCATAGCTCTGAAACTGTTCTAAAAAAGAAGATTTATTAATGAACAAATTGATAATGTTTGTATTGTATAAAAAAGAGGGGCTTGTCGGCCCCTCAAATCATCAAATACGATGCAAATATACGAATAAATAGTTCCACTGCCAAATGTTTGTATTGTTTTTGTATATGAAATTCTGCTTTTTTTATATCTTCGCAAGCAAAATAATATACGTTATGTTAATTGATGTTAATGGGATTGGATTCGAACTTGATGCGAGTGACAAGTGCGCAGCGGTGGCAAGAGGGGAGTATAGCGGCAATATTGTAATACCTGCAAATGTGCATTACAATGGTGCCGACTATTATGTTTCTGCAATATCAGAATCTGCATTTGAGGGATGCCTGCAACTCACTTCTGTTTCGACTCCCGAGAGCCTGCGTGCGATAGGTGCGTCGGCCTTTAAAGGATGCAGTTCGTTGAATGAGGTTAATTTGAATAGTGATATTCTTGTAATAGGCGCTGCGGCCTTTTCGGGTTGTAGCGGGCTTGTGCGTGTTGAACTGCCTGCCAATCTGGTGAGCATCGAGGCGTCGTTGTTCGACGGATGTTCTTCGCTCAAGGAGGTTGTTATAGGTGAGAATATTGATGGGGTAGGTGAGTATGCATTCTGTAGCTGTTCGTCACTCACAGAACTGTCGCTTCCGCAGGGAGTCAAGTATATCGACAGCTGGGCCTTCCGCAGCTGTACGGCATTAAGGCGTGTATCTTTGCCATCTTCTGTGACCTCATTGAAGAAGGGTGCTTTTTGGGATTGTGCATCGCTCGAGGAGTTTGTCCTGCCCGATAATGTGAACATCGTAGAGCAGGGACTGCTTGCTAAGTGTGTCTCAGTGAAGAAGGTGCAGTTGCACGAGGGTGTCTTAAGTGTTGGCTACGGGGCATTCTACGATTGTCCTTCGTTGACTGAACTCTCATTGCCGTCAACAGTGCAATCGGTTGAGGAGCAGGTGTTCCGTGGATGTTCGTCTCTTGTACGGCTTGAGGTGAAATCAACCGTTGCACCTATGGCTATGCGCGATGTTGCCGATGCTACGGTGTATGCCAATGCCGTGCTGTATGTTCCGCAGGGGTGTGTTGGAGAGTATGGGTTCGCACGTGTGTGGAATAAGTTCGACAATGTAGAAGAGATTTGATATTTCCTCTTTCTTCTTGCATAAAACATAAGGGCTTGCAATTGCAAGCCCTTATGTTTTATGCAAGAAGAAAGAGGAAATATCAAATCTCTTCTACATTGTCGAACTTATT
>CAJGCJ010000048.1 GCA_904501775.1 uncultured Bacteroidaceae bacterium | reverse complement strand
CTCGAATCACCACGATTTAATATCGAACATCAAAAACAGACTGTTTACCTTGCCTGCCGAGACCATAGTTTATCCCGGACATGGACCAAAGACAACTATTGGTTACGAGAGTAACTATAATATGTATATCGAATAATTAATACATTAATATCAACGATAAAACAGCCTATGAATAGGCTGTTTTATCGTTGATATTAATGTTTTAATTATTCGATATACATATTATAGTTACTCTCGTAACCAATAGTTGTTTTTGGTCCATGTCCGGGATAAACTATGGTCTCGGCAGGCAAGGTAAACAGTCTGTTTTTGATGTTCGATATTAAATCGTGGTGATTCGAGTCGGGGAAATCGGTGCGTCCTATGCTGTTGCAAAAGAGTGCATCGCCCGAGAATAGCCATCCCTCTTGCTCTACATAATAGGCGAGGCTGCCGGGCGAGTGTCCGGGAACAGCTATTGCTGTAATCTTTCTGTTGTTTCCGAAAACAATCTCGTCGCCATTATGCAGTACCCGTTGCAGTTGCGGAATCTTTTTGTCATATCTTATACCGAATCGGGCAACGCGTTCGGCGATGTTCCCGGCCCAATGCCAATCGCCATCGCTTGCCTCGGCCCCCAAGCCATATTCGGCATATATGAACGGGCTGCCGAATATGTGGTCGAAGTGCAGGTGTGTGTTCAGATAGTGCTTCAGCTGCAACTTGTTGTCTGCAATGAATCTTTTAAGAGTTTCTTCTTCGTTAGCTGAAAAGCAACCGCAGTCTATCAGTACAGCCTCGCCTGTCTCGTCCCACAGCAGATAGCTGTTTACCTCTATGGGGTTAAATACAAATATTTTCAGTTCCATCTGTTGCATTGTTTAGATAGGTACGTAAACAACCTTCTTATCAATAAAGAACTCTTCCTCGAAAATGTTCTCTAACGGTGTAATCTCAACAACGTTTCTGAAGGGTTGTGTCTCGGCCTGCATATCGCCGCCCTTAAGGCATATCACACCGTTTGGCAATACGTTGAGCTGTTCTTTTGATATGTTCTTACGGCATATCTTGATTAGCTCGGGCAGTTGCATCACCGCACGGCTCACAACGAAACTGTATTTCTCTTTTATATCCTGTGCACGGCTGTGCGATGCGCGTACGTTCTTAAGGCCTATGGCATTTGCAATCTCTGTTGCCACGCGTACCTTCTTGCCTATGCTGTCGACAAGATGAAACTCTACCTCGGGGAACATTATTGCAAGCGGAATGCCGGGGAAACCGCCACCGCAACCCATGTCCATGATGGTGGTGCCGGGACGGAATGTGATTACCTTGGCTATTGCCAAAGAGTGAAGAACGTGGTGCAGGTAAAGATTCTCTATGTCCTTGCGCGAAATTACGTTAATCTTGTTGTTCCACTCGTAGTACAGGTTATAGAGTGCTGCATATTGCTCTTTCTGCTTTTCGGTGATTCCGGGAAAGTATTTTGTTATAATCTCCATTCTCTTATGTTATTGCTTTATTAATAAATCCTTTATCTCGTTATATCCCAATGCAATTCTTGTGTTGCCCATGCAGTAGGGGGCAATCTCGTAGCGGTTGTAGTGGAATATTATGCTGTCGCTCTCGAGCTTGAAATTATCGGTTATGAACATGTCGTTCATTGTGAGATAACCCTTCTCCTTCACTTCGCTTATGCTTTGGACATTGAGCTTGCGCATGAGGGCTGTTGTTATATGTGAGCATAGCACCTCTTCGCAGCCTTCGACGAATATGTCGTTCAGTTTCAGCTCGTATCCGCTTATGCTGTCGATGTTCAAATAGATGGTGTATTCCATACCGTGTGCACCGCCTGTGTATTCGCTGTTGTTCATGGTGCAGCAGATGACACCATTGCGCTCGTGCGATATCTTGCCGTTTATCGTGTAGCTGAAATTGAACCATGCGGGGTAGCTGTTTGTCCCTTTCTCGTTGATGTAGTCGGGGTGCATGTCGTAGTACTCCTCTTTGCATGCTTCGACAAAGCGTTCGGCAGCCTTGTATATGTCTGTAGTGTCGATGTTGAATGCGGCGTATGATATTGCATTGTTAATCAGTTCGCAGCGTCTGCTTTCGCCGCAAGCTACGGGCAGCGATATCTCTATTGTGAGCTGTGGCGATGTGCGCCTGTTTATGGTGTCGATAGGGAAAGCCACCGAGGTGTTGTAGACAGTGAAGCAGTCGACAGCGGTAGCTGTGCTCTCTCTGTCGCTGCCATTCTCTGCTGTGGCGTTGTGGCTGTTATTCTCGCTATTGCCGCAGCATGCCAAAAACAGCATTGCCGTAAAATATATTGCAATATGCAGGCATCTTTTCATGCTTATGATTGTTTATGATATTGTTGGATGCTATATTGTTTTGCGAAGATAATTATTTTGTCTTATATTCGCAAGTAGTTAAGCGTACCATGCTTGTCATATTTCGGCATCCGACATGATGTTTTAAAAATATAACTGTTATGTATGGATTTTAATGAAAATTTAAAAGGCATTTCCGATGAAACAATCAGGTATGTAACCCTGAGGCTCAACGATTTCAAGTTCCGCCTTGTCGAGACACTGTCGCAGCTGTGTGGTCGTTTGCTGTTGTTTGTTGCTGTTTCGCTGTTTGTCGTTTTGGCTCTTTTCTTTATGCTTGCAGCTGCTGTTGTGGCATTGTCGATGTATGTAGGCACCGTTTATGCGTTCCTGATAATGGCAGCACTGCTTGCGGTAATTGCATTGCTGCTCTACATGTTGTGCTACAACTTCTTTGTAAACAGGATGGTGGCCGAGCTTTGCAGTATAGTGTTTACTCAAGAAGAGAAGAAAGATGAATAGCGGATATGGCAAGATAGCCTCGCTCGGGCAGTTGCGCGAGGCCCGTAAAGCAAACATACGCATGATGCGTTCTACTGCCGTACGTCTGAAAACATCTCTCATGGGTGTTGCCGACAGTGCAGCTTCGGTATATAACATGACATCGTTGCTCGGGAACGCATTTTCCCTGTTTTCCCGGTTGACAATGCTCAAAGAGGGGTACGATATTTTAATCTCCTTTTTTAACGACATGTTCGACGACGATAAAAAAAGAGAGTGAACAAAGGAATATTAATTACACAAACCGACAATATACACAAAATGACTACAGGAATACTTTATGCAGCAATAGCGGTACTGTTTCTCATTGCTCTCATTGTAGTGATACTTTATTTGAGGCTCATCATGAAATCGGGTGCAATAGCCACCGAGTGTGCTGTTGCGAAGAATGGCCTTTCGGCAGCTGTGGAACGTGCCGACAAAGCCGAGGCGTTGTGCCGGTCGTTACAGAACGAGCTTAATGCCAAGGCTACGCATATTGCAAGGATTGAGAACGAGAACAGTGCAGCAAACGAACGTCTGGCAATGCAGAAAGAGCAGTTTGAGCTATCGATGCAGCAGATGCGTAACGAGTTTAAGGCATTGGCGAATGAGGCACTCGAACATAATACTCAAATATTCAACCGGCACAGCGAAGAGCGTCTGTCGGCTATGCTGAAGCCTTTCGGGCTCGACCTTCAGTCGTTCCGCGACAGGGTAGAGACCCTGTATGGCGAGGAGAACCGTCAACGCTTCTCGTTGCAAGAGAGCATAAAGAGTCTTGTCGAGGCAAATATGCGCATAAGCAACGATGCCGTAAACCTCACCAATGCGCTTGTGGGTACAAGGAACAATAAATTTCAGGGCGACTGGGGCGAGACAATCCTCGAACAGATACTCGAGAACTCGGGGCTTATCGAGGGTGAACAGTGGGAACGTCAGGCAACATTGCGCACCGAGGATGGCGTGTCGGTGGTGAATAACGATACCAACCGCATAATGAAACCCGATATAATAGTCCATTTCCCCGGAAAACGAGACATCATAATAGATTCAAAGGTGTCGCTTAATGCCTATATGGCCTATCTCTCGGCCGAGGAGGAGGGCGAGCGTTCCGTTGCAATGAAAGAACATGTGGCAAGCGTGCGCCGTCATATCGACGAGCTCTCGGCAAAGTCATACGATAAGTACAATATCCATTCGCTCGACTATGTGATGCTCTTTATACCCAATGAACCGTCATACTTCATGGCAATGGAGGCCGATAACGGACTATGGAACTACGCCTATAAGAAAGGGGTAGTGCTAATATCACCTTCGAATCTCATATCGACACTTTTTGTTGTCAACTCATTATGGACACGCGAACGCCAACAGCGTAATGTGCAAAAGATTGTGGATACGGCCAATGCCATTTATGACAAGTTTGTCAGCTTCACCGATAACTTTACTAAGATTGAGACAGCATTGGAGAAAGCGCATGATGCCTATCGCGAAGCGCACCGTCAACTGTCGACAGGTAAGGGCAATATAACTCGCCGCCTGCAAGAGATTAAGAAACAGGGATTGCTCACTACAGGAAAGAGTATCTCCTCGTCATTGGTAGAGGATGAGTAAGATTTTTTAAAAAGGAACGACTAATTTATTATGTGTCGTAAGTTTTGCTCCTTTTGCGACCAAAAGGAGAGAAATATATCCCTTAAAAGAGAGTACTGCAGAAAATGATACCGAGAAGACGATTGATAGTGTATAAGAAAATTTATTTTCTCGGGTTTCAAACCCTGACACTCATTCTGCAGCGGAATTTGTTCAAACAAATCGATGGCACAAGCAGCAGTCAGTCACGCGAAGTACGGACGAAGTTCGTACCGCGTGGGATGCGATTAGCTTGTGTCGTCAATTTAACACAAAACAAATCGATGACACAAGCAGCAATTAGTCACGCGAAGTACGGACGTAGTTTGTACCGCGTGGTGTGCGATTAGCTTGTGTCATCAATTTAACATAAAACAAATCGATGACACAAGCAGCAGTTAGTCACGCGAAGTACGGACGAAGTTCGTACCGCGTGGGATGCGATTAGCTTGTGTCGTCAAAACATATCCACTGCATCGCAAAACTAACTTAAAACGAGGCTTCGGATTTGTAATCCGAAGCAATACGAGTCGGGGATTTTCAATCCCCTATATTATTCTTTCTGGTTAGAACCCTTGCACTCAATTAGTGGCGGATGTATCTTTCGCTTAATCGCATATATAAACATAATAAAAAATACTTGGAATAATCCATTTTATGCACTTCTGCAGCAATGCCTTATGACAAAAAGAGATTTTTTTTCATTTGTTTGCATTTATTACATCGAATAGATACATTTGCAATAGTGGGACTTGTAACTTGGGTTGCAGTGTGCTGCTGTAGATTGTTGCGTCAATTTATCTTTAAATTTAATAATATGGATTATAACGTACTATTCTGGTTTGTGCCGGCCGCATCGTTGTTGGCACTTGCATTTGCTTGGTACTTCTACAGGCAGATGAAGAAAGAGAGTGAAGGAACCGAGCGCATGGTGTATATTGCCGAGGCTGTGCGTAAGGGTGCTATGGCCTATCTTAAACAGCAGTATAAGGTAGTTATAGTAGTGTTTGTATGCCTTGCGCTTATTTTTGCCGTTATGGCATATGTGTTCAAGATTCAGAACGAATGGGTGCCGTTCGCATTCCTCACAGGTGGTCTCTTCAGTGGACTGTCCGGTTTCTTGGGAATGAAGACTGCTACCTATGCTTCGGCCCGTACCGCAAACGCTGCACGCAACTCTATGAACAGCGGTTTGCGCATGGCTTTCCGCAGTGGTGCCGTTATGGGACTTATTGTCGTTGGTCTGGGATTGCTCGATATCTCGGTGTGGTATCTTATTCTCGACAGCTGCATCCCCGCCGATATCAATAACACAGGTATCAAATTGTGTATAATAACAACCACGATGCTCACCTTCGGTATGGGTGCTTCAACACAGGCTCTCTTTGCCCGTGTGGGTGGAGGTATCTACACCAAAGCTGCCGACGTGGGTGCCGACCTTGTAGGAAAAACCGAGTACAACATCCCCGAGGATGACCCCCGCAACCCTGCTACAATTGCCGACAATGTGGGCGATAACGTAGGTGACGTTGCCGGAATGGGTGCCGACCTCTATGAGAGCTATTGCGGCTCTATCCTGTCATCGGCTGCGCTTGGTGCTGCTGCATTTGCTGCCGACGGTGGTGCTATGCAGACAAAGGCGGTGTTTGCTCCTATGCTTATTGCTGCAGTCGGAATTGTGCTTTCTATCATTGGTATATTCTCGGTACGCACTAAAGAGAATGCCGATATAAAGAGCCTTATAGGTGCTTTGTCGCGTGGAACAAACATCTCATCGGCACTTATCGTGATTGCTACATTCGCAATATTGTATCTCTTGGGTATTGAGAACTGGCTCGGATTGTCATTTGCCGTTGTTGTCGGTCTTTTGGTGGGTATTGTAATTGGCCGTTCTACCGAGTACTACACCTCGCAGTCTTATGCTCCCACACGCAAGGTATCTGAAGCCGGCAAGACAGGCCCTGCAACAGTTATCATCTCGGGTATGGGACTTGGTATGCTATCAACTGCAATTCCCGTTCTATCTGTTGTTGCAGGTATCATTTTGTCTTACCTGCTTGCTACAGGATTCCAGCTTGGTGCCGAGAATGTGGCTCTTGGATTGTATGGTATTGCAATAGCATCGGTAGGTATGCTCTCTACTCTGGGTATTACATTGGCAACCGACGCTTACGGTCCTATTGCCGACAATGCCGGCGGTAACGCCGAGATGAGCGGCCTTGAGCCCGAGGTACGCCGTCGCACCGACGCTCTCGATTCATTGGGTAACACAACAGCAGCAACAGGTAAGGGCTTCGCTATCGGTTCGGCTGCGCTCACAGCACTCGCTCTGCTCGCGTCATATATCGAGGAGATAAGAATCGCTCTCGAAAGAACCGACCCGCAGGGTCTTATCAACGGCAAGCCCTTGATGGAGGCAAACATCGTGGATTTCATGCACCATTTTGATGTAACACTTATGAACCCCATGGTGTTGTGCGGTATTTTCATCGGTGCAATGATGGCATTCCTCTTCTGTGGTCTTACAATGAACGCAGTGGGTAGAGCAGCTCAAAAGATGGTTACCGAGGTGCGTCGTCAGTTCAGCGAGATCAAGGGTATCCTCGAGGGTAAAACCGAGCCCGACTATTCACGTTGTGTGGAGATATCTACACGCGGTGCACAGCAAGAGATGGTGTTGCCTTCGTTGATTGCAATTGCTGCTCCCATTGTTACCGGTGTAGTGCTTGGCGTTCCCGGTGTGATAGGTCTGCTTATAGGTAGTTTGTCATCGGGCTTCCTGCTTGCAGTGTTCCTTGCCAACGCAGGAGGTGCATGGGATAATGCCAAGAAATATGTCGAAGAGGGTAATTTCGGTGGTAAGGGCAGCGACACCCACAAGGCTACCGTCGTGGGCGATACAGTGGGTGACCCCTGTAAGGATACATCGGGCCCCAGCCTTAACATCCTTATCAAACTCATGAGCATGGTTGCTATTGTAATGGCCGGCCTTACACTTGCCTATAACATCATAGGATAAAACTGTTGAAATAATAAAAACGGCATTGCAGATAATTTTTGCAATGCCGTTTTTATTATTTATCAAAAAAGAGTACCTTTGGCGTGCAAACATAAAATAGAAAATTATGCTTCCCGTAGATACTCGTAACGAGATTATAAAACTTATCAAAAGAGAGGTTGTCCCTGCAATGGGATGTACCGAGCCTATTGCAGTGTCATTGTGTACGGCCAAGGCTGTCGAGGTGTTGGGTAAGAGCCCCGAACATATAAATGTCTTTTTGAGTCCCAATGTGCTGAAGAATGCGATGGGCGTGGGTATTCCGGGTACGGGAATGATAGGCCTTCCTATTGCTGTTGCCCTTGGTGCTATCGTTGGCCGCAGCGAGTACCAGCTCGAGGTGCTTAAAGATACCACTCCACAGTCGGTTGAAGAGGGCAAGCGCATGATTGACGAGAACCGAATAAATGTAGGCCTTAAAGAGGGTGCCTGTGATATGCTCTACATCGAGGTTGAGGCTAAAGCCGGTGACGACAGGGCTGTAGCAATAATATCGGGCAGCCACACCAATTTCACATACATACAGCATAATGGTGAAGTAATAGCAAACTCAGCAAAACCTGGCGAAGAAGAGTCCAATGCAGCGGGGGACATTCAGCTGTCGATGCTCAAAGTGTGGGAGTTTGCTACAGAGTCGCCCATTGAAGAACTCTCATTCATCCTCGAGGCGCGTAGACTGAACAAGGCTGCTGCCGAGGAGTCGCTGAAAGGCGAGTGGGGACACTGCCTCGGACGCATAATGAGTGGCGATTCGCGTAACAGGGTTTTTGGTGATACCACTTTTACACGAATGGTATCATATACATCGGCTGCGTGCGATGCGCGTATGGGCGGTGCAAAAATTCCTGTGATGAGCAATTCGGGAAGCGGTAATCAAGGTATTACATCTACGCTTCCGGTAGTTGTATATGCCGAGGAGACAAACGCAAGCGAAGAGCAGTTGATACGTGCGCTGGTGCTTAGTCATCTTACAGTCATCTACATCAAACAGAGTCTTGGCCGTCTGTCGGCTCTTTGCGGATGCGTGGTGGCATCGACAGGCTCGAGCTGTGGAGTGACCTATCTTATGGGTGGCGGTTACGACGAAGTTGTCATGGCTGTAAAGAATATGGTTGCTAACCTTACAGGTGTTATATGCGATGGTGCAAAGCCCAGCTGTGCGCTTAAACTTGCAAGCTCTGTATCTACTGCACTCTTCTCGGCTGTTATGGCAATGGAGCACCGTTGTGTTACGGCTTTGGAGGGTATTGTCGATGAGGATGTCGACAAGTCCATACGCAACCTAACATCGATTGGCTCTCAGGGCATGCAGCAGACCGACAAGATGATTCTGTCGATTATGACCAATAAATGATAACGGTGTCTTTAATATAAAATGATTGCGGAAATTTAAAATTTCCGCAATCATTTTATATAGCCCTTTGCTATTCGGGTGATGGGCAGTCTGCTCCTTTGTTGCAATAAACTTGTCAGTCTCTGCGCCATCGGGAGTTAAAAGGATTAACCCTTTTATTGGGTTATAAGAATATCGTTCAATAGCGCCAGTTCGAATTCTGTTGCACCGCGTTCGATAAGAATATTATAATCCTCCTTAATGATATCTGTCACATCAGCGGTGTTGCCACGCAACTCGGCCGCTTTCTTGTATAGTTCCACTGCCTGCTGAGGCTTTTTGGCAATCCATTCGGTGTGTCCTGCATTAATGTAATCCTCAAATTTGGCCTTTTTGTGTGCGAGCAGCTTTGCATAATAGTGACGTGCCTGCTCCTCTTTTCCGTTAAGGAACGAACACCATGCTATGGCGCGCCATGCCTGTGGCGATTCGGGCGCAAGATATTCCACTTTGAAAAAGTGCTCAAACGCCTCGTCATATCGTTTCAGTATTGCAAGGCATTCGCCAGTCTGCAATAGCAGCGATATGTTGTCGGGAGCCACTTCCAGTGCTGCGTTGTGGTATTGCAGCGCATTCTCGTATTCGCCAAGCAAGCGGTAGCACTGTGCTATGTGTTTCATGGTCCACAAGCTGTCGGGGCTTATGATGTCGGCCTTTGTGTAGTAGCCGGCAGCCTCACGGTATTTGCCCTCCTTCTGTAGCGAGTAACCCATCTTCTGGTAGAAGTCGGCATTATAGGTGCGGCTCTCCTTCTCCAATAGAAGGCCGGCGTTATATGCTTCGCTGTAATACTCTTTGTCAATGAGATAGTTGAAGGTGTGCATTATCGCATCGGGGTCGTTTATCATGAATGCGAGGTGGCTGTTCTCAAGTATGTTCAGCGACAGTGTAAAGGGGTCGATGAACTGTTTTTTGTATCGCGACAGCTTGAAGAAACGGTAAAGGTCCTGTATGTATTGGTTGCCAATGTGTTCGGCATCCTTATCCTTCTGAGCCTTGGAGAGCGTTTCAGGGCCTTCGCTTGCAATCTCTTTCTCTTCGCCCAATTGCTGCATCATCATATTGCGCTGTTCCACCGGCACCTGCTCAAATGTGAAACAGAACGAGTATTTGTCGCTGTTGCAAAAGAAACGCGATGAACATATAGCTCCGAAGAGGCTTTTCTTGTTGCTGTTCTGTGGCAACAAATCGGCTATCTGAGGAACATCCGTATCGAATGGGCGCACCCAGTTGCACATCTCTTCGAAGAAGGGGAAACGCTTCAGTTGCGAGAATGTGCTCATGTAGACATCTGCTCCCTCCATTTGCCATTTTGCCATTTCGTTGAGCTTGTCTTTGATGTTGTCATTCTCGAGCCACTCCTTCCATTCCGGGTTCTTCTCCTCCTCGTCAATCTCGGACATTATATCCATGCCTAACTTGCCTGTTCCCAGATGCGGATTCTTGAGCATGGCCGGTATTATCTCGTCGCGCATCTTACGGTCAATCTTCTGCGTTTCGCGGCATCGCAGCAGCTGTATCTGTATGTTGTGCATACGCTGCTTTATTCTGTCGCTGTCGCCAAGAGTCTGCAATGCGAAGGTGAGTTCGGGGAAGTAGGCTATGCGGTGCTCGTATACCGACAATATGAGCACTATACCTATGAGCGCTCTTGTGGATATCTCGGCTTCGTCGCTGAACGAGAGCCTGCATAGCGTTGCTATCTTTTGTGGTTCGAAGCAGTTCAACAAACCTAATGTAATGGCGCTTACAAATGTTGCGCGGTCGTTTATTGATATCTCGCTGTTGGTGAGCAGTCCACAAATATCGTCGCTTGTTTGTGAGTTCCAGTTGCTGCTTGTCCATATGCGATAGAAAATTTCGCGCAGCAACTGTTCGTGCTCTTGTTGCAGTTTCTTTGCCACACTCTTCGATTCAGGGCTCGGAATCATGTGTACAACCGAGTAGTTCGCATGATTTTCGGCAATTCTCATATGCAGTTGGGCTGTATCGTTACTGCCCGCATAGCGGTTGAGATATTGTCGGTACAGTGTCGCCTTGCTCTCTTTGTTGTTGAGAGCGGCTCTGTCGTTCAGTATGAAACATTTGCCTACAAGTTCGTTGTATAGCTTCTCGCGGTTGGGGTCGGGCATTCCCATACGCATATATTCAAGCATATAGCTGTAGGCACTGCGCACCTCGGAAAAATTGGTATATAGATTCCAGTCGCCATCCTCGGTTATAATCTCCGACAGTTTGTCGATGGCTTTTTTCAGTTGGTGCCCTTTTAACAGACTCTCTATTTGTATGTGAAACTCGTTTGTCTCCATGTGATTCTAATGCGCCCGGTTATTGGGGCGAATGTGATATGTGTATCTTATTCCTTTTGTTTATATAACATAGTTTGGCTCTCTACGGTTTTATGCGTCAGAGTTGTATGTGATATAAACCTATGAGGCTGTGTCAAGTAGTCTTGACACAGCCTCTTTGTCAATTATGTATTGATGACATCAGTTATTATTCGCCCTTTACAGCAGCTACACCGGGGAGAACCTTACCCTCGATAGCCTCGAGAAGAGCACCACCACCGGTAGAGATGTATGATACCTGCTCAGCCATGCCGAACTTGTTGATACATGCTACTGAGTCACCACCACCGATGAGTGAGAATGCACCGTTTGCTGTTGCCTTTGCAATAGCCTCGGCGATAGCGCGTGAACCGGCTGTGAAGTTGTCGAACTCGAATACACCGGCAGGACCGTTCCAAAGAATAGTCTTTGCATTCTCGATAGCAGCAGCAAATGCCTTGCGAGCCTCGGGACCTGCATCCAAGCCTTCCCAACCCTCGGGGATAGCTGTTACGGGAACAACCTGTGTGTTTGCTGTGTTAGAGAAATCGTCAGCTGCAACGCAGTCGGTAGCCAATACGAGGTTTACACCCTTAGCCTTAGCCTGAGCCATGATGTCGAGAGCAAGCTGCAACTTGTCGTCCTCAACGATTGAGTTACCAACTTTACCACCCTGTGCCTTAGCGAATGTGTATGTCATACCACCGCAAAGGATAAGGTTGTCTACCTTGTCCATAAGGTTCTCGATGATACCAATCTTTGTAGATACCTTTGAACCACCCATGATAGCGGTGAAAGGACGCTTGATATCCTTGAGGATATTGTCTACAGCCTGTACCTCTTTCTCCATCAAGTAACCGAGCATCTTGCTGTCCTCGTTGAAGTAGTCAGCGATAACGGCTGTTGATGCGTGACGGCGGTGTGCTGTACCGAATGCATCGTTTATGTAGCAGTCTGCATATGAAGCGAGTGTCTTGGCAAACTCCTTCTGTGAAGCCTTCATTGCCTTCTTTGCCTCTTCGTAAGCGGGATCAGCCTTGTCGATACCAACGGGCTTACCCTCCTCCTCGGGATAGAAACGGAGGTTCTCGAGCAACAATACCTCACCGGGTTTGAGCGCAGCAGCAGCCTCAGCAGCCTTGGCGCAGTCGGGAGCAAACTGTACGGGTACACCGAGCTTCTCTGACACAGCGTCAACAATCTGACTGAGTGAGAACTTAGCGTTTACCTTACCTTTGGGCTTACCCATGTGTGACATGATGATGAGTGCACCACCATCAGCCAATACCTTCTTCAAGGT
>CAJGCJ010000047.1 GCA_904501775.1 uncultured Bacteroidaceae bacterium | reverse complement strand
TCGAACCCCGCGCTGATTGCATCGTTAGAGAACATAGAGAGCATAACAAAGAAGCTTAACAGCACCACAGAACAGCTCAACAGGCTATTGGCCAATGACATCCCTGCAATTACAGGACGAATGGTGCAGATTGAGGAGGATGTACTTGCCACGAGCTCGCAGCTGAAAGATATTGACTACAAGAGCATTGCAGCGAGCCTCGACAGCACAATCACAAACCTGCACGACATAACCGAGGCCTTGAACAACGGAACAGGCACTGCAGGAATGTTGCTGAAGGACAGTACGCTATACAAGAACTTGAACAGCACATGCGAGTCGGCAACCATGCTTTTGGAGAACCTGCGCGAGAACCCCAAACGCTATGTTCACTTCTCGATATTCGGAAGAAAAGAGAAATAGGATGATTCATCTATGTATTAAAAGCAGGTGCAATAGTTATTGCACCTGCTTTTAATACATATACCGACTGAAAGATAACTGTAAAAGAGTTTTTTGGAAAAAAGCGTAACAGCAAAAGATCCTTTTAGCCAAATCCGTTTCTATCTGCTGAAAGGGATTCGGCTTAGAATACGCCCGTCACGGGCTACCACCTCCAAAGTATACACACCCGACAACAATCCACGCACACCTACCCTCATGCTATAAGGGGTGCTGTACAACTGCATACCCGAAGCATCGCGTATCACGATGCGCATACCCCAATCACAAGGATGTGGCAGAAGGAATTCATCACGTCTTAAACGGGGGTAAACGAAACGGCACTCCCAACGTGCGGCACGGCTCTCGATGCCGTAAGCATCCACTGCTGTCACTGCAAACTGCATGGTAGTGCGGGGAGCTCCTACCCAAGCATAGGCTGTATCATTGTGCATAAGGGTAAGTATATTTGTTGCATCACAGATATTCACAATAGAATCGGTTGAGACATACAGATTATAGCGCATGGGCGGCTCGGAGGGCGCAGCATCAGCTGCAATCCACGAAAGGAAAAGAGTATCGCCACTCCAATGGCCGTTCAAAGCAGATGGCGCCTGCGGCTCTTTTGTCGACAACCACTTCATAGGCGGTACAAGGGCCTTATAACGGTTTATTGCCGAGTATATGTGGGAGAAGTTGTCGATATCATCGAGCAGATGACGAGTGCGGAACATTACCGTTCCGGCAGCACCGGCCGAACGTGTAGTGAGCATCTGACGCTGCAACTCAACGGCATCCCAATCGCCATATTGGGGCAAAAGACGATAGGTTCCCATTCCGGGAGCTATGTGACGCGAACTGATATTCTCGTTCCAGTCGAGCACAAAGGGATAAAAGTCGTTTCCCTTAAAATAGAGCATAGGGAAAAGAGCATCCATAATACCCTCGCGCATCCACTCCTGCGCATCCTGAAAGACTGTACAACGTGCATTCCATCCCAATGAAGAGTAGGCGGTAAGGTCGTCGTGTTTCCCAAGAGGTGCGCAACTGACCATTACCCAAGGTTTTAGGGCTTTCACTGTGCCATACACCCTACGCACTATCTCTGTTATATTGGAACGGCGCCAATCGCCTAATGAGAGGCCACGGCCATAACGGCTGTGGAGATTGCCATCGGGATAACCATTAGGACGGTCGGGGTAACGTATGTAATCGAGGTGAATGCCATCCACGTTGTAGCCGCTTACAATCTCACTCACAAGGTCACAAAGATAATCGGCAGTTCCGGGGCGGCCGGGTTCCATATACCAGCTGCCCTTATAAAGACGGCACAACGACGGTTTCCTGTTCTTCAGTGCCTTACGTCCCTGCTCCTTCACATACTGCGCACTGCCCAAAGGCAATGCAACCACCCAAGCATGAAGCTGCATGCCACGCTTGTGACACTCGTCGATGGCAAATGCCAACGGGTCGTATCCGGGATCACCGCCCGGAACATTGGTAAGTGCTTTTGAGAACGGCTCTATTGCTGACGGATATATAACATCACCCCTGACGCGAGTCTGCAACATGACACAATTGACATTTAGCATGCTCAATGAGTCGAGAATTCCAATCAGTTCCTGCTTCTGCACCCTGATATCGGCCTCACTCCTTACCTGTGTACGTGGCCAATCGAGATTCTCAATCACCGTGAGCCACACCGCACGATATTCGTACTTGGGATGCACGAACTGGGCCACCAAAGAGATAGGCAGAGCAACAAAAAATAACAAATATAATATTCTGAACCTGTTCATATAAAAAATATCACAAAAGTACTCATTTTAGCGGTTACATAGGAGGTATATCCGAATTATTTTGTAATTTTGCATGAATAACTGTAGCTGTTGGCACATTATGCCTGCCACAAAAGAGAGGTCAGACAACATGATAACAATCAGAAAAAACGGCCGACAGAGAAAAGTTGAAGTATACAATACAATTCATAAAACTATTGCAGTATGACAAAAGTAAAAAAATTCATCACTTGTGACGGAAATCAGGCAGCGGCTCACATCGCTTATATGTTTTCCGAGGTAGCAGCAATCTACCCTATCACTCCATCATCGCCTATGGCAGAGTACAGAGACGAATGGGCTGCTCAGGGTCGTAAGAACCTTTTTGGCGAGACTGTTTCGGTTCAGGAAATGCAGTCAGAGGGCGGTGCTGCAGGTGCGCTTCACGGCTCATTGCAGGCCGGTGCGTTGACAACCACATTTACCGCATCGCAGGGTCTTCTTTTGATGATTCCCAACATGTACAAGATTGCCGGTGAATTGCTCCCCAGCGTATTCCACGTTTCGGCACGTTCACTCGCAGGTAGTTCACTCTGTATCTTCGGCGACCACATGGACGTTATGGCATGTCGTCAGACCGGTTTCGCAATGCTTTGCGAGGGTTCGGTACAGGAGGTTATGGATCTCTCGGCTGTTGCGCATCTTGCAACAATTAAGAGCCGTGTTCCTTTCATGAACTTCTTCGACGGTTTCCGTACATCACACGAGATACAGAAAATTGAGATGATTGAGCAGGAGGAGATTGCTCCTTTGGTAGATTGGGAAGGCGTTCAGGCATTCCGCAACAGAGCTCTCAGCCCTACATCACCCGTTACACGCGGTACAGCCGAGAACCCCGAGACATTCTTCACACACAAGGAGAGTGTAAACCCCTACTACGAGGCAGTGCCCGACATCGTCGCAGAGTACATGCGCGAAATTTCGGCTATCACAGGACGTAACTACGCTCCCTTCACATACTATGGTGCTGAAGATGCAGACCGCGTAATCATCGTTATGGGTTCAGCTACAGAGGCTGCCAAGGAGGCTATCGACTACATGATGGCACGTGGCGAGAAGGTTGGTTTGGTAACCGTACACCTCTATCGTCCCTTCTCACTCAAGTACCTTGCTGCAGTTATGCCCAAGAGCGCAAAACGCATTGCAGTCCTCGACAGTACAAAAGAGCCCGGCAGCAACGGTGAGCCTTTGTATCTTGACATTGTTGAGGCATTCGCAAGCTGCGAGGAGTTGAAGGCTATCAACCCCACTATCGTAGGCGGCCGCTTCGGTTTGGGTTCAAACGACACTACACCCGCTATGATTATGGCAGTGTATGAGAACCTTGCACTCCCCACTCCCAAGAACCACTTCACATTGGGTATTACCGATGACGTAACATACACCTCACTCCCCAAGAAAGAGGAGATTGCCGTTGTTGACGGTATGTTCGAGGCTAAGTTCTACGGTTTGGGTGCAGACGGTACTGTAGGTGCAAACAAGAACTCTATCAAGATTATCGGTGAGAACACCGACAAGCACTGTCAGGCTTACTTCTCTTACGACTCCAAGAAATCGGGAGGTTTCACCTGCTCACACCTTCGTTTCGGTGACAAGCCCATCCGCAGCACATATCTTGTAAATACTCCTAACTTCGTTGCTTGCCACGTACAGGCTTACTTGCGTATGTACGATGTAATCAAGGGCTTGCAGAAAGGCGGTACATTCCTCTTGAACACTGTTTGGGACGGCGAGGAGCTTGCTAAGCACCTTCCCAACAACGTGAAGAGATATTTTGCTGAGAACGACATAACAGTATAATATATCAACGCAACAAAGATTGCACGCGAGATTGTTTTGGGCAACCGTACCAACACTATCCTTCAGAGCGCATTCTTCCGCATTACAGAGGTTATCCCTGTAGACCTTGCCATCGAGCAGATGAAGAAGTTCATCGTTAAGTCTTATGGCAAGAAGGGTCAGGACATCGTCGACAAGAACAACGCAGCTGTTGATCGCGGTGGCGAATACAAGCAGCTTACAATTGATGCTGCATGGGCTAATCTGCCTGCTGACGCTCCCGTTGAGCGTGACGAGCCCGATTTCATCAAGAATATCGTTCGTCCTATCAACGCACAGAACGGTAACGATCTTCCCGTATCGGCATTCGTTGGTATCGAGGATGGTACATGGCCTTGCGGAACATCTACATACGAGAAGCGCGGTGTAAGCGCATTCGTTCCCAAGTGGAACATGGAGAACTGTATCCAGTGTAACAGATGTTCATACGTTTGTCCTCACGCTTGTATCCGTCCCTTCGTATTGGACGAGCAGGAGGCTGCCGGTCTCAATGCCAATAAGATTGAAATGAAGGCACCCGCAGCACTCAAGGGCATGCACTTCCGCATACAGGTTGGTGTTATGGACTGCTTGGGTTGCGGTAACTGTGTTGACGTATGTCCCGGCAATCCCAAACTCGGTGGCAAGGCTCTCGAGATGGTTCCCTTCGAGGACGAGCGCGAAGAGGCTGCAAACTGGGATTACTGCGTTAAGAATGTCAAGAGCAAGCAGAACCTTGTTGACATCAAGAGCAACCCCAAGAACTCACAGTTCGCAACACCTTTGTTCCAGTTCTCAGGAGCATGTTCAGGTTGCGGTGAGACTCCTTATGTAAAACTCATCAGTCAGTTGTTCGGCGACCACGAGATAGTAGCAAATGCCACAGGTTGTTCTTCAATCTACTCTGCATCTGTTCCTTCAACTCCTTATACAACAAACGAGAATGGCGAGGGTCCTGCATGGGCTAACTCATTGTTCGAGGACTTCTGTGAGTTCGGTCTTGGTATGAAACTTGCCGAGAACAAGATGCGCGCACGTCTCGAGCGTCTCTTCACAGAGGTTCAGACATGCAGCTGCTGTACAGAGGAGTTCAAGGCACTTGCACAGCAGTGGCTCGACAACAAGAACAGCTCGGCTGTTACCAAGGAGATCGCTCCTGCTATCATTGCTGCTTGCGAGGCTTGCCAGTGCGACAAGTGCAAGGAGATTCTCAACATCAAGCAATACATCGTTAAGCGTTCACAGTGGATTATCGGTGGTGACGGTGCATCATACGACATCGGTTACGGCGGTCTCGACCATGTAATTGCATCGGGCGAGGATTTGAACATCCTTGTACTCGATACTGAGGTTTACTCTAACACCGGTGGTCAGGCTTCCAAGTCTACTCCTCTTGGTGCTATTGCCAAGTTTGCTGCTGCCGGAAAGCGTATCCGCAAGAAAGACCTTGGTATGATTGCTACAACCTACGGATATGTTTACGTTGCACAGATTGCAATGGGCGCAAGCTACGACCAGTGCTTGAAGGCTATTCGCGAGGCTGAGGCTTATCCCGGTCCTTCACTCGTTATCGCATACGCTCCCTGTATCAACCACGGTATCCGCAAGGGTATGGGTAAGGCACAGGCTGAGCAGGCTGCCGCTGTAGAGTGCGGTTACTGGCACCTGTGGCGTTACAACCCCGCACTCGAGGATGAGGGCAAGAACCCCTTCACACTCGACAGCAAAGAACCTCAGTGGGACAAGTTCCAGGAGTTCTTGCAGGGAGAAGTACGTTACGCATCACTTGCAAAGCAGTTCCCCGCAGAGGCTCAGGAGTTGTTCACTGCTGCTGAGGGCATGGCGAAGAAACGTTACGCAAGCTACCAGCGTATGTCTAAGATGGATTGGAGCAACGAATAATCGTATAGCACAATAAAATCCATAAATAAAATGACCCGTTCCAAAATGGAACGGGTCATTTTATTTATTCAATAGGGTAAATAATTCAGAGAATAGAAAACGTAAGGATATTACTTAAGCAGACGCGGGAGCAGGCTGTCGAGGAAAACCTCTTTGTACACTACCCTATAGTGCGGATGATACGCCCTGCTATACTCCTCGCTGTGGTGCATCACATAAATACCTCTTGAAAGGTTATCGGATATAAACTGCGAATCGGCCGCGTACCCCTTTATATGAGGGAAATGGATATGTACACGACTTTCTATCATACTCCACTCTGTAGTCCACTGTGCGTCCATCTGAATACGCGAATAAGGAAGGCTTGACATAAAGGCATTGACAAGTTCATCGAGCGTTATAAGGCCATCCCTTAAAGCAGAGAGGTTCACACGGTAGAAGTTGTTATTATAGCCGCAGGGCTCGTAGTAGGCCGCATCAAGAGTGTCTGCTGCCGATAGCTCATCGACAATATGTTGCCTTACTTGTGCAGTATCGCCTATCATGTGGGCAACACCGAAATAATCGTGAAAGAAGTTCTTATAGATATCACGCAATGTACTCGACGGAAAGCGCTGCATCTGACTGTATATAGCCTTGTCTACTCTCATAAGAAGCTCATTATCCTGTGCATTAACGGGAACAGCCATTGCCACAACAAAAAGAGCCGTAAGGAGAGTACGCATTATTATTCAGCAGTTTTACGCAATCAGTCGCGCATAGACTTCAAGGGGTACAACAGGCCGCTCTTTTTGGAGAGGCGTGCCTTGGCCGAGCCGAAATTGAGTGCGAGGTCGAGCAAGATAGGCAGATGGTTGTCGTCGTTGGTGACGTAGAAATTGATAATCTCGCGTTCCTTGCCGTTACGCTCCTCGACAAGCGACACCACAAGACAGTCGTAGTCGTGTCCATCGTCCGATTTGGTACGCTTCTTACCCCTGTATATAAGGTGCTGCGGCACTATACGTTTACCTGTTGCGACGGGGAATGTAAGACGCTGCCCTTTCTTAAGCGATGCAAAGTCGAGCGTTCGTGCATAGGCAAGAAGGCTCATCATATCATATACACCTCCCTTGACAATCTCCTCTTTATATTGGGGGGTATCCTTATCGCGACGGTAAAATTGTCGCACCTTTACAAGAGAATCGGGAAGATATGTGTACCACACCTCATTAAGATAGTAGCGTTTTCCCTCGGCCGATGCCTTACGGTAGTATATAGGGCGAAGGTCGGGAGTGAACACCGTTGTAAGGGTGTCACGCATGCGGAAGAAGGCATCCGCAGTGCTATTGGTTGAACTCAAGAGTGTCATGTATTGAGCACGCTGACCATTGAAGATGGTGTCGCGTATGTAGAGAGAGGCACCACCGGCCTTGACCCAGATGAACTTCCAATTGAAGTAGAAAGTACACTCCAGTGTCTCGCCCGAGCGGAATGCCGGTGTCTGCTTGATATTCTGCGCCGGGATTGGCAGGGCAAATATAATCAGTAGCGAGAGTATTATATGTTTTCTTATCTTATTCTCCATTGTCATCTGAAATTGCGCGTTGCGTTACGATTGCGCTTCTGTTTGACTTTATCGGGCTTCTGCTTGGTTATATCAAGCGGTTTCTGCTTGTCGAACGGCTCTCCAAGATTCCAATCGTCCTGATCATATTCAAAGAGGGCGCGCAGGTCGAGCGAATGGGGATAATAATAGACCTTCTCGGGCTGGATGCCTTTGGCATAATCACCGGTATCCCAAACACCATTCCTGTTATCGTCCATAATAAGACGCAGATAATATTTTCCGGGCTTCACATAGTAGAATGTACATCTGTCCTGCTTTGTCAACTCAGTTGCCACTGCATTGTCACTCTTGTCGAGCAACTGTACAATAGCGCCTGTGCCTGATGCAGGAATGTGGAGCCTGAGCACTGCATATTCATCGAGTGAGCGGAATTTAAGCGTCTCGTTATACTTCTTTGAAGTTCCTCCATAAAGACCATGGAAAGCTGCCGAGTCTATTGTAACATTATACGACTCTTCGGGACGCCACTCGGCATATATGGCATAAGCACGATGCTGTCCTTTGTATGTGCGGAAGGCAAAGGGAAGTTCCACTGTTGTGGAGTCATCTACAACCTTGCTCACATGTATATACGAAGTGTCTATTGACAACAGAGGCTCGTCAAATGTAAGCAAATAGGGAATATTTACATCCGAGGTCTTCTTTGGCTTTATCTTCAGTTCTTTGGTGGGAGGCACATACACAGGGGGATTCTCCTCATCGAAATCGCTGCGACGGCGAGCCTGCTTAAGGAAATTTTTCTTTGCATCTTCGTATGCACGTTTCTCGTCTTCAATCAACTTGGCACGCGACCTCTTGGCTGTAAGGTCTATCGTATCGGTGCGGGCTATTACCTGCTGCATCGAGTCGAGCACGTTATATGTAACTGACAGGCGCAACGTATCCATGTAATAGACAGCTGTATCCTTAAGCCAATACTTTATTGTATCGTTCTTTGCCGACGGTTCTACCACAAAAGCATCGCGCTCGTCGAAGTTGAGTCCTTTAATCTTGGGCAATGAGTCGTTGCTGTCTGCAAAATAGAGTATAAAATTATTATGTTCCTTACGCTCGTTTTTCAGAAGATACTGCGAGTAGAACTCCTCGTTGAATGCACGCAACACCAAGTCATCGGGCTGAAAACGTGTGTAGGGCACATACATTATCGAGTCGATTGTGGTGCTGTCGCGCCATATCGTATCGGCACGCATGGCAGGTGTGGCAAAGGGCTCTACAGTCCTGTCCATGAAGGCAATTTTTTCGCTCTTCTGGTCGAAGAAATAGTTCTGGTTGGCATCGGCAAGGGCATATATGCGATAGCTACCGGGGGCAAGACCCTTTATCGTGAAACGGCCGCGGCTGTCGGTGCGCGACAGGCGTTCAAAAGGAGTTGTAGAGAAGAGTGTATCACTGCCTGCCTTATATGCACCCACAAGCATGCCCTTAATGGGCTCAAGGTTTGACGCATCAAGCACTGTACCCGACACTGCAAGAGTATCGACATTATTGCCTGTTGAGAATACAAAGGCAAAATTCTCGAGAGGGTTACCCTCGTTGTTGTCGACTACTGCATCGTTGAAATCTACCGAATAGGTGGTATTGGGCTTTAGAGTATCGAGCAGTTGGATGGTGATGCGTTTGCCACTGTAGTTAATCTCGGGCATCTCCAATTGCGGAGGAGAGACAACCACCTTCTCAAAGGCTTTTTCGAGCTTGATATTTTCATTGAACTCAAGCACAATCTTTCCATCTTTTACAGCTGTAGCGTAGGCCTGCGGTGTACTCGACACAAAAATCGGAGCGTCTTCGTCATAAGGGCCGCCATCGGGGTTACCTATGCTTGCACAAGCTGTCAACAGTATCAACAGAGGCAGATATTTTATTTTTATCTTCTGAATCATAATATGTCAACTGTTCATTGATAGCAGTTCTTCAATATATTGTCGGCTGTTGCTGAGGCGGGGCACCTTGTGCTGACCACCCAACTTGCCTTTACTCTTGAGCCACGAACTGAACAGGCCGTCATTGGCCTTGACAACTTCGAGCTGCTGAAGTGTTATATCCTTATAACGCTTTGCCTCGTAGTCGGAGTTTATCTGCTGCAGAGTTTTATCGAGTACCTCGGCAAACAGAGTGAGCGACGAAGGCTCTTTTGTAAACTCAATGAGCCACTGGTGACGGCAACGTGCCTCGGCATCCATAAAGACAGGTGCTGCGGTATAATCGGAAACCTGAGCGCCTGTAGCTTCGCAGGCAGCCTTCAATCCCTGCTCGGCATTGTCAACTATCAACTCCTCACCAAACGCATTAATAAAATGTTTTGTTCTGCCTGTTATTACAAATTTATAGGGCTCCTTGCTTGTAAAACGTACGGTATCGCCTATCATGTAACGCCACAGACCGCACGATGTGCTTATGAGCATTGCGTAGTTCTTGCCTGTCTCAACCTGCCACAAAGGAAGTACCGTAGGATTGGGAGAATCGAACTCATCCATGGGGATGAACTCGTAGAAGACATCGTAGTCTATCATAAGGAGCATTGACGGGTCGGAGGGGTCGTTCTGAATACCGAAGAATCCCTCACTCGCGTTATAGGTCTCCATGTATTTCATATCGGGGTTGCAGATAAGCTGCTTATACTGCTCACGATAGGGAGTAAAAGCCACTCCGCCATGGAAGAAGACCTCGAGATTGGGCCACACCTCGTCGACGCTCTTTTTACCTGTAATTTCGAGCATGTGTTTCAGCACAGCCATCATCCACGACGGAACACCCGAGATATTGGTAACGTTTACCTTGCTTGTGGCACGTGCAATCTTCTCCATCTTCTCTTCAAAGTCGCTCAGGAGTGCTATATCCTTGCCGGGCACACGCAAGAAGTTCACAAACGGATTCACATTCTCTATGAGTATCGCGCTCAGGTCGCCCACAAGCGAGCCTTCGAGATTATAGTTGCTGGCATGGCTGCCTCCAAGAATAAGTCCCTTACCCGAGAAGAAACGGCTAGCCCTGTTATTGCGCAGATAGAGCGATACAACATCAAAACCACCTTTATAGTGAACATTCTGCAAACCGCGGTCGGTCACAGGGATGAACTTACTCTTATCGTTTGTTGTGCCCGATGACTTTGCATACCAACGGCAACGACCTTTCCACAGGATATCGCGTTCGCCATGACGCATACGGTCGATATATCCTTTCAGTGTTTCATAGTCCTGTACACCTACATTAGAGGCATAGTCACTGTATCTTTTAATGCTGCCGTAGTTGTGCTTCACACCCCATTCGGTTGACGCTGCAGTATCTATCAAACGACGCAACACACCGCTCTGAATCTTCTCGGTGTTATTCGCATATTCCGATATCTTATCGGCACGGCGGCAGATAAAAGGTCTCAACAAAGTTGTTTCATTCATCTCTTTAGCTACTTTGAATTTATGCTGATGCAGTCAAGGCGTGCCTTGACTGCATATTATACGGTTTATTTCTTATAGTTGGCAATACCACCCTTGAGGAACTTTATATATTCATCGACATTCTTGTCGTAAGAGTATGAACCGTTCAAAGGATTACCATTGTTGTCTACCGGAACATAGAAGGGCTGTGCATTTGCACCGAACTTGACACGCTGCAGATAGCTCCATTTATCGCCCACAGTGCGCAGTTTCACTGTCTGGCCCTGCTCCTCAACTGTTATAATCTGAGGAAGAGGTGTCTTGTCATCCACATATAGCGAAATAAGCACATACTCTTTATGGAGAATATCGATAACACGGTCATCGGTCCACACAGCAGCCTCCATCTCGCGACAGTTCACACAGCCGTGACCGGTAAAGTCGAGCAGCACAGGCATGCCTTTCTCTTTGGCAATGCGCATACCCTCTTCGTAGTCGTAGCTTATGGGATGAATCTCGTTCTTGTTAAGGCTGAAATCCTGAGTCCACATAGGAGGAGCAAAAGCACTGATTGCCTTACAGGGAGCACCCCAAAGACCGGGTATCATATACACTGCAAATGCAAGCGACAAAAGTGCAAGGAAGAAACGGGGAACAGATGTCTTTGTCTCGCCCTCGTCGTCGTGGGGGAAACGGATAATATTCAACAGGTAAAGACCAAGACAAGCAAAAAGGACAATCCAGATGGCAAGGAACACCTCGCGGTCGAGAAGTCTCCAGCCGTAGGCAAGGTCGGCTACCGAGAAGAACTTAAGGGCAAATGCCAACTCAATGAAACCGAGCACAACTTTCACAGTGTTCATCCAACCGCCTGAACGGGGAGCCTGCTTGAGCAGTGTGGGGAAGATGGCAAAGAATGTAAAGGGAAGAGCCAATGCTATTGCAAATCCCAACATACCTATTGCAGGGCCGAAGAAAGAGCCTTCTGTTGTCATCTCTACAAGAAGGAATCCGATGATGGGGCCTGTACACGAGAACGATACAAGCGCCAGAGTAAATGCCATAAAGAATATACTTATGAAGCCTGTTGTATTGCTTGCCTTCTCATCGACCTTGTTAACCCATGACGAGGGCAATGTAAGTTCGAAACCACCAAGGAACGATGCTCCAAAGAGCACAAGCAACAAGCAGAAAAGTATATTAAAGACTGCATTCGTAGAGAGGGCGTTGAGCGCACTCGCGCCGAATGCCAATGTAACGAAGAGTCCCAAAGCCAGATAAATCACGATGATTGACACACCGTATGTAACAGCCTCGGTCAATGACTGTTTGCGGCTCTTTGTACGTTTGAGGAAGAAACTCATTGTCATTGGAATGATAGGCCACACACAGGGTGTAAGCAACGCTACAAGGCCACCACCAAGACCAAGCAGGAATGTGAGCCACAATGAACGCTCGCCTGTCTCGCCAAAAGCCTCCAACTTGTCTACAACGGGAGTCCACAACTGCTTGATATAAGCCTCGTCAGACTCAACGGCCTCGCTTTTGACCTGCTGTTGCGGCTCAGCAACGGGCTCCTCGGCTTTTGGAGTCACAGGCTGCTCCTGCTGTTTTGCGGGCTCTTTCTTAGGCTCAACAACCTTCTTAGGCTCAACAGCCTTGGGGGCTGCAGGCTCGGCCTTTACAACTGCAGGGGCAATATCGGCCTTACCTTTGAGAGTAAAATCGTACTT
>CAJGCJ010000046.1 GCA_904501775.1 uncultured Bacteroidaceae bacterium | reverse complement strand
TGTCTATTTCTTTCTGCAGTTCGTCTAAAAAGTGTGAGGCATGTGCCCCGTCCATTTGTGTGTGGTGAAATTGGAATGATATTGTTAGTGTTCTCTTGAACCATTCTTTTCTGTATTTTCCCCAAATGAGGAACGGGTTATTGAATATTCCGCTGTACATGCCCACTGCTCCTTCTATTTCATATTGTACCAATGCAGAGGTACCTATTACCATGCTGTCTGTTATGTCGTGGTTGCAGCACTCTTTGGCTACATGCTGTGTCAACTGAAGATACTCTTTGTTGAATTGTGAAAGGTTGCTATCAAATGGAATGTCGCACGAGCTAATTTCTCCTTTTATATTGGCTATTATTGTGTTAACGGCTATTTTGTCATATTGTATAAGTTTTCCGTCGACAGGTAGTATGTAGAACTCTTTAATTTTGCTTGCTGCTCTGCCAATACAGTATAACATGAGCATATTGAATTTGAGCCCTTTTCTACGGCTGATTTTTACTAAATTAGTTACATTTAGTCTTTTGAAAAATGTTACCATTGGCATCGGTGCTTTCATCCACATTTCGAATGCGTATGCTCGGCTTGTCTCTTGGGGAATTACTTCTCTCATTGTTCTCGTTTTTAGATAAGGCCGCAAAACTACTATTTTTATCTTGATATTTCATGACATTTTTATAAAAATAATGAATTTATTCATGTAATGTTTCCTTTCTTTCAGTTGAAAATTTTATATCCAATTATTATTCTTTGCCTTTAATTGTGTTACCTTTGTGCTGTCAGATATTGATTTTAAATATCTATTTATAAGTAAATTTCAATATTATGATTTACTTGCTGTTTATGATAATTGATTTGAGTAAGTGGTGGTAAATCAATAAGATATGTTTTTGTATTTTGCTAATGTGGGTTGTGTAATCTGATAGTTGTATTAATGTATGGATGGTGATGTATGTAAAAAAGAGAGGCTTTTTACGCTCAGTTATATATTGCTGTGTGTGGCATCTTTTCTTACTTCTTTCTCTTTTTTTCTTCTCGTTCCCACATTGCCTTTTTATCTGACAGAAGTATTTGATGTCGAACCTCATTTGGTTGGCGTTGTCTTGTCGTGTTATGTTGTGGCTGTGTTGTGTGTGCGTCCGTTTGCCGGTTTCGTTGCCGATCTTTTTCCCCGTAAACGTGTGTACATTGCATCTTATATAATGTTCGCATTGGCTTTTATCGGCTATTTGGGAATTAAATCCTCTTTGGCTATCTTTGTGGTATTGAGGGTATTCCATGGATTTGCCTTCGGCTCTCTTACTACAGCTGCAAATACTCTTGTTATTGATGTCATGCCCTCTTCCCGGCGTGGAGAGGGGTTGGGGTATTATGGTGTTATGAATAATCTGGCTATGGCTTTCGGGCCAATGGCCGGTTTGTTTGTGGTATCTTCATCGGGGTATACCTCTCTCTTTGTCATGGCTGTTGTTTCAGCTCTGTCTGGTTTATTGTTTGCTCAGTTTGTCAAAACTTCGAATAGAGCCATGGGTAGTGTCGCTACAACCTCTGTTTTGTCTACCGACAGATTCTTCCTGTCTGCAGGAATTCCTGCATGCGTGGCACTTATGCTGCTTGCTGTTCCTTATGGCATGACTACGAGTTACATGGCAATGTATGCCAATAATATAGGCCTCACAACCGATACCGGCCTTTTCTTTACCATAATGGCTTTTGGACTTATTGTCTCGCGTCTTTTCTCAGGTAAGAGGGTTGACAAAGGATATATTACAAGTACGATAAGAAATGGTATGTTCATTGCATTCTGGGGTGTCCTTGGCGAGGCGTTGCTCTCATTTTTTGCCGATTATGATATCACAGTTACCTATGTGATCTATTTTGTTTCTGCACTCTTTATAGGATATGGTTTCGGAACCATGTTCCCGGCTTTCAATACTCTGTTCGTCAATCTTGCGCCAAACTCCCGTAGGGCTACTGCCACAGCTACATATCTTACAGGGTGGGATGTGGGTATTGGAATGGGCATGTTGTTGGGAGGTGCTCTTGGCAACGGCAGTTTTGCTCTTAGCTTTACTATGGGGACTCTGCTGGTGGTGCTTTCTACGCTCTTTTTTATCTTTTATGCAGCTCCGCATTTTAATAAGAACAGACTAAGGTGATACGGTTTTCTCTGTCCTATATACTCTTGTCAACCAGTGGATTGTTATTAGGATTTTTTTTACTAAAAAAAGAATCTTTTGTAAACATTAAGCTAAAAATTGGATTGAAATTACAATAAAAAGAGTTATTTTTGTACTCTTGAATATTTGGCATTTATTTAATGCGTCGGATAACACCAAAATGTGAAAAACAAACTAATTATATATGGAAAATAAGATTCAGGAACTTACCGAAAAAATTTTTAATGAGGGAGTTGAAAAGGGAAAATTAGAGGCCGACCGTTTGATAGCAGAGGCACAAGAGAAGGCTGCAGCCATTTTGAAAGAGGCTCAAGAGAAGGCTGATAATGTTGTAGCTGAAGCACAAAAGAAAGCGACTGAATTGGATGTAAACACACGTTCAGAACTTAAACTTTATGGTTCTCAGGCTGTCAGTGCACTCAAGTCAGAGGCTGCCAACATCATAACCGACACCATTGTATCTTCGGCTGTTAAAGAGGTTCTCGCAGGCGATGCTCTCAAGAATATTCTTGTTAAGATTGCCGAGCGTTGGAGTGCCGACGAACCCTTGGTTATTTCAACATCCGAGGCTGATGAATTGAAGGCTTATTTTGCAGCAAAGGCAAAGGCTCTTCTCGATAAAGGCGTTGAAATCAAGCAGGTTAATGGTCTTAAGAGCTCTTTCTCGATATCTCCTGCCGATGGCTCATATAAGGTTAATTTCGGTAAAGACGAATTCGAGCTGTTCCTCAAATCGTTCTTGCGCCCCCAGATTGTTGAACTCTTATTCTAAAGTATAATGGGCAATTACTACTGTCTGGTTGCCGGTCTGCCCGATGTGGCTTTTGATGGCAGCAAGGCTAATTACTCTATAGAAAGCTTTAGGGAAGAATTGTATCCTTTGTTGGAGGAGCAGGATGCCAAGCTTGTCGATCTGTTTTTTCTATCATGGGATAACAATAATATTCTCACAATGCTCTCGCGTGGATACGACTGCGTGTTGAGCTGTGTAGGCTGTTACTCTCAGGAGCGGTTGGTGTCAATCATTAATTCAGTAAAAGAGGGTGATACGGCAGGCGATGATGTTCCCTCATACATATCGGACTTTCTTACATTCTATTTCGAAAATGAAGAGAGTGGGGAATATATGTGGAGCGATCTCTTGAGTGCGCGATATTATGAATATGCAATGTCGGTGTCGAATAAATTCTTGGCCTCATGGTTCGAATTTAATTTGAATGTAAATAATATTCTTGTTGCATTGCTGGCCCGTAAATATAAATTGAGCATTGCCGACTGTGTTATTGGCAATGATGAGGTTGCCGATGCTTTGCGTAGCTCAAGTACCCGAGATTTCGGCCTCTCAAATACTGTAGAGTGTTTTGAACAGCTTGTCCGCTTGAGCGAGAATGACAGATTGCACGAGCGTGAAAGACAACTCGACGAGATACGCTGGAAATGGCTTGATGATAACTCTGTGTTTAATTATTTTACAGTCGAAAGACTCTATATATTCTTGCAGAAACTGGATATGATAGAGCGTTGGGCTGCGTTGGATTCAGATATGGGAATGCAGCGTTACAACGAGTTGATTGAGGGCCTGAAGAGTGGGGCTGTGTTCACTGATACAAAGAATTGATAAAAAATAAATATATATATGGCAACAAAAGGAAAAGTAACCGGTGTTATAGCAAACATGGTACTGTTGGCCGTTGATGGCCCGGTAGCTCAGAATGAGATTTGCTATATCAAAACCGGAGGCGACCGTCTTATGGCCGAGGTTATTAAGATTAACGGAGCCAAGGTCTATGTTCAGGTGTTCGAGAGTACACGTCGCCTGAAAATTGGTGAGGAAGCGGAATTTACAGGTCATATGCTTGAGGTGTCTCTTGCGCCCGGTATGCTGTCGAAGAACTACGACGGTCTGCAGAACGACCTCGATAAGATGGAGGGCGTCTTCTTGAAGCGCGGCGACTACACCAATCCCCTCGACGAAGAGAAACTGTGGCATTTTGAGCCTATCGCAAAACAGGGCGACAAGGTGTATGCAGCAGCATGGTTGGGTAGTGTAGAGGAGAATCACCAACCTTTGAAGATAATGGCACCTTTCGGTCTTAAGGGTGATTGGACAATAAAGAGCATTGTCGCAGCAGGTGAATACCGTATCACTGATACAATAGCTGTTATTGTGAACAGTGAGGGCGAAGAGAAGCAGCTCGACATGATTCAGAAATGGCCGGTTCGTGTGGCAATGGAGGATTATAAGCAGAAGCCACGTCCCTTCAAATTGCTCGAGACCGGTGTAAGAACCATAGATACCTTGAACCCTATCGTAGAGGGAGGTACCGGATTCATCCCCGGTCCCTTTGGTACAGGAAAGACGGTGCTTCAGCATGCTATCTCAAAACAGGCCGAGGCCGATATCGTGATTATTGCAGCCTGCGGTGAGCGTGCCAATGAGGTTGTGGAAATCTTCACCGAGTTCCCCGAACTTGTCGATCCTCATACAGGACGCAAGTTGATGGAACGTACCATTATCATCGCCAACACATCTAACATGCCCGTAGCTGCGCGTGAGGCATCTGTGTACACAGCAATGACAATTGCCGAGTATTACAGAGCAATGGGTCTGAGAGTGTTGCTTATGGCCGACTCTACTTCTCGATGGGCGCAGGCTCTCCGTGAGATGTCTAACCGTATGGAGGAACTTCCCGGTCCCGATGCCTTCCCTATGGATATTTCATCAATCATTGCCAACTTCTACAGCCGTGCAGGATATGTCTACCTTAATAATGACAAGGTTGGTTCAATTACCTTCATCGGAACTGTGTCACCTGCCGGTGGTAACCTTAAGGAGCCTGTTACAGAGAATACAAAGAAGGTCGCACGCTGTTTCTATGCGCTTGAGCAGGAGCGTGCCGATAAGAAACGTTATCCGGCCGTAAACCCCATCGACTCATATTCAAAATATATAGAATATCCCGAGTTTGGCCAATATATAACCGAGAGAATCGGTGAGGGCTGGCTCGAAATGGTAAACGAAGCCAAGACACGTCTGTTGCGTGGTAAGGAGATTGCCGAGCAGATAAACATCCTTGGTGATGACGGTGTACCTGTAGACTATCACGTTACATTCTGGAAGTCGGAACTTATTGACTTTGTTGTGTTGCAGCAGGATGCATTCGACGAGATTGATGCTGTTACTTCGCTCGAGCGTCAGCAGACTATATTGAGCATGGTAACCGATATCTGTCGTTCGGAATTCGATTTCGAGGACTTCGAGGAGGTAACCGATTTCTTCAAGAAGATCATCAACCTCTGTAAACAGATGAACTACTCCGAGTTCAACTCGGCCAACTATAACAACTATCTTGCGCAGTTGCAAGATCTGTTGGCAACCAAAAAGATTGCTTAATCATATAAGACTCAAAAATTATGGCAACTGAGGCTTTTAAGAAAATATATACAAAAATCAACTCAATAACCAAGGCTACCTGCTCGCTCAATGCAAGCGGTGTAGGATATGATGAACTTGCAACCGTTAACGGCAAGTTGGCTCAGGTGGTTAAGATAATGGGCGACGAGGTTACTTTACAGGTGTTCGAGGGAACAGGCGGTATTCCTACAAATGCCGAGGTGGTGTTCCTTGGTAAAGCTCCTTCGTTGAAGGTGAGCGACCAGCTTGCAGGACGTTTTTTCAATGCTTATGGCGACCCCATCGATGGCGGTCCCGCAGTAGAGGGAACTGAGGTCGAGATTGGTGGTCCTTCGGTTAACCCCGTACGTCGTAAACAGCCTTCTGAACTTATTGCGACAGGTATTGCAGGTATTGACCTCAACAATACTCTTGTGACAGGACAGAAGATTCCTTTCTTTGCCGATCCCGACCAGCCCTATAACCAAGTTATGGCTAACGTGGCCATGCGTGCCGAGACCGACAAGATTATTCTTGGAGGTATGGGTATGACAAATGATGACTACCTCTACTTCAAGAACCTCTTCTCTAATGCTGGTGCGCTCGACCGCATTATCTGTTTCATGAATACTACAGAAGACCCCGCCGTGGAGCGTCTTCTTATACCTGATATGGCACTTACCGCAGCCGAGTATTTTGCTGTCGAGAAGAACCAAAAGGTTTTGGTGCTTCTTACAGACATGACAATGTATGCCGACGCTTTGTCTATCGTCTCTAACCGTATGGACCAGATTCCTTCTAAGGACTCTATGCCCGGTTCACTATATTCAGACCTTGCAAAGATATACGAGAAGGCAGTGCAGTTCCCCTCGGGCGGTTCAATCACTATCATTGCTGTGACAACGCTTTCGGGTGGCGATATCACACACGCTGTGCCCGACAACACCGGTTATATCACCGAGGGTCAGCTCTTCTTGCGCCGCGACAGTGATATCGGTAAGGTTGTTGTAGACCCCTTCCGCTCACTCTCTCGTTTGAAACAGCTGGTAGCAGGTAAGAAGACCCGTAAAGACCATCCTCAGGTGATGAATGCGGCAGTCCGTCTCTATGCCGATGCTGCTAACGCCAAGACAAAATTGGAGAACGGTTTCGACCTCACCGACTATGATAAACGTACATTGGCATTTGCCAAGGATTATTCCGACAAGCTGCTTGCCATTGATGTGAACCTGAATACTACCGAGATGCTCGATGTTACATGGAAACTCTTCTCGACCTATTTCAAACCCGAGGAGGTTAATATCCGTAAAGAATTTGTCGACGCTCACTGGGTAAAATAAAAAAAGTCATAATGATTTCATTCCAATATAATAAAACATCGCTTCAGCATCTCGAGAAACAGCTGAAAATGCGCCAGAGAACCCTCCCTATTATAAAAAGTAAGGAGAGTGCGTTGCGCATTGAGGTAAAGAGATGTAAGGACGAAATGGAACTACACGACGAGGAGTATGCTCGTCAGTTGGAACAATATCGTGCGTTGTTTATGTTGTGGAACGAGTTCGACCCGTCGCTTGTGAAGACTGGAAAACTCATTGTAGACCGAAAGAAGGTTGCCGGTGTTCTGGTACCCGTTCTTAAGGATGCCGAGTTTGTTGTTGCCCGATACAGTATGTTCAATTCGCCCAAGTGGTATGCCGATGGCATAGAACTGCTTAAACAGATGGCAATGACAGCGATACGTCGCGACTTGTTAAGCCGCAAATTGACACTTCTCGAAGTTGCCCGAAAGAAAACCACTCAGAAGGTTAACCTGTTCGAAAAGGTGCAGATACCCGGATATCAGGATGCTATTCGTAAAATCAAACGCTTTATGGAGGATGAGGAGAATCTCTCGAAGTCATCACAGAAGATTCTCAAGTCGTTGTTGGAGCAAAGAGAGGAGGTGAGAGCATGATAAGTAAGATGAATAAACTCACAGCACTTATATATCACAAGGATTATAAGGAATTTCTGCTCAAGTTGCGTGCTGCCGGTGTGCTGCATGTAGAGTTGAACAATAAAGGTGCTGTCGAGTCAAAGCAGCTGCAACAGATGTTTGCCGACTATAACCGTTACTCGCGTCTGGTCAAGACATTGGAGAGATATGCTCCCGAGCAGAAAGATGTCGCTGCATCGGCCTGTGGAGTGTCGGAAATAGCCAACCGCGTAGATGAGATATTCGCAACATCTGATAAGATGAGGCAGACTCTTATGGCTGTAGAAAAAGAAATTTCTATTCTTGAGCCATGGGGCGATTTTGACATATCATTGCTCGATGCATTGAAGAACGAGGGTTACTACATCAATTTGTACAGTACAACCCTAAGGGCATTCGACAATGCGTGGTGCGAGAAATATAACGCTGTAATAATTAAGCAGGTCTCTACACGTGTCTATTTCGTTACAGTAACATCGGCCGATGTAGTAGAGGTTGATGTGGATGCCGAACTTGTAAGAATTCCTTCAAGGTCGTTGTCGGCATTGAAGAGCGAGGCCGAGCGTCTGCAGGTAGAGCTTAAGCTCCTTGAAGAGCAGTTGGCTTCGTATGCCAATGAAAAGCTGCCTGCCATAAGAGCGGCTATCGTGGAACTGCAGCATAATATGGAGTTCTCGCGCCTTGAACTGAATGGCGAGAGATTGAGTGACGACAAACTTGTTCTTTTGCAGGGATGGGTTCCTCAAGAGGAAAAGGACTCTTTGAACGACATGCTTTCGAAAGAGCCTGTCTATTATGAGTTCAGTGAGCCGCAACCCGGTGACGATGTACCTATCCGTTTCAAGAACAATGCATTCTTCAGACTCTTCGAGCCTATCTGTGAGCTATATATGCTGCCTAAGTACAACGAGCTCGACCTCACCCCGTTCTTTGCGCCCTTCTATATGATATTCTTCGGACTCTGTCTTGGAGATATGGGCTATGGACTCGTGATAAGCATTGCGGCACTTGCCGTTATCCTGTCGGGTAAGTTGAAGGGCATGCGCGGATATGTTAACCTTGCGTTGACATTGGGATTATCTACTATTGCGTGTGGCTCGCTAACAGGTTCATTCTTTGGATTCAGTGTCTACGACTGCGGACTGCCGTTCGTGGAGTGGTGGCGCGACAATCTGTCATTGGCCTATGTAGACCCCGAAACAGGCGTACAGAATGATACAAACTCGACATTGTTTAACCTCTCGTTCATCCTCGGAGGTATACAGATTGCCTTCGCGATGATATTGAAGATGGTCAATCAGACAATACAGTTGGGCTTCAAGTATGCCCTCTCTACTGTGGGATGGCTCATACTGCTGCTGTCGGCTGTTGTGATGTTCTTTATGCCATCGGTGAATGTTACCCTGTTGTATATCCTTATGGGCATTGGTGCAGTAGGCATCTTCCTGCTCAACTCTCCCGGAAAGAATATCTTCATGAACATTGGCCTTGGATTGTGGGACACATATAACATGGCCACAGGATTGCTTGGCGATATGCTCTCATATATGCGACTATTCGCTTTGGGTCTCTCGGGTGGTGTGCTTGCAATGGTGTTCAACCAATTGGCTACAGGTATGAGTCCCGATGTTCCCGTTGTAGGTACAATCGTTACAGTGCTCATTTTTGTTGTCGGACACTGCATAAATATGTTCATGAATGTGCTCGGTGCTTTTGTACATCCCATCCGCCTTACCTTTGTCGAGTTCTTTAAGAACGCAGGCTACGAGGGTGGTGGCACTGCTTACAAGCCTTTTAAAAAATAATAATCAGTAAATATAAATAATAATAATATTAAAATCAATTACAACTATGGAAATGACAATGAACTTATTGATCGCCTACATTGGTATCGCTTTGATGATCAGTCTTTCGGGTATCGGTAGTGCATACGGTGTAACTATTGCTGGTAATGCGGCAGTTGGCGCTTTGAAGAAGAATCCCGGTGCATTCGGTAATTTCATCATGCTTTCGGCTCTTCCCGGTAGTCAGGGTCTTTATGGTTTTGCAGGTTACTTTATCTTTGCATCAATCAACCCGGTTCTCACTCCTGAGATTACAGGTATTCAGGCAGCCTCTGTGTTGGCATCAGGTATAGCAATCGGTCTTGTAGGTCTCTTCTCGGCTATTCGTCAGGGACAGGTTTGTGCAAACGGTATTGTCTCTATCGGTCAGGGTAACAATGCTTTGGGTAGTACTCTTACTTTCGCAGTGTTCCCCGAGCTTTATGCTATCGTTGCTGTGGGTGCGGCATTCTTTATGTCGAGTGCAGTAGTTGCATAATATTTAAAGGATAAAATTGTTATAAAGAGGGAGTGGACCTGTTTTCTGCTCCTCTTTGCTTACATCGGATAACGAGGGTCCCATCATTTGGTGGAACCCCCGTTTCTGAGTGCCAATATAAAGTGATTATAATACATATTTTATAAATGAAAAAAGATTTGATGCTCCCCAATTATCTCTTTGAGATTAGCTGGGAGGTATGTAACAAGGTTGGTGGAATCTATACAGTGCTTTCTACAAAGGCCGAGACCTTGTCTCATGTAGATGGCCTGAATGTTGTATATATAGGTCCCGATTTGTGGGCCGAAAATGATAATCCGCTTTTCACCGAAGATAAACGCTTGTGGAAAAAGTGGCGCAACAGCATTGTTGACGAAAAATTCAAGGTGCGTTGCGGTTATTGGGAGATACCCGGTCGCCCAAAGGTTATTCTTGTCGATTTCGACGCATATTTCAGTGAGAAAGAGAGTTTCTACTATATGCTTTGGGATAACTACAAAGTGGATTCATTACATGCGTATGGCGACTATGACGACTCTGTGATGTTCGGTTATGCTGTTGGATGCGTGATAGAGAGCTTCTATAAGTTCCATTTGACCGAGAAGGATAATGTAGTGGTGCAGGCTCACGAGTGGCAGAGCGGAAGTGCTGCGCTCTATTTGAAGAAGGTGCTGCCTGCTGTAGGTACAATTTTTACCACCCACGCAACCAGCATAGGACGTTCTATCGCATCTAACGGAAAGCCTCTTTATGATTTCTTTGAAGAGTATAACGGCGACCAGATGGCTGATGAACTCAACGTGCAGTCCAAACACTCTATCGAGAAACAGTCGGCGCACAATGTCGATTGCTTCACAACAGTGAGTGAACTTACTGCCAAGGAGTGCAGCCAGTTGATAGAACGCGATATCGATGTTATCCTTGAGAACGGATTCGAGAAGGATTTTGTTCCTACCGGAGCAAAATTTGACGAACATCGCAACGAGGCCCGTGCTCTCCGTTTGAGAGTAGCCCGCGCCCTCACCGGCTCACAAATATCTGATGATGCTCTTTTGATTGGTATTGGCGGCCGCATGGAGTTGCGAAACAAAGGTATCGACCTCTTCCTCGAGACAATGGCCCGATTGAATGCGTGCGAGGAACTTGAGCGCGATGTGATTGCGTTCATCGATGTGCCTGCGTGGTCGGACGGTGGCCGTGGCGACTTGCAGAAACGTCTTGCATCGAGCGACAACGAGTGGAATACCCCACTTGCCGATCCTTATCTCACACACCATCTTTGCAATTTTAACGAAGATGCCATTGCAGTGTCTATCCGCCGTATGGGATTGGCCAATTACGATGGCAAGAATCGCGTGAAGGTAATCTATGTTCCCTGTTATCTTAAAGGCAACGACGGTATATTCAATAAGGATTATTACGATGTATTGATAGGTAATGACCTCAGCATATATCCTTCATATTACGAGCCTTGGGGTTATACTCCGCTTGAGAGTGTTGCGTTCCATATTCCTACAATTACAACAAACTTGGCTGGCTTCGGTCTTTGGGTAAATTCAGAACTAAAGCGAAACGGCCTTCTGAGCGATGGTGTAGAGGTTGTTGAAAGAAATGATAGCAACTATTTTGAAACAGCCGATGTTATTACAAAAATTATTTGTACCTTTGCAAAAATTTCTGAGAAAGAGGTAGCCGAGTATAGGTCGAAAGCCGTAAAACTTGCCGACAAAGCGTTGTGGAAACACTTCATTAAGAACTACTTACGGGCTTATGACTTCGCTCTTAGAGCTGCTGAATCAAGAAAATAAATAAAAACGGTTATTCTGCCTGCGCATCAAGGTGTGTCGGGTAGAATTACAAATTTTTTGTTGTAAAGTGCAAAAATAATAACCATATATTATAAATATGATTGCAATTAGTAACACAAATCAACCCGCTTGGAAAGCAATTAATGTAAAGTCGTACATCCCCGAGCCTCTTGTAAAGCTCGATGAATTGGCACACAACCTTTGGTGGGAGTGGAACCAGGATGCAAAAGACTTGTTCCGTATGCTCGATGCAAAACTTTATGAGGAGTGCGTCGAGAACCCTGTTCTCTTGCTCGAGAAACTTGGTGTAGAAAAGCTCGATGAGCTTGCTAAAAACAAGAACGTTCTTAAGAAACTCGATGAGGTATATGCACAGTTCCGCGCATATATGGACGTTAAGCCCAACGCTGAGCGTGCATCGGTTGCATACTTCTGTATGGAGTATGGTCTTTCTCATGTATTGAAAATATATTCAGGTGGTCTTGGTATTCTTGCCGGTGACTATTTGAAAGAGGCTTCAGACTCTAACGTAGACATGTGTGCTGTTGGTTTCTTGTACCGTTATGGCTACTTCTCACAGTCGCTCTCAATGGACGGTTCACAGATTGCCAACTACGAGGCACAGAACTTCAACACACTTCCTATCGACCGCGTATACGAGGCTGACGGCATCACTCCTATGGTAGTGAGCGTTCCCTTCATGGATTACTTCGTTCATGCTAACGTATGGAGAGTGAATGTAGGTCGTGTATCACTCTATCTTCTCGACACTGACTTCGAGATGAACAGCGAGTTCGACCGTCCTATCACTCACAAGCTTTATGGTGGTGACTGGGAAAACCGTCTGAAGCAGGAGATTCTGCTCGGTATCGGTGGTATGATCATGCTCGAGAAACTCGGTATCAAGAAGGATATCTATCACTGCAACGAGGGTCACGCAGCACTCTGCAATCTCTACCGTCTTACACAGTACATCAAGGATGGTTTCTCTTACGAGGAGGCATTGGAGATTGTACGTTCATCAAGCCTTTACACTGTTCACACACCTGTTCCTGCAGGCCATGACTATTTCGATGCAACACTCTTCGGCAAGTACATGAAGGGTTATGCAGCTCAGCTCAACATCACTTGGGACGACCTTATGAACCTTGGCCGTATCAACGCCGGTGACGCAAACGAGCGTTTCTGTATGTCAACATTTGCTTGCAACACTTGTCAGGAGATCAATGGTGTTAGCCGTCTTCACGGTAAGGTTTCTAAGGATATGTTCGCAGGTATCTGGAAAGGCTATTTCCCCGCTGAGAACCACGTTGGTTATGTAACAAACGGTGTTCACTTCCCCACATGGGCAGCTAACGAGTGGAGAGAGCTCTATGCTAAATATTTCGATCCCAACTTCATGGGCGACCAGTCAAATGCTTCTATCTGGGAGGCTATTCAGAATGTTCCCAACAGCACAATCTGGGAGACTCGCGTAGCTCTCAAGAAGCGTCTTATCGAGCACATCCGTAGGGCATTCAGCGAGAACTGGCTCAAGAATCAGGGCGATCCCATGCGTATCGTAGATATCGTAAGCAAGATTAACCCCGATGCTCTTGTTATTGGTTTTGCACGTCGTTTCGCTACTTACAAGCGTGCACACCTTCTCTTTACCGACCTTGAGCGTCTTTCTAAGATTCTTAACAACGAGAAGCGTCCTATCATCTTCTTGTTCGCAGGTAAGGCTCACCCCCACGATGGTGCTGGTCAGGGCTTGATTAAGCGTATTGTAGAGATTTCTCGTCGTCCCGAGTTCGTAGGTAAGATTATCTTCCTCGAGAATTACGACATGCAGCTTGCTAAGAT
>CAJGCJ010000045.1 GCA_904501775.1 uncultured Bacteroidaceae bacterium | reverse complement strand
GCGCCCCAACCCATACATAAGCAAGTTATGGAATTGCTCAGCAGCTCATTGCCGGCGGTGGATGATATAAAGTTGACAGTAATGCCACAAATGCCATGGAATTCTGATAAAAGTGAAAAGAATAACCGGAAATTATTGTGACATCTGTAAAGGTTTTGGCTTCTGTTTTGAATAAAAATCTACTGCCACATGCAGTAGTGGGTTGATGAGTCCGATTTGTCGGACTCATTTTTTTGTCTATTTACCTCTGTTTTTGTATAAAAAAAGAGTGCTATTAAAAAATATTCGTATATTTGAACTATGCTCGAATATATACATTGCCTGATGCAGAACGGTCTGTTAAATGCACGTTCTTCTGTGTATATATCATTCAAATGACAAAAGGAAAATGCTTTCTTGGATGTGAAAAATTGAAAAACAAAATACTATGCAAAAGAGAATAATAGAGTGTGTTCCCAACTTCTCCGAGGGACGCAATATGGATGTAATAAAGCAAATTACCGATGCTATAGAAAAGGTAAAGGGTGTCAAGCTCCTTGATGTCGATCCGGGCGAGGCTACAAACCGCACTGTTGTTACCTTTGTGGGCGAGCCCGAGGCTGTTGTCGATGCAGCCGTTGCCTCTATAAAACGTGCAACCGAACTTATTGACATGCGTAACCACAAAGGTGCGCATCCCCGTATGGGAGCATGCGATGTATGTCCTCTGATTCCGGTGTCAGGCGTTACTATGGAGGAGTGTGCCGTGCTTGCGCGTGCGCTTGCCAAACGGATTGCCGAAGAGCTGGGCGTTCCCACATATTGTTACGAGGCAGCAGCATTCAGGAGTGAGCGACGCAACCTTGCTGTTTGCCGCGAAGGAGAGTACGAGGGGCTGCCCGAGAAGATGGCCAACAAAGAAAAACAACCCGATTTTGGAGCACGCCCTTATGACGAACGTATTGCACGCACAGGTGCAACAGCTGTAGGAGCGCGTGACTTCCTTGTAGCAGTAAACTACAATCTGAATACAACTTCAACCCGTCGTGCCAATGCCATAGCGTTCGACGTGCGCGAGAAAGGTCGCCCCATGCGCGAGGGTAATCCCATTGTCGGAAAAATAGTAAAAGACGAAAATGGCGAGCCTGTTATGATACCCGGAACACTAAAAGAGTGCAAGGCTATCGGATGGTTTATCGAAGAGTATGGCATAGCACAGGTTTCCATGAATATGACAAACCTCTCTGTTACACCCTTGCATGTTGCATTCGACGAGGTGTGCAGGGCTGCTGATGCACGCGGAGTACGTGTGACAGGAACCGAGATAGTAGGTCTTGTACCCAAAAAGGCACTTGTTGATGCAGGCCGTTACTTTTTGCAGAAACAGCACCGTTCGGCTGGTGTTCCCGAAAGGGAATTGGTGCGCATTGCAATAGAGAGCATGGGACTCTCTACCCTCAAGGAGTTTAAACCCGAAGAGAAAGTTGTGGAGTATATCCTTGAGGCCGAAGAGCAGAAGAACGTGAATAAACTTGTCGATATGACCTGTGCCGCCTTTGCCGAGGAGACAGCGAGCGAGTCTCCTGCACCGGGTGGAGGCTCAATATCGGCATATATGGGAGCATTGGCTGCTGCATTGGGAACTATGGTTGCCAATCTCTCTTCGCACAAGGCCGGTTGGGACGACCGTTGGGACTATTTTTCGCAGTGGGCCGAGAAGGGCATTGCAGTAATGAACGAACTGTTGACACTTGTAGATGAAGATACTGCTGCCTTCAACAAGATAATGGATGTATTTGCAATGCCCAAGAACACTGCCGAAGAGAAAGCTGCACGTGCCGAAGCAATGCAGGTTGCCACACTCTATGCTACACAGGTGCCTTTGCACACAATGAAGGCAGCTTATAAGGCATTCGAGATAGTACGTGCAATGGCGGTTGAAGGAAATCCCAACTCTGTATCCGATGCAGGCGTTGGTGCACTTGCTGCACGTTCGGCTGTAATGGGAGCATGCCTGAATGTGAAGATAAATGCAGCAGGACTCAAAGACCGCGAAGTTGCCGGTGCGCTTGTTAAAGAGGCCGAGGAGATACAGGCACTTGCACAGCAGGCCGAAAAGGAGATTCTTGAGATAGTAGAGAGTAAAATAAACTGATAATAGAGAGTATACATGAACGATTTTCAGAAAGATATATTAGCCGGTATTCCCGATGTGTTGCCGGCAAGAAGAGCCTATGATATAACGGCCAATCATGCACCCAAACGTAAGGATATCCTTACCGATGATGAAAAGAAACTTGCGCTTGCCAATGCGTTGAGATATTTCCCTGCCAAACATCATGCCGAGTTGGCACCCGAGTTCCTCGAAGAGCTCAAGAACTACGGACGCATATATATGTACCGCTTGCGTCCCGAGTACGAGATGAAGGCTCGTTCCATAGATGAGTATCCGGCACGCTCGCGACAGGCAGCTGCCATTATGCTGATGATACAGAATAACCTTGACAAGGCAGTCGCACAGCATCCCCACGAACTCATCACTTACGGAGGCAACGGTGCGGTGTTCCAGAACTGGGCACAATACCGTTTGGCTATGAAGTACCTTGCCGAGATGAGCGACGAGCAGACCCTTGTCATGTATTCGGGTCATCCGCTCGGACTCTTCCCCTCGCATAAGGATGCGCCGAGAGTTATAGTGACAAACGGAATGGTTATTCCCAACCACTCGACACCCGACGATTGGGAACGCTTCAATGCAATGGGCGTGTCGCAGTATGGACAGATGACAGCCGGCTCATATATGTATATAGGTCCGCAAGGTATAGTACACGGAACAACCATCACAGTGATGAATGCTGCGCGCAAGCGTATGAAACCGGGACAGAATGACCTTAAAGGTATGCTGTTCGTGACAGCCGGTCTTGGTGGTATGTCTGGTGCACAACCCAAGGCGGGAAATATTTCGGGTGTGGTAAGCGTTACTGCCGAAATCAATATCGCTGCAGCCGAGAAACGATACAATCAGGGCTGGGTCGATGAACTCCATACTTCGCTTGACGAGCTTATTCCACGAATAAAGAGTGCTGTAGAGTCGAAAGAGGTGGTTTCGTTTGCATATGTGGGCAATGTGGTCGACCTTTGGGAACGTCTTGCCGAAGAGAATATAGATGTAGACTTAGGCTCCGACCAGACATCATTGCATAACCCATGGGCCGGTGGTTATTATCCGGTGGGTTACAGCTACGAAGAGTCTAACCGCATGATGGCCGAAGAGCCCGAGCGTTTCCGCGAGTGTGTGCAGGAGTCGCTGCGTCGTCATGTGGCTGCAATAAATAAGCTTACTGCCCGTGGAATGTATTTCTTTGATTATGGCAATGCATTCTTGCTTGAGTCATCGCGTGCCGGAGCCGATATTATGGACGAGAACGGAAAGTTCCGCTATCCTTCATATGTACAGGATATCATGGGGCCTATGTTCTTCGATTACGGATTCGGCCCATTCCGCTGGGTATGTACTTCGGGTAAGGAAGAGGATCTTGAGGTTACCGACCGCCTTGCAGCAGATGTGCTCGAGGATATGCTTAAGGATGCTCCCGAAGAGATAAGAGGACAGCTTGCCGATAATCTGCATTGGATTCGCGAGGCTAAGCAGAACAGGCTTGTCGTTGGCTCTCAGGCGCGTATTCTCTATGCCGATTCCGAGGGACGCACACGCATTGCATTGGCTTTCAATGAGGCAATAGAGCGTGGCGAGATTTCAGCTCCCGTAGTGCTTGGTCGCGACCATCACGATGTCTCGGGAACCGATTCGCCTTATCGCGAGACATCCAATATCTACGACGGCTCACAATTCTGTGCCGACATGGCAATACATAATGTCATAGGAGACTCTTTCCGTGGCGCTACATGGGTGTCAATCCATAACGGTGGCGGTGTAGGATGGGGCGAGGTCATCAACGGAGGCTTCGGAATGGTTATAGATGGCTCGTGCGACTCGGCCCGTCACATTGAAGAGATGCTACTGTGGGATGTCAACAACGGTATTGCACGTCGCAGCTGGGCGCGTAACGATGGTGCAATGTTCGCCATAAAACGTCAGATGGAACGCACTCCCTTGTTAAAAGTGACAATGCCTAATATTGCCGATAGTGATTTGATAGAGAAAGTTTTCAACGAGAATAACAAATAACATAAGAATATGATTCATTATATCAGTGCCGAACACCTCACAATTGCCCGTGTTGAGGAAATATTGACCAAGGGCTATAAACTTGCACTTAGTGATGATGCCAAACAGCGTATCAATCATTGTCGTGAGTATCTCGACAATAAGATGGAGAACACCGACAGCCCCATATATGGAGTGACAACAGGCTTTGGCTCTCTGTGCAATATATCTGTTGATAAAGAGAATCTGTCGCGTTTGCAGAAAAACCTTATGATGTCGCATGCCTGCGGTACAGGACAACGTGTTCCTTCGGATATTGCGCGTCTTATGCTACTGCTCAAGGTGCAGTCGCTCTCATACGGCCATTCGGGAGTGCAGCTTGCAACGGTTGAGCGTCTGGTCGAGATGTTCAATGCCAATATCATTCCCGTCATTTTTGAACAGGGCTCGCTTGGTGCTTCGGGCGACTTGTCACCTTTGGCGCACATGTGTCTGCCTCTGCTCGGATTGGGCGAGGTAGAGATTGATGGCAAGGTTGTAGACAGCTCGGTGATGATGGAGAAGATGGGGTGGGCACCAATTACCCTATGCTCAAAAGAGGGTCTTGCACTGCTTAACGGAACGCAGTTCATGTCGGCATACGGAGTATATTCACTCATTCACTCGCGCCGTCTGAGCAAATGGGCCGATTATATCGGTGCAATGTCTTTGGATGCTTTTGATGGCAGGCTCGACCCCTTCGAACATAATGTACATGCAATCAGACCGCATAACGGACAGATTGAGACCGCCAAGAATATAAGAGAGATTCTTGAGGGTAGTGAAATTGCAGCACAGTATAAGAAACATGTTCAGGACCCATATTCGTTTCGCTGCATACCGCAAGTGCATGGTGCTTCAAAAGATACTATAGACTATGTTGCCGGTGTACTCGAGACAGAGATAAATTCTGCAACAGACAATCCTACCATTTTCCCCGATACCGATGAGGTAATCTCTGCAGGAAACTTCCACGGACAGCCTATAGCCCTTGCGATGGATTTCCTTGCTATTGCCATTGCCGAACTCGGCAATATCTCGGAACGTCGTGTCTACAGAATCATTTCGGGTGTACGCAACCTTCCCCATTTTCTTGTAGCAAATCCCGGACTCAACAGTGGCTTTATGATACCACAGTATACAGCAGCTTCAATTGTGAGTCAGTCTAAAGGTCTCTGCTGGCCGGCATCGTGCGATTCAATTCCCTCGTCACAGGGACAGGAAGACCATGTGAGTATGGGCTCTAATGCTGCAACCAAGCTGTGGAAAGTGGTTCAGAATACCGAACGCATTCTTGCCATCGAGATAATGAATGCAGCGCAGGCACTGGAGTTCCGCCGCCCCTTGTCTTCTTCGAAAAAGATAGAGGAAATATTTGCGGCCTACCGAAAGATTGTTCCCTTTGTCGACAACGATATGGTTATGTATCCTCATATAGCATCATCGGTGAACTTTATAAGAGAATATGAGATTGCTGATTAAGAACATAGGAACACTTGCCGGTATCGACGAGAGCGGCCGCATACGTGTTGCAGGAAAAGAGATGAACAATATTGCAACACTTGAGAACTGCTGGTTGCTTACCGAGGGGGAGCGTATAAAGGACTATGGCACAATGGATACCATACCGTCCGATGAAGGGTGCTATGTTGTGGATGCCGAAGGTGGGTGGTTGCTGCCCTCGTACTGCGATTCGCATACGCATATAGTATATGCGGGAAGCCGTGAACAGGAGTTTCTCGATAAGATAAAAGGTCTTTCATACGAAGAGATTGCCCGTAACGGTGGCGGAATCCTCAATTCGGCCGACCGCCTACACGATACATCCGAAGATGAGCTCTATTCTCAGGCAATGGAACGCGTCAATGAAATTGTCTCAATGGGTACGGGACTTGTAGAGATAAAATCGGGCTATGGTCTCACTCTCGAGGATGAACTCAAGATTCTGCGTGTGATACGCCGTATAAAAGAGAACAGTCCGCTCTCAGTCCGTGCAACATTCCTTGGCGCACATGCTGTAGGGCGTGCCTACAAGGGCCGGCAAGCCGATTATGTAGCACATGTGTGCGATGATATGATACCTGCTGTGGCCGCCGAAAAACTTGCCGATTATGTGGATGTCTTTTGCGACCGTGGATTCTTTACTGTCGAAGAGACAGCCCGTATTATCGAAACAGGTGCAAAGTATGGCATGCGTGCAAAGATACATGCCAACGAATTAGCCGTGTCGGGTGGTGTAGAAGTGGGCGTGAAGTATAATGCCTTGTCAGTAGATCACCTTGAATCGATGGGCGATGAGCAGATTGATGCATTGCGGGGTAGCTGCACAATGCCGACCATGCTCCCCGGCTGTGCATTCTTCTTGGGAATAAGCTATCCGCCTGCACGAAAGATGATTGATGCCGGTCTTGCTGTTGCATTGGCTTCAGACTATAATCCCGGTACAGCGCCATCGGGCAATATGCGCTTTGTTACCTCATTGGCAAGCATAAAGATGAAGATGACTCCGGCCGAGGCCCTGAATGCAGCTACTTTGAACAGTGCCTGTGCAATGGGCGAGAGTAAAGACTACGGCTCCATTACCAAAGGAAAAGTGGCTAACTTCTATATTACAAGGCCTTTGCCATCTTTGGCTTTTATCCCATACGCACATCAGACACCTATAATAAGGACTGTGGTGCTTAAAGGCAAGGTGGTAATCAATTGATTACCACCTTGTTTGTCCCGGCTCTATTATTCTATCTTTATATAAAAGTCGCGTAGGAGTTCTTTGGCCTCTTGACTGTAGTTTCCCAGCGTATCCTCCAATATGAATTCTGTAATAACAGGCTTTGCATGTGCTCCTTTTACGAATTCAATCAATACACGTTTCGAAGGTTTGTGGGGGAGTGTGCGCACATGTGTTATGCGGCGTGCCGACAACCCTTTGAAAAGTGCCTCGTCGCACCACGAACCGAGCATTTCCGATGGTATTACAACCGAAAGCGTACCTCCGTCTGCAAGCAGATTTTTTGCACACTGCATCAGCGTGGGGCATGGAAGCGTGTCGTCGTGGCGTGCTGTGGTACGCGAATTGTCAGGGCATTTAAGGCTGTTCTTGAAAAAGGGCGGATTGCTTACAATGGCATCGAACAGTCTGTCGCTATGGTATTTTTGGATGTCACAATTTATTATCTCTATCCTGTCGCTCCATGCGCACTGCATGACATTCTCCTGCGCCTGATGTGCCGCATCGCAATCAATTTCAATTCCAATGACATCGGCATTGCTGCGTTGTGCCGCCATTATCGCTATAAGACCGCTGCCGCATCCTATGTCAAGAATGCGTTCCGAATGTGAAATGTCGGCCCATGCACCCAGCAGGGTGCCGTCGGTGCCCACCTTCATTGCACAATGCTCTTGCTCTATTGTGAATTGTTTGAATCGAAACATATTAATTTGCTTTGCTAAATACATATTGGCGATTCTTTTGCAGAATCGCCAATATATGCACCTGAGCCAAATAGGGGGCTCGAACCCCTGACCTACTCATTACGAATGAGTCGCTCTACCAACTGAGCTAATTTGGCGTAGAAATCATTATTAAAGGGCTTTGTAAACCGATGGCAAAGGTAAATATAAAAAGAAATAACTACAATTATTTCAATAGAAAATTTTTATGCAAATGAATGGTCGAATATGCTTGTAAGTCGAAATAATTTTCTAACTTTGTGCTCGAATTTAAATAGAGTAGTGTTATGTCAAAGCGCATGAATAAGAATTTGCAAAAATCGGAGAGTGGCAGTGCTACATGCTCTCGTATGCAGTTATCTTATTGCAACATCCTCAGTGCGCTTATGTACATTATATAATACAATGTGGTCGTTTCCTTGTGAACGGCCTTTTTTTATTTTAATAACGACGTATTAAAGAACTATTACATATGGAACAACTATTACATGAATGTGGCGTTGCTATGATTCGCCTGCGTAAACCGCTGAGTCATTTTAATGAAAAATATGGTACGTGGGCCTATGGTATGAATAAACTGTTCTTGTTGATGAATAAACAGTATAATCGTGGTCAGCAGGGAGCAGGTATCGCGTGTGTAAAATTGAAAGCCAACCCAGGTGAAGATTATATGTTCCGTGAACGTGCCGAGGGCTCGGGAGCAATCTCTGAGGTCTTTGCGGCAGCTGAGAGTTCAATTACAAAGCACCCTGTAGAGAAGCGTGGCGACTCGGATTTCGCATATAAGAATTTCAGTTTTGCAGGTGATCTTTATATGGGCCACTTACGCTATTGCGCAACAGGAAAGACCGGCTTGCAATATGTCCATCCCTATTTGCGCCGCAATAATTGGCGTGCCAAAAACTTGGCATTGTGCGGAAACTTCCACATCACAAACGTGGATGATGTATTTAAAGAACTGGTATCGCATGGTCAGCACCCCCGTGTGTATGCCGATACATACATTCTGCTCGAACTTATGGGACATCGTCTCGACCGCGAAGTTGAGCGTGTTTTCAAAGAGTGTGAGGCCGAGGGGCTTACCGGAATGGATATAACAAAGGCTATTGAAGACCGATTGGATATTGTCAATGTCCTTAAAAGCTCGGCGCATCTGCTCGATGGCGGATATGTGCTGTGCGGTGTGACAGGTAGTGGCGAGATGTTCGCCATGAGAGACCCATGGGGCGTTCGTACTGCATATTGGTATGCCGATGACGAAATTTTCGTTATGGCAAGTGAGCGTGCGGCGTTGCAGACAGCAATGAATCTCAAGGCCGAGCAAGTCATAGAGATGAATCCCGGTGAGGCTATAATAATGAAAAAGAACGGCGAGTTGCGTGTTGAGCAGATTTTGCCGCAGCTTGCATTCCTCCCTTGCTCTTTCGAACGTATCTATTTTAGCCGTGGAAATGATGGCGATATATATAAGGAGAGAAAGATGCTTGGTGCCAACCTCCTCGACAAGATTCTGAAGGCGGTTGATTATGACCTTGACCATACAGTCTTCTCATTTATTCCCAATACTGCCGAGATGGCATTCTATGGAATGGTTGAGGCTTTTGAGGAATACCTGAACCAATGGAAGATTAAGGAACTTACATCGGGTAAGCCTCTTACAAAAGAGGATGTTGAGGCTATATTGTCAAAACGTGTACGTCAGGAGAAGGTTGCCAACAAAGATATAAAGATGCGTACCTTCATTACAACAGGCGACAAGCGCAACGACCTTGCAGGCCATGTATATGATATCACATACGATTCAATCAAACCCGGTGTAGATAATCTTGTGGTTATTGACGACAGTATTGTCCGCGGAACAACATTGCGCGAGAGTATCCTTAATATTCTCGACCGTCTTGAACCCAAGAAGATAGTGGTAGTATCATCAAGTCCACAGATACGTTACCCCGACTATTACGGTATCGATATGGAGAAGTTCGACCACTTTGTCGCTTTCTTCGCAGCATTGGAACTGCTTCAAGAGCGTGGTCTCATGAATATCGTGAACGAGACATATGTCGCTTGTGTCGAAGAACTCAAGAAGCCTCTTGCCGAGATTAAGAACTGCACAAAGGCTATATACAGTCCCTTTACGGCTGATGAGATTTCGGCCAAGATTGCCGAGATATTGAAGCCCGTTCATTTGAATGCCGAGGTTGAGATTGTGTTCCAAAGTCTTGAAGGATTGCACACCGCATGTCCCAACCATCTTGGCGACTGGTATTTCAGCGGTAATTATCCTACTCCCGGCGGTAACATGCTGGTGAACAGAGCATTTGTTGAACACTACGAACAGTATATCAAGAACAAATAAATAATTGAACAGCTTTGAACCTTTTAATCGGGTTTCAAGGCTGTTTTTTTGAAACAACAATGATGTTGCGCAAATGCAATAAAAACCTGTTGTATATAGATTAAAGTATTGAAAGAAAGTTTGGCAATATTGCAACTTTTTTCTATCTTCGCAAAATGTATATTAACGCATAATAATGTAGTGGGACATAGTCCCGTATCAAAGATAAAAAGTATGAAAGAGAATCTGAAGAAGGTACTGCTGTTGGGCTCTGGTGCGTTGCGCATCGGTCAGGCAGGAGAGTTCGATTATTCGGGCTCACAAGCATTGAAGGCTTTACGTGAAGAGGGTATCCAGTCGGTATTGATCAATCCTAATGTTGCTACTATACAGACATCAGAGGGTATTGCCGATAAAGTATATTTCCTTCCCGTGAATACTCATTATGTAGAGGAGATTATTAAGAAAGAGCGTCCCGATGGAATCCTGCTCGCTTTTGGAGGACAGACAGCTCTTAACTGCGGTACAGAACTTTATCAGAAAGGAATTCTTCAGAAGTATGGCGTAAAGGTTCTTGGAACTTCAGTCGAGGCTATTATGTACACCGAGGACCGCGACCTCTTTGTGAAAAAGCTCGATGAGATTCCAATGAAGACTCCCGTGAGTCAGGCTGTCGAGAGCATGGAAGATGCGCTTAAGGCTGCTCATGAGATTGGTTTCCCCGTCATGGTACGTTCGGCCTATGCACTTGGTGGCTTGGGTAGCGGTATCTGCCGTGACGAGGAGAGTTTCAAGGAACTTGCCGAGAGTGCCTTCACATTCTCTAATCAGATTCTTGTCGAGGAGTCGCTCAAAGGTTGGAAAGAGATTGAGTTCGAGGTTATCCGCGATGCCAACGACCACTGTTTCACAGTAGCAAGCATGGAGAACTTCGACCCTCTGGGTATCCACACCGGAGAGTCTATCGTTGTTGCTCCCACCTGTTCACTTACCGAGGAACAGGTTAAGTTTATGCAGGAGATTTCAGTCAAGGCAATCCGTCACCTCGGTATCGTAGGTGAGTGTAACATTCAGTATGCGTTCAATGCCGAGACAAACGATTATCGTGTTATTGAGGTTAACGCACGTCTGAGCCGTTCATCAGCGCTCGCATCTAAGGCAACAGGTTATCCTCTTGCATTCGTTGCAGCAAAAATCGCACTCGGATACACACTCGACCAGATTGGCGAGATGGGTACACCCAATAGCGCATACAAGGCTCCCGAGCTCGACTATCTGATTTGTAAGATACCCCGTTGGGACCTCACAAAGTTCGCAGGCGTATCACGTCAGATTGGCTCAAGCATGAAGTCTGTAGGTGAAATCATGTCTATCGGACGTTCATTCGAAGAGGTTATCCAGAAGGGTCTCCGTATGATTGGTCAGGGTATGCACGGTTTCGTAGGTAATGAACACACCCACTTCGAGAATCTCGATGAGGAACTTGCCAACCCCACAGATATGCGTATATTCTCAATTGCATCGGCTCTTGAAGCAGGTTACAGCATTGAGCGTATCAGCGAACTTACCAAGATTGACCCATGGTTCCTTGGCAAGCTCAAGAATATTGTAGATTATAAGAACGTACTTGCAGGATATAACTCTCTCGAGGAGCTTCCCGATGAGGTATTGCGCCGTGCCAAGGAGTTGGGATTCTCTGACTTCCAGATTGCACGTTTCGTACTCAAGGGTGAGGGCAGCATGGAGAAGCCTTTGCTCGAGGTACGTGCATTGCGTAAGCAAAAGGGTATCCTCCCCGCAGTCAAGAGAATCAACACTGTGGCATCGGAGCATCCCGAACTTACAAACTACCTGTATATGACATACGGAACAACAGGCTACGATGTAAACTACTACAAGAATGACAAATCAGTGGTGGTTCTTGGATCGGGTGCTTATCGTATCGGTTCATCAGTTGAGTTCGACTGGTGTTCGGTTAATGCGGTGCAGACAGCACGTAAGCTTGGTTATAAGTCAATAATGATTAACTACAACCCCGAAACTGTTTCAACCGACTACGATATGTGCGACCGTCTCTACTTCGACGAGTTGTCATTTGAGCGTGTTCTCGATGTTATCGATCTTGAGCAACCCGGTGGCGTTATTGTATCGGTAGGTGGTCAGATTCCTAATAACCTTGCGATGAAGTTGCATCGTCAATCAGTGCCCATCCTTGGTACATCACCCCTCTCTATCGACCGTGCCGAAAATCGTCATAAATTCTCGGCAATGCTCGATCAGCTCGGTATCGACCAGCCTGCTTGGAAAGAACTTACCAGTCTCGAGGATATGGAGGCCTTTGTAGAGAAGGTCGGCTATCCCGTATTGGTACGTCCCTCATATGTGTTATCGGGTGCGGCAATGAACGTATGCTACAACGAGGACGAACTTAAAGAGTTCCTTGCAATGGCTGCTGAGGTATCTAAGGAATATCCTGTAGTGGTATCGCAGTTCATGATGGAGACAAAAGAGATTGAGTTCGATGCTGTAGCACAGAATGGCGAGGTTGTAGAGTATGCAATATCTGAGCACGTTGAGTTTGCCGGTGTACACTCGGGCGACGCTACTTTGGTATTCCCTGCACAGAAGATATATTTCGAGACTGCACGCCGCATCAAGAAGATAAGCCGTCGTATTGCAAAAGAGCTCAATATCTCGGGTCCTTTCAATATCCAATTCCTTGCCAAGAACAACGAGGTTAAGGTAATCGAGTGTAACTTGCGTGCTTCTCGTTCGTTCCCATTCGTTTCTAAGGTTCTCAAACGTAATTTCATTGAGACAGCTACACGCATCATGTTGGATGCACCTTACAGCCGTCCCGACAAATCGGCGTTCGATATCGACTGGATTGGCGTGAAGGCTTCACAGTTCTCATTCAGCCGTCTGCATCAGGCCGACCCCGTACTTGGCGTGGATATGTCATCAACAGGTGAGGTAGGATGTATCGGTGACGACTTCGAAGAGGCATTGCTTAACGCTATGATTGCAGTAGGATATGATGTTCCCAAGAAGAATGTAATGGTATCGTCGGGTGCTGCAAAATCCAAGGTTGACTTGCTCGACTCTTCTGCAATGCTTCAGCGCAAGGGATATAATATCTTTGCAACATCGGGTACAGCCAAGTTCCTTAATGAGCATGGCATCAAGGCAACTCCCGTAATGTGGCCCGATGAAGACCCCAATGCCGAGAACAATGTTATGCAGATGATTGCCGACCACCGTTTCGACCTTATTATCAATATACCAAAGAACCATACAAAGCGCGAGCTTACCAATGGTTATCGTATACGTCGTGCGGCAATTGACCATAATATTCCTCTTATCACAAATGCGCGTCTTGCAAGTGCCTTTATCGATTCATTCTGCAAAATCGATGTCAAGGAGATGCCTGTAAAGAGCTGGGATGATTTCAAGTAAACAATCGGTTTTTAGATAATTTAAATTAGGGCTGTATTGATTAATTCTATACAGCCCTAATGTTTTTGATTATCCGACAATTCAAAGCTCGAAGCTTATGTATCAGAAATTCATTATAAACAGTGAGGGGGTGTTGCTCTTCGGATGTGTCTATCAGCATCGCGAACTGCTTGGTTG
>CAJGCJ010000044.1 GCA_904501775.1 uncultured Bacteroidaceae bacterium | reverse complement strand
CAAACCATGAAACGAGTAATTTATTTATTAGCCTTTGCTGCCTTATTTGCAGCATGCTCAAGCGATGATGACAATACGCAGAAAGGGATTCCTTTCAATGAAACAGAAAAGGAGATAGCAGCAAACAGCCCTGCATTTGCAATAAAGTTAATGAGGGCCTTGGATGCCACTTTGGAAGATAACAACAGCTATGTTGTATCACCACTTGGTGCATCAATGGCACTATCGATGGCAATGAACGGTGCACAAGGCGAGACATACGACCAGATAGCCGAGGCACTATCCCTAAGCGATTACCCACTTGACGATATCAACAGATACAATAACAAACTGTTGACAGGGTTGACTGCGCTCGATAATCAAGCGCAGATAGGCATTGCCAACTCATTGTGGCTAAACGAAGGAGTAAACACGCTTGCACCGTACAACTATTGCATTGCACAGCACTATAATGCAACAAATGAGACACTTGATTTTGCGGATGAGAGCTCGCTCGCAAGAATAAACAGTTGGGTTGAAGAGTATACCAATTATCTTATTCCACAATACACCGATTACATTGACGAGGATGCAAAACTTATGTTCTTGAACTCGTCCTACTTTAAAAGTCCGTGGAATATTGAGTTCAATAAAGAACAATCCTTCGTAGAAAAGTTCTATGCATACGACGGCACCGAACAGGAGACGGAATATTGGATGATTGATGGAGTCCTGAATTTTATGTACCATTGTACTTATGGAAGTGACCGTATTGAAACTTTGTCATTGTTTCTTGGAAAGAATGAAACATATTGCGTAGATTTTATTCTTCCCCATTGTTACATTCCCAATTTCTACAATTCAGATTTTACGTATGAGACATTTATGGAATACCTTGACAATGGTGGTCTTAAACAAATTTATGATAGTATCGATCATTATAGATTTGAACAACCTTCTAAAGCTGTTACTCATAAGGCAGGACTACTGGGTGATGCTCTTCCGGCACCACGTATAGTATTTCCCAAATTAAAGATGGAGTTTAAGGCAGAGTTGAACGACGCATTTAAAGCAATGGGAATAACCGATGCATTTGACGAAGAGAAAGCCGATTTTGGTCTGTTGTCGGATAGTGAAGTAAATATCTCAAAGATTCAACAGGCGAATGTGTTCAGCATTGATGAGAATGGGACTTCTATAGGTTCAAACTCTGAAAATAACAACACTACCAGAACGATAGCAAGTTGGGATATTATCTTCAACCGTCCCTTCCTGTTCTTTGTAAGAGAGGTCAAGACAAACACTATCCTGTTTGCAGGAAAGGTTGCTAAGATGTAATTGAGGATATTTCATAAACATTATAGCGATGGCACCCCGAAAAGTAAATAGGGGTGCCATCCTTGTTATTTTCATCGGACACTAATATTATTTTATAATGTGGACCCGTTTACAGCTGTCCGTTAATTACCCGTACAACCACCTGTTCTATAAGCCAATCCTCGCCTTGCGGGTCGTATGTTTTCTTTAGACTTGCACCGAACAGCGATGCGAATGTATTGTAGAATGCGGCCTTAAAACTGCCCATGAAGAGTTTGATGAGCTGGTAGGCATTCTGGTTGCATTCGCGGTCGACCAATTTTATAAGCAGTTTTCCTTGTCGCAGTGTGAGTTTCTTCATGCGTGGCGTATATTGTTCCTTTAGTCCCTTCTCAAGATTATCCAGATGTCTCTTTTTTGCCTTTTCATCGGGCATTTTCTGCAACAGTTCGTATGTCTCTATTATTATTGTGCGTATCTCTATAGCCAAGGGGAGCACCTTCTTGACATCGCGCACCAGACGGTTGTATTGTTTCTGCTGTCGTTTGCTCTTGAACTTTATGGGGGCATATACATAGAGTGTCGGCAGTTTTATGCATGGGATTATTTCACCGTGATACTCGCTTATGCCCATGATGTAGAGGGATTTGCCTTTCGCGGATGTGCTGTCGCCGGCTGACTGCTGTGCCTTTGCATCTGTGCAAAGGAGCAACAGCGCGGTGAATATTATGTGTGCCAACCTGATGTTCATGCTGCAAAAATAGGCTAATTGTCGGTTTTTATGCAACTTAGGTGGTTAAAAATAGGGTGGGTTGGATGTTTAAACCGATAAAAAGCACTATCTTCGCAACAAAATATTACGGGTGGTGGGTTTTTCTCCATGCCCTTCATGAAAAACAGTGCATTATGAAAGAGTTTATTAAGGTTCTTAGAAGGTATATTCCACCTTACAAGAAGTATCTTGTGATGTCTTTTGTCTTTACGTTCGTTTCGGCGGTTCTGAATGTATTTTCGTTTGCAATCATTATCCCTATCCTCGAGATTCTCTTCAAAATGAAGGAGGTGGCGCATGTCGATTTTATCCCTTGGGGCGAGGCCAACATGGAGAATATCCAAGAGGTGCTGCTGAACAACTGCAACTACTATCTTAATACGTTGATTGAAACAAGCGGTGCATCAATGACTCTGTTGCTTCTGGGAATTTTCCTCATTGTAATGACTCTGTTGAAGACTGCCGCCTACTTCGCTTCGTCGGCATCGATAATACCTTTGCGCACCGGCGTTGTGCGCGATATACGCACACAACTCTACAATAAGGTGGTGTCGCTGCCCTTAGGATTTTTCTCTAAAGAGAAGAAGGGCGATATAATTGCTCGTATGAGCGGTGACGTAATCGAGGTCGAGAACTCTATTGCAAGTTCGCTCGATATGCTTATAAAGAACCCCATACTCATCATAATATACTTCGGCACTATGCTTTATATAAGCTGGGAGCTTACACTGTTTACCATTTCTGTTATTCCGGTACTGGGATGGATTATGGGTCTTGTGGGCCGTAAGCTGAAACAGAAATCGTTGCTGGCACAGTCGAAGCTGAGTGAGACGATGTCGCAGATGGAAGAGACACTTGGCGGTCTGCGCATTATAAAGGCTTTCCTTGCCGAGCATAAGATGTCGAACCGATTCCTCAAGGTGAGCAACGAGTTGCGCAATGCTACCATGCGTGTTACCATGCGACAGGCTATGGCGCACCCCGTGAGCGAGTTCCTTGGTACATGTGTCATTGTGATAGTGCTGTGGTTCGGCGGTACGCTTATCCTTGGCAACAATTCGCCTATTTCGGCTCCTGCCTTCATTTACTACATGACTATCCTCTATAGTATAATAAATCCGTTGAAAGAGTTCTCGAAGGCTTCGTACAGCATTCCTCGCGGATTGGCTTCGGTTGAGCGCATCGACAAGATTCTGATGACCGAGAACTATATAACCGACAAGCAGGGTGCTGCCTCAATAGACGAGATGAAGAAGGGTATTGAGTTCAAGAATCTCTCATTCTCGTACGACGGCGAAAGAAATGTGCTCTCCGATATCAACCTTAAGATTGAGAAGGGTAAGACGGTTGCGCTTGTAGGACAGTCGGGTTCGGGTAAATCTACGCTGGTCGACCTTATCCCCCGCTATTACGATGCAACCAAGGGCAATGTGCTTATCGATGGCATAGATGTGAAAGATATGTCGGTGAAATCGTTGCGTTCGCTCATCGGCAATGTCAACCAAGAGGCTATCCTTTTCAACGATACATTCTACAACAATATCACTTTCGGTGTCGAGAATGCTACAATGGAGCAGGTTATAGAGGCTGCAAAAATTGCCAATGCGCACGATTTTATCACCGCAACCGAGAATGGTTACGACACGGTGGTGGGCGACAGGGGTTGTCTCTTGTCAGGCGGTCAGCGTCAGCGTATAAGCATTGCGCGTGCCATCCTTAAGAATCCTCCCATTCTTATTCTCGATGAGGCTACTTCGGCTCTTGATACCGAGAGTGAACGTCTTGTACAAGAGGCTCTTGAGCGTCTTATGAAGACGCGCACCACTATTGCCATTGCTCACCGTCTGTCTACAATCAAGAATGCCGACGAGATTTGTGTGCTGATGGAGGGTCGCATTGTTGAGCGTGGTACACACGACCAACTGATTGAACTCGATGGCGTGTATAAACGTCTTAACGACATGCAAAGCCTTTGATTTATGGCTGTAAGGAGTCTTGGACTATTCTGTGCTGCATCCGAAACGATAGATGCGTTGTATGTACAGGCCGCATGCGAAGTGGGGCATCTTGTGGGTTCGCTTGGTATTACACTTGTATATGGTGGAGCAAAAGCCGGGCTTATGGAGACAACGGCTGCGGCTGCCAAGGAGAAGGGCGCACATATCGTGGGTGTCTTTCCGAGAATATTGATTGAACGCAACAGGGTGAGCGAACTGCCCGATGAAAAGGTGGTTACCGAGAATCTGAGCGACCGCAAGGATAATATCCTTTTGCGAAGCGATGTGCTGCTTGCCCTGCCCGGTGGAGTGGGCACGCTCGACGAGGTGTTTCATGTGATGGCTGCCGCTACAATAGGCTATCACAGGAAACGTGTCATCTTTTATAATGTGAACGGTTTTTGGGATGGGATACTTGCGCAGTTGGATAGTTTTAGAAAGGCCGGATTTGTACGTGGTAATGCCGATAGCTATTATACGGTTGCAAACAATATAGCAGAACTCGAGGAGCTGCTCAAAGGTTGAGATATAAAAACAAAAGATAGAGCATATATATGAGAAAAGTTATTGGTATAGGCGAAACGATTCTTGATATTCTGTTTAAAAACAACACACCGGTAAAGGCTGTTCCCGGAGGTTCTACATTCAATAGCATGGTGTCGTTGGGACGCATGGGGCTTAATGTGTCGTTCATAAGCGAGGTTGGCAACGACAAGGTGGGTGAAATGATTATCGATATGCTGAAGGATAGCGGAATCGATACCTCATCGGTGTGCTGTTTTAATGACGGCAAGTCCCCACTTTCACTTGCTTTCCTGAACGATAAGAATGATGCCGAGTATCTCTTCTACAAGGATTATCCCAATAATCGTCTTGATGTGGACTTTCCACAGATAAATGCCGATGATGTTGTTGTATATGGTTCCTACTTTGTGCTTAATCCGGTGCTGCGCAGCAAGGCAAAGGCCTTTCTCGAGTATGCGCGTGAGCGTGGTGCCATTCTCTATTACGATATAAATTTCAGAAAAAACCATATCGACGAGCGTGTGAAGCTTGCCGAGGCTCTTATCGAGAATCTCGAATATGCCGATATCGTGCGCGGCTCGGCTGATGATTTTGAGAATCTCTATAACCTTAGGGACGCATCGCGCATCTATAAAGAGAAGATTAAATTCTATTCTCCTCTTTTTATATGTACGCAGGGCGAGGGTGTTGTATCTCTCTTTACAAAATGCGGACAGAAGGACTATACGCCCAATAAGGTGGATGTGGTGAGCACTGTTGGTGCCGGCGACAATTTCAATGCAGGCGTGGTATACGGCATTGTGTCGGGTGGAGTGACGCGAGACGAGCTGTACAACCTCACTCAAGAGGCATGGGATGGTATAATGCAGTGTGGTCTCGATTTCAGTTCGCATGCATGCACCTCGCTCGATAACTATGTCAGCAAGGAGTGGGCGGCAGAGTATAAAAGAGGTTAAGCACATATTTTTGCAACCCGATTCCAAAAACATTATAATATTTTTGCCACGAAATGTAATTTGCTTGTAAAGGCGCTTCGAGGTTTATTAAACAGACAAAAATGAAAAAAATATTCTACTATGCACTTGCAGCCGTTGCTGCAATATCAATAACGGCTTGTGCCGATTCGCATCGACACAGCCACGACGACAACCACTTGCATTCTCACGAGGCCGAGCATAATCATGTTCATAATGCCGATGGCAGCTGTGCATCTCACTCACACGAGGAACATTCACATTCACACGAAGCGCATAGTCATTCACATGACGCTCACGGCCATTCTCACGCGGAACACAGCCATTCGCATGAGGCCGGGGCTAAGGAAGAGGCACATGCTCACTCGCACGGTGCTGCCAATGTGGTAACTTTCTCAAAGGAGTTGCAGCAGAAAATAGATTTTGCGGTTGAGGCTGCAACTGCAAGCAGTTTCAATGGTGCTGTAAAGGTAGCAGCGCGCGTGGTTGCCGCTCCCGAAAATGAGTCGACAGTGGTGGCTACTGCAGCAGGACGTCTGCACTATGTGGGTAACCTTGTTGCAGGTAGGGCGGTGTCGGTCAAGGATGCTCTCTTTGTCATCGACGGCAGCGGTGTCACTGAGAATGATGCTGCGGTGAAGTATGCTGCCGCCGAAAGCAAATATATGTTTGCCAAGGCCGACTACGAGCGCAAGCTCTCGCTTTATGGCAATAACATTGTGTCGCAAAAGGATTTGCAGGCTGCCGAGGCTCTCTTGCGCGAGAGCGAGGCGCACTACAATAGCATGAAACAGACATTCAACAATGGAAATCTGCTGCTTAAATCGGATGTGGACGGTTTTGTGGCAACTCTTCTTGTCGAGAATGGCGAGTATGTGCAGGCCGGTACTCCGTTGGCAGTGCTGCAAAAAGAGGGTGGTGTGAACATTGAGGCTGAGTTGCCTATACGTTATGCCCAAAGCCTTAGAAATATATCTTCGGTGAATGTTGAACTTGCCGATGGCACAGTGTTGTCGCTCGACGAGATAAATGGTAATGTGCTGGCGGTGGGACGTGCTGCCAATGAGTGTAATATGATTCCCGTAACGGTGACTGCCAAACAGCTGCCGGCGGTGGTGGGCAGCGTTGTTACCATGCACATGGCTATGGCGTTGCCTCATGGTGGCGAGTGTGTAGCAGTGCCTCGCACTGCACTTGTCGAGGAGATGGGCAACTACTTCGTGTTTGTGCAGGTGTGTAGCGAGGACTTTGAGAAACGCGAGGTGAAGATAGGAAACACCGATGGAAAGTATACACAGATACTGAAGGGTGTACATAAGGGCGAAAAGGTTGTGTCAAAGGGCGCAGTTTCGCTTAAGTTATCACAAAGTGCAGGTGCTTTAGACCCGCATGCAGGACACGTTCATTGATTTTATCGCTATCTGGCCATGCTCAATAGAATAATTGAATTTTCACTTAAAAACAGGCTGCTGGTGCTGCTGGCAGTAGTTCTTGTCATAGTCGGAGGTATATACTCTACACGCAATATCGAGGTGGATGTCTTCCCCGACCTTACAATGCCCACAGTGGTGGTGCTTACCGATGCACACGACATGGCTCCCGAGGAGATAGAGCGTCTTGTGACATTCCCCATTGAGACGGCAGTGAACGGTGCTACCGATGTACGCCGTGTGCGTTCGACCTCTTCACAGGGTTTCTCTTTCGTGTGGGTTGAGTTCGACTGGGATACCGATATATACAAGGCGCGACAGATTATAAGCGAGAAATTGGCTTCGATAAGCGGTGAGTTGCCCGATGGTATTGTGCCGCTGCTTGCTCCCCAGTCGAGTGTAATGGGCGAGATTCTCTTTGTGGGAATGCAGTCGGATACAACTTCGATGATGGAGTTGCGTACGCTTGCCGAGTGGATTGTGAAGCCGGTGGTACTTGCGACGGGAGGTGTGTCGCAGGTTACCATAATAGGTGGCGACTATAAGCAGTATCAGGTGCTTGCCGATGTTGTGAAGATGGATATGTATGGTGTTACCATGGACGAGCTTGAATCGGCTGTGGCATCAATGAGCGTAAATGCCGGTGCCGGCATTGTGCGCGACTACGGCAATGAATACAACCTACGCGGGATGGGCCGCACAAACAGCATCGAGGAGCTCGGACGCACGCTTGTGAAGATGAACGGTGATGCGGCTGTGCGTGTTGCCGATGTTGCCGATGTAGTGGTTGCAGGTGCTGTTCGACAGGGATATGCTTCGCTCAGCGGTAAGCCTTCGGTTATTCTCTCAATATCGAAACAGCCCAATATAAACACTCTCAATGTTACACAGAATATTGAGCATAACCTTAAGGCGGTTGCCAAATCGCTCCCGGCCGATGTAACTATCGATACAGGTATATTCCGTCAGGCCGACTATATACAATCATCGGTAAACAATGTGGGCAGTTCGCTCATTGAGGGTGCCGTGTGTGTTATTCTGGTGTTGTTCCTCTTTCTTACAAGTTTCCGCACAACGGTAATATCTGTTGTGGCGATACCTTTGTCGTTGCTGGGAACAATGATTGTGCTCTATCTGCTCGATATGGATATAAACACCATGACACTTGGCGGTATGTGCATTGCCATAGGCTCGTTGGTGGATGATGCCATTATCGATGTCGAGAATGTATATAAAAGATTGCGACAGAACCACATGCTGCCCAAGGAGCAGCGAAGCTCGTCGTACAGGGTGGTGTTCGAGGCTTCGTCCGAGATTCGTGCATCCATAATACATGCCACACTCATAATCATGGTCACCTTCACACCGCTATTTTTCCTTAGCGGTCTCGAAGGACGTATGCTCAAGCCACTTGGAATAGCTTATATTATAGCTTTGATAATGTCGCTGCTTGTTGCAATGACGGTTACTCCCCTCATGTGCAAGATGATGCTCTCTGACGAAAAGTATCTGTCACGCAACGAAAAGAAGAACTGGGTCGATCGCTGGCTGCTTGTGCATTACGAGTATTCGTTGAACAAGGCTATCGGTGCAGCGAAATATGTGATAGGTGCGTTGGCTCTCCTGTTGATTGTGAGCCTTGTGCTGTTTGCGAACATGGGACGCAGCTTTTTGCCCGAGTTCAATGAGAAGGCTCTCACCATATCGGCAGTTTCGCGTCCGGGTGTGTCGCTCGAGGAGTCGCACCGCATAGGTACTGTAATAGAGCGCGAACTGCTCGCTATACCCGAGGTTACAAGTACAGCCCGCCGTACAGGACGCGGTGAGCTCGACGAACACTCGCAGACTTCGAATGGTGCCGAGATTGATGTCAATTTCACTCTCGACAAGCGCAGTAAAGAGGATTTCCTGAAGGATGTACGCGCACGTCTGGCCGCAGTGCCGGGTGTGGTTACATCGGTGGGACAGCCGCTTGAACACCGTATCGACCACATGGTTTCGGGTACACAGGCCGACCTCGCAATAAAGATTTTCGGTCCCGACCTCAACCGCCTGTTTACAACGGGAAATATCATAAAGTCGTTGCTTGCCGAGTTCGAGAACGTGGTAGATGTGAATGTGGAGCAGCAGGTTGAGACTCCGCAGCTGCAGATACGCGCCGACAGGGAGCGTCTGGCAATGCACGGCATCACTATGGAGCAGTTCAACGCTTTTGTCGAGGCTGCATTCCCCGGCAAGAAGTTGGGTGAGGTGTATGAGCAGGAGCGTAGTTTCGACCTTATACTGCGACTGAACAAGGATTATACGAACAGCATAGACGGAGTGCGCCGTGCGCTTATTGACACCGAAAAGGGCAAAGTGCCTTTGGAAGAGGTTGCAAACATCGTCTCGACAGGTGGTCCGGGAAGTATAAGCCGCGAGAATGTACAGCGTAAGGTGGTTGTATCGGCAAATATTGTAGGTGGCGACATTACAGGTACGGTTGAACGCATTGCCGGGTACCTCGAGAAAGAGGTCGACCTCGACGAGGGCTACAGACTGGAGTATGGTGGCCAGTTCGAAAGTGCCGAGAGCGCATCGCGTACACTGTGGCTCACAACGCTGCTTGCCATAGGTGTGGTGTTTGTCCTGCTCTACAGCGAGTTCAAGAGTGCGGTACTCTCTTTCGTGGTGCTGCTGAATCTGCCTCTCGCGCTCATAGGCGGCGTGCTGGCAACATATATCTCTTCGGGCGTCGTGAGCATCCCCGCTGTAATAGGTCTTATTACTCTGTTTGGTATTGCAACGCGTAACGGAATACTTCTGGTATCGCGCTATCAGCATCTGCAGGCGCAGGGCATGGAGCTGGAACAGGCTGTCAGGGCTGGTTCGTGCGACCGTCTGACACCGATTCTTATGACAGCCTTCACATCGGCTCTTGCACTTGTTCCCATGATTCTGGCAGGTGACAAATCGGGTAACGAAATTCAAAGCCCTATGGCTGTTGTTGTGCTCGGTGGTCTGCTCACATCGACACTGCTGAATATCTATGTCATTCCTATTGTTTACCGTTGGTTGCAGAAGAATCGCGCATAATTGAAATTTCCATGCAAAATATACCGCAAGACCCTATGATGCTGTTCAGTTTCGTGAATATGAAACTGCGCGATGAATATCCGTCACTCGATGAGTTATGCGCGAGTATGGATATAGAGCGTGAATGGCTTGTTGATAAACTTGCTGCTGTAGGTTTTGAATACAGCGAAGAGAACAACAAGTTCTGGTAAAGAAAAATATTTATAAAAAAACTTCTTAATTTGTTTTAAATCAGAGATCTGTATATATTTGCAAAGAAAATATAATTTTTGCAAATAAATTATGTGGCACAGGATTTGGTTGCTGTTCCACTATTGTCATTATTTTAAATAGAAGTATTATGGAATTCTTTTCTCGATTAGGCTTTAGAGTTTCTTTGCTTGTGGCTGTTCTTTTGTACTTCGTGTCTGCAACAGCGCAGGAGGCAGTTCAGCAGGACACTGCTAATGTTTATAAGCAAGACCACGTTTATAAGCAGGGTGTGACACCTATGGGTCTGGACTGTTACTACATGGCTGCATATTACTATAATAACGAGGTGGTGTACAACCTGCGCGGTTATCCTATGTGCTACACTTTCGGTAATGTGGTTTCTATAAAGGTTAACCCCTCGGGTACATCGTATGCTGTGCTTTCCAAGAAGAAGAGTGGAAAGAGCCGTGTGAGAGTGTACGATTTGTGGGAGGCTGATTATGAACTGCACTCTTTTGGCAAGGTGGAGCAGCCTACTGCCATCTGTTACACTACAGATGCTAAGAATCTTGTTATTGCAAATATGAACGAGATTCAGTTCTATGATGCAAGAACATTCAAGTTCGTGAAGAAATTTCCTGCTACATTCGCAGCTACAGAGATGCGTGTGAGCCCGAACATATACTTCCTTGCCGTTGCCGGAGAGAATAAAGTGCAGGTGTGGAATCTTGAGACCGGCAAGGTGCGCACCGAGTTGGCGATGGGAGCAAAGGTTAATGCTCTCTCTTTCTCGGCCGACAATAAGTTGATGGCTGTGGCTACTGCCGATGGCAAGGTTTATATCTACGACACACAGAGCTTTGCCTTGTCAAAAAACTATGAGGGCATGGGCGAGGCTTTGTCATGCGACTTCCATCCCAACGGCAAATATTTTGCAGTGGTGGAGTCAAAGGAGAATGTCAGAGTAATCAATCTGCTCGATAAAGAGGAGGGCCTCAATGTGTTGTCACCCGCAGGCGGTATCTCACAGGCTGTCTTTGTCAATTCGTCCGATGACAAGTCGTTCCTTGTTCACAATACAACAGGAAATATTACTTACAGCCACATGGCTGTCCTGTCGCCCCACTACAGAAAGATGCTTGCAGAAGAGCTCGACAAGTGTATGAACGAGTGGTTGAAGCAGATGCCCGGCGAGTCTTTCGAGGATTATGAACTTCGTGTGACCGACGAGAACCGTAAAGAGCAGATGCGTCTTTTCGAGCAGGAGATTTCAACCCGTCTTGCCGAAGGACAGGTAGAGATGTCTGATGTGTCATTGGGTAAATATAATCCCGAGAACAACATGCTTACTGTGAACTTCAACAATATGCCTTCAATTTTCCTTACTGTCCCCTCTAACGAGGTAAATGACTTTATGGATGCAGACAACCTTGAATTCCGCAATGCAAAGTACGGCCTTACCGAAGATGACAACTTCGAGCTTATCTATGCCGATGTCTATAATACCGTATCGGGCAAGTCGTATGTCTATAACAACCTGAACAGAGCGCCTCTGGAGTTCCTTACAGCTGATGACAATTTTGTGCCTCTGGAATTGGTACAGCAGTCGAACATGGAAGAGATGCAGCTTCAGAAGATCAAGCAGTCTGTCATGGAGAGTGCAAAGAGCGAGAACGTAATATCGGACCACACTTCAATAAACGTAAGTTCAAAGGTTGTTGCCGATGTTGATGCCGACGGTAACAAGATTATGAACTATGTGGTTGACGTGTCGTACGAGGTGCAGATGGGATTCTCGATAGAAGAGGACTTCGGTCCCGGCCGATTCAAGGTTGAGGAGTCAGGTGCTGCAATGTCAATGCTTCGAATCATAAAGCAGGCCTTCGAGGGCGACCTTGCCCAGTATGTGAAAGAGGGTCGCAAGTGGAAGGTTAAGGTTACAGGTATGGCCGACGCTCTTCCCATAGCGCGAAAGATTCCCTATGACGGTTGTTACGGCGAATATCGTAACGAGCCCGTTTATAAGGGTAAGGAGCTCAGCAACATCACTCTGACAAAAGAGGATGGTATAACAAAGAACGAGCAGCTTGCAATGTTGCGCGCTTTGGGCGTAAGCAACTATGTGAACAATAATATCAATGGAATTTCCAAGATGAATGCCGACTATGAGTATTATATAGAGATAAGCGAGGAGAAGGGCGGTGAGTATCGAAGAATTAACCTTGAAATGATATTTATTGACGCTCTTTAATCGGTAAATTTCCAAAAAAACAAGGTCAACAGAATGGATTTTTGCTGTTGATCTTGTTTATGGAATCACACGCAGTTCTTGCCATGTTGTCGGCATATTTCCTGTATGCGAATGAAAGAGTTATATTTTGAAAACATGATACTATGAAAAAGATACTTTTATTGCTATTCTTCTTTCTGCAAATATCGTACACCAATGCACAGTCTTTGGGTGCTGCAATAACACATTACAACGATTTTGTCAGCTTCTATTCGGCAGGCGGCGAAAGTGTGGATGCCTATAGTGCATTGTATCGCAGTTATGTGGGCTTTATGAGTGCCATAAGCGCATACCCTAAGGGCTCTGACGAATGGATGCAGGCCAAGGAGGGTCTGAAAAATACATATCCCCACCTGTATAATGGTGCCTATTACTTCACAAGCAGGGGCGACAACAAGAATACCGCCAACTTTGTCGAGGCTTATATAAGTATAAGCATCTGCAGTGCCATGGATGGCGAGAATCTTGAAAAGGGAGACGATTATGGTACTTTTGCTTGGATGGCTGCAACAAAGGCATACAATACAAAGGAGTTTGCCAAGGCTATACTTTACCTGAATGCTTATATTAATTCGGGTGATGTGCAGCGCAGAGCCGATGCATACAACTTCATAGCAAAGGCATATACTTATTTGGACGACAAGGCTCATGCGAAATATATCCTTCAGCAAGGTCTTGCCCTCTATCCCGACAACATGTCAATGCTCGTGAGTATAATTAACATGCTTGCCGAGTCAAAGGATGATGATGTGACACTGCAGAAATATGTTTCAGATGCACTGATTCTTAAACCAAACGAAGAGGGTCTGCTTAATATTCAGGCGCAGCTCTACGAGCGCAATGCAAAGTTCGAGGATGCTATAGTCTATTACAATAAGCTTAAGCTCATGAAGCCCAACAGCCTTGAGATTGCCCGTCACCTTGCCGTGAACTACTACAACTCGGGTGTTGTGTATGTCGAGAAGGCTACGGCGATAGAGCAGAATGCTAAGGAAAGAAAGAGAAGAAAAGATGAGCTGAAGATATATCGTCAGAAGGCAAACGAGAATCTGAATTCTGCATCTGTAATTATGACACAGGTGCTGCACGACGACCCATTGGCAGT
>CAJGCJ010000043.1 GCA_904501775.1 uncultured Bacteroidaceae bacterium | reverse complement strand
TTATTCTGCCGGGGTAAAAACTTATTCTTATATTGGTTTGACACCAAAAAGTAGATTATAAATTTAAGTTTAAATTAACTGAAAGTATAACCGTTCGGAATACCGAGAACTTTAAAGAGAGGATTATTTAGCAGCTGAAATGCTTAAATATGAGTATCAGGGTTTGTAACCTATGATTATTTAGGGGATTGCAAATCCCCAACTCATATTGCTTCGGATTACAAATCCGAAGCCTCGTTTTTAATTAGTCTTGCGATGCAGTGGATTTGTAATCCGCTGCAGAACGAGTGTCAGGGTTTGTAACCCGAAATAATGAATAAATTTCTAATTGCAGTTCGTGTGATATAGTAAGTAAGGGGATTGCAATTGACGACACAAGCTAATCGCACCCCACGCGGTACGAACTGCGTCCGTACTTCGCGTGACTAACTGCTGCTTGTGTCATCGATTTGTTTGAACAAATCCCCAACTCGTATTGCTTCGGATTGCAAATCCGAAGCCTCATTTTAGTGACTAACTGCTGCTATTCAGATAGGTAATTAGCGTGTTGATATCTGCATCTTTAAGAATAACCTTTTTATCCTTGTCAATAAGATAAATACAAGGCATTGCCCTTAACTCATAGATGCGTCTCATCCTTATATTCTCCTCGGTATCGAAGCCCGAAATCCATCCTTTGGGGCAGTCGTGCTTATGCTGTTTCCACACCTCGCTGTCGCCCTCGGTATATATCATAATAGGTTGCAGCGTACCGTTCTCGGTCATTTGTCTTATTATGTCGTTTCCTGTCAGTTGGCTTTTTGCCTCTTTGCAGTTCTTGCACTCGGGATCGTTAAAGAAGAGTAGGGTGCATTTATCAGTGCTTTTGTGCAGCGTGGTATGTTTGCCCTTTGATGTTACGAATGGGAAGTCGTTGGCTTTGCTGCCGGGCCTGTTCTTCAGCGCAACCTCAAGGCGAAAGGTGTATAGAATAGAGTCTTTAATCGACAGGTTAGGTATGCTCAGTGCATATTGGGCAAACGGGATGTAAAGCTCTTCGCTCAGCAGTGGCGACTCTATGTGATATAGGTATTTCGTTGCCATTTGCATAATCAGCTCGCGCCATTCGTTGTTTTTGCCTGTTTTGTTTAGAAATGAGGCAATGTTTTTTGTGGATATATCGATCGGCTCGCTTTTTAAAAACGTCAGATACAGGGCAAAGTACTCCTCGAACTTTTCAATGTTTCTTAGCAATATGGTGTCATTGGTATTCAGATTATCCCAAAAATGTTCGCATAAATATGCAATTCTCTCTTCTTCGCTCTGAATCATATTGGGAACAACTGGCAATGAAAAAGGCTTGTTTGCCTGTGTGGTACTATTCTTAATGTCAGTATTATTGTTGCACGCTATAAATGTGACGGCTGAAAAGATGACAAAGAGGATTTGTTTCATATGATGGTCTGTTGTGTATATTTATGCAGGAATGGGGTGTGAAGTCCTACTGTAATTATTAAGCAAAAGTAATCATTTATAGCCATTTTTTCAAATATCAGCATCTTTAATTTGTTAATAAATAACAAAAACATTTTTAATTATTGCTTTGATAAATGTAAATAAAATTCAAAAGAAGATTTGAAGTGCATGGAATTATGTTTAGATTTTATGTATATCGCTCACGTTACTCTCTGTATAGATGTATATGAGATAAACAACCTTTTTTTAACGATATGAAAATCAATGAAGTGCGCAAAGTTTTATAAACTATACGGTGTGCGCAAATTGTAGGGTGTTGTGTAATTAAATTATTGCACATTGGGGGGGGGTAATGTGCAATTTGTTGGAATAATGAAAATTAAATGTTAAAATAGTATGATATTCCCTGTATAAATTTGTATCTTTGCAAAGATTTACAAAAAAGTGCTGTTTTTGTGTAAATGGCACGTTTGATTGAATGAGATTAAGACTGCTGATATTAATAAATTTCGTATGCATTTTGTTTTGCGGTATCAATGCTCAGACTTTTACAAAGAGTGAGCAGAAGAGTATCGTAGGCATCGAAGTGCATTTCCGTCACGACAAGCATAACCTTGATATCGGATATATGGGCAATGATAAGTCATTGGAACAATTTGCCTATGTGCTCGATACCATCGGTTTTGCCCGTCTCGACTCGGTTGTTATTATATCACAATCTTCGCCCGAGGGTGTCTACGAACACAACCTGCGCCTCTCTAAGAATCGTGCTGCCACCATGCGCAGATACATAGAAGAGCATCATCCCGATATAAAGGGTAAATTATTTGTGCACCCCGACGGTGAGTCGTGGCAGCAGTTGCGCAACTATGTTGTCAAAGATACAAAGCTCAAAGATGCCACAAAAGCCAAGGTACTTGCGGTAATCGATGCCGATGTCAACATCAACACCAAGAAATGGCGCATGACGCAGTTGCCTGTATACCGCTATCTGCTCACCACTTACTATCCGCGCATCCGTAACTCAATGTTCTGTATCTTATATTATAACGAGATACCCGTTCCCCAAGAGCCCGAGCCTGAACCCGAGCCCGAGCCGGTATATCCCGAAGTGCCCAAAGTTCCGGTTCCCTCGGCATCTATGGAGGATGTAACAGTAGTTGCACTCAAGAGCAACCTTCTGTACGATGCACTAACTGCACTGAATTTTGAGATTGAGGTACCTATTGGCAAAAAATGGTCGATAGCAGTAGAGGATGTATTCCCTTGGTGGCACATTGGTAATAAATATGCATTCCAGATGTGGGAGATGGGTGTCGAGGGCCGTTACTGGTTCAAGCGTACACCCGAGCGTAAGGTTCTCAGCGGTCAATTCCTTGGTCTGTATGGCATGTCGGCAAAATACGACTTCCAGTGGCGTAGCAGCGTCAACTACCAGGGCGAGTACTGGTCGGCAGGTCTCACCTACGGCTATGCCATGCCCATAAGCAAACATCTCAATCTTGAGCTATCGTTGTCGTTAGGCTATCTGTCAACCGCCTACCGTCACTACATCCCCTCGCCCGGATACACCGAATTGGTTAAGGACCCCTACAAGCAGGGACGTATGGGATACTTCGGCCCCACCAAGATAAAGGCATCGTTGGTGTTCCCGGTGAACATACCATTGAAAAAGAGAGAGGAGGTGCGCTATGAGTAAGTTGCTTATGCGCATCATGCTTGCTTTGAGTCTGATATTTATGTTGGGCTCGTGCGAGCGCCGTCCTCTTGTGGATGCAAACGAAAATGTCGATATCAGGGTAGTGCTGAATGTGAAAACAGTACTCAATGTAACAACAGGTGTGTATAACGACCGTATACCCATACCCCAAATATCTCCATCCGTTATACGTGTAATGTTCTACGATGTTGTAACAGGACAGTTGGCTACACAGGCATTTATTTCGCATAAAGGACTTGACGAGAATGGCGAACTCTACCTTACAGGCAATATAAAAGTCCCTTCAGGTCGTTATAATATGGTATGTTATAACTTCGACACACCATCGGTGCTTATCAATGGCGAGAATAACCTGAATACCATAAACGCATATACATCCGAAATATCGGAATATCACTATTCGCGTTTCCTTAGCAGTCGTAGTGATAACAACTACGAAGTTCTGCCACGTATCTATTACGAGCCCGACCACTTGGTGGTTGCTCGTGAGGATAATATTTTTATACCCAAGCGTTCCACGACAATGACAATTCACACCGTAGCAAGCACCATTGTCGATACCTATTATATACAGGTGCGTCTTGTAAACGGACAATATGCATCCGATGCCACAGCAGTGCTTACCGACCTTTCGCCATCGAACAAATTTGCCATTAACGAACGCAAATTCGATGAATACTCGGCGACATTCTTCGAGATGCACCGCAGTGTCGACACCCGTATACGTGCCGTTAATCAGGATGTGCTTTGTGCTACATTCAATACTTTTGGTAAACGTCCCGATGACATAGATCCCTCGGTTGAGAGTAAACTTTATGTAACATTCAATGTGATAACAGTAGACGGAAAGCAGGTAGAGATGACTGTAGACATGGACTCTGTTTTCCGCACGCCTGAGGCTATCGAGAAACATTGGTTGCTTATTGACAAAGATTTTGTTATACCCGAGCCCGATGTTCCCGACCCACCCATTGGCGATGGAGGTATGTTCGATCCCGATGTTGAGAAGTGGGATGAAGAAGAGGGAAATATAGAACTTTAATACACCGAAATGTAATTACCAGAACAGAATACAATAAAATAATTACTATTAACTTTTTAATTTATTAATTATGAAAAAAATGTTTTTCTTCGCAGCTATCGCAAGCGTAGCGTTTGCAAGCTGTACAAACGACGAGAGCGTTTTTGACGGAGCAGTAAACGGCAACGAAATCAACTTTGCTGTGGCACAGTACACTCCTCAAACACGCGCAGAGCACGACCCCGGTGTGGCATTTAGTGAGAACATTACTATTTGGTCTTGGTACGACGGCGAGAATACCCCGGTTATCCCCGGTGATATTTACAACCCAACTTCGAAAACATTCGATGGTGGTGACAAATATTACTGGCCTGTTAACGGTCAGGCACTTGACTTTGTTGCTGTTCCTACAACATTGGCAGGTTCTGCTTATTTCACAGCACCCGGACGTGCTGCCGACGGTGCTACTGCATTGACATTTGTTGTTCCTGACGGCAACAATTACCACTCTACAAACATTATGACAACCGAGGTTGAGACTGCTAACGGCGGTACTGTAGCCCTCTTGTTCCGTCACCTCCTTTCAAAAATCAACATCAATGTCACACAGAAGGAGCGTGATAATGCCAATGCAAGATGGCTTGTAACCATTAACAATATTCAGGTTAGTGGTTTGAAGTGTGCTGGCGAGGTTGTTATAAACGACTCTTGGGACGCAAAAGATGGCAACAAGTTGTGGGACACTACAAGTGGCAGCGAGACTTGGCAGGTAACAGACGGCAACAAGCTTCTTTATGCAAGCATCGACGCTGGTGCAGCAGAGACAGAATATGCTTCAGCCGAGACATACTATATGCTTCCCCAGACTCTTGAGGATGGCGTACAGAAGATAACAATCGACTACACCATCGAGACCGATTATCTTGGTAACCCCACACAGCCCAACACTGTAGAGACCTACTCAAAGACATTCGACCTTAAGGGTGCAACACCTATCAGCAAGTGGTTTATGAACAAGGTCATCACCTATAACATCTCTATTGATCCCAGCGAGACACTCGTTCCCATCACATTTACTGTAAACGAGGAGGTGTGGGGTGAAGAGAGTGGTTCAACACCTGACGTAGATCCTATACCTTAATCTTAAAATCAAGTGTTTCTGAGTAATATAAGATGCACTTAACCATAGGCTATGGAGGATTGATACCCTCCATAGCCACAATGCCAAAAGATTGGCAACTACGAAGCATAAAAGAGATAGCTTATAATTATTGCAAAGACCTGTATTAATGAGATATAATATAGCATATATATTACTTGTGGCTCTGTTGACACTGACAGCATGTACCAATGACGAGAAAGAGTATGACTATTCTCCCGATTTGAATATCACTTTTTCGCCGGCTGTAACTGTCTCTACAAGAGCAATGAGTGCCACATATCCCGAGGATGTGCCATTTGGTATTTGGGCTTATAGTCTGCCTCATAACCAAAAGTGGAGTACCGCAACTTCGGAGCCTGCATTGTTGCTCGATAACTCATATGTGACATGCTCTGACAATATATGGCAGCCCGAACCATCTATCATGTGGCCCGGAAACGACAAACTAACTTTCTTTGCCTATGCTCCCTATGATGCTGATATGACATTTACAAAAGAGCGTGGTGTAGAGTTCAACGATTTTGATGCTACATCGGGACTAATACCCATGTACACCAATCCCATTACCGATTGCGACAAAGAGCTGACAAACGGATGTGTGGCACTGCCATTCATACAAACGCTTACAAAGGTTGAGTTTAAAGTGTGTTCTTCAATAGCGCATGTAGGATTCAGAATGTTCCTCAAGAGTCTGGTAATAGATAACATTGCACAGCGAGGTTCGTTCAATTCATTGCCCGAGCCTAAATGGGGTAATCTTGGCGACAAAACGAGTCTTGAACTGTGTAACGATAGTATTGAGGTAGGTATGAGCCTTAAAACTGTAGGATTCCGGATGTTGCTTTCACAGGCACCAAATAGCGCTATAAAGTTTATTGTCGATATATATGACGATAAGGGCGAACTGTATGCCGAGGATTTTGAACTTAAAACAGATATTATAAAAGATACTTGGGGTGTTGGAAAATACTACACCTACAACATTGTACTTTCCAACTACGATGCAACATTCACAACCGATATCTTTGATAATATTAAATAATGTATACAAGACAGATACTCAGTAAAAGCATTATGAAAATCTATAACAAAATATATTCTATTGGCCTTGCTTGTCTGCAAAAGGCAGCAGCAATACTATTTGTTGTGCTTGTCGTTGCATGTACAACAGATAGTGATACCCCCATTGACGATGGCGGCAGACCTATATATTTCGCGATAGATGAATCAGATGATGATACACGTGCCATTGTAAACAATTTTACCGATTTTACAGCCAACAACTTTGGTGTAACAGCCTATTGGTACCCCGACAATGATATATCACAAACTCCCAAGGTTGCTATTGACAACCAGAAAATCAATGTCGACGGTTCGGGCTGCAGTGTCGAGGGCAATTATAAGTACTACTGGGCACGAGGAACATGGCACTTTGCTGCCTATTCGCCATGGGTAGAAGACCCCTCTGCCGCACCGGTGAAGGTAACTCCTCCAAGCAAAGTCTTCGGCGGATATACATTCAGCGGTACTGTGGATGGCAAAACCGACTATATGTTTGCCGATGAAGAAGCCGGATACTATGGCATTAATGGTGACAATTTGCAACAGCTCGATGGTAGTGCTGTATCTATGCGTTTCCGTCATGCACTAACCAAGGTTACATTTGGTCTGCGTCTCTCCGACGCTACAAACGGTACCAATGTCACTTTCAACGGATTGTCTCTCTCTAATGTGCGCAATACCGGTAGCGTGTCATTTGTACATGGCAATGATGCACTGAACAACCGTAACGACCGCAACAGATGGACAACAAAGGATGCCAGTGGCGCACCAATCAACGACATATGGTCGGTAAACGATGCTCAAACAACAGGCTATGAAGTAGCTCCCTCGGGTACTCCCATAAAAATAACCGACGAGAATGAGCATAAACTCGATAAGGTTTTGTATCTGTTGCCACAAGAGTTGTTGGCAAGCGGTACACAACAGACTATTAATGTAAGCTACACACTGCAAATCGGTAGCAACACACCCACAACACATAATGTCTCTATACCTGTGCGAAATGGCTCAATAGAGCAGTGGAGTACCAACAGCCATGTACACTACACCTTAACAGTGAATCCTCCCGGTGGTACAGCTTCACTTGATGTTAATGTGCAACCCTGGGACTATGTCGAGGTTATTAACCAGTTTGCCAATACCGTAGGTATGAGCGATGTAGATGCCGATAACGATGGTGTCAAGGACGACTTCCTGCGTTGGATAGATGGTACATACCAGAATATAAACACAACCGACAATCGTATCGTTGTTAAACCCGATATTACACAACATGCGCAGTTTACATTCCGCATCGGTAGCCCGTTAGGCTCTACATGGTATGCCATGTTACGTTCTAAAAGAGGTAACCCTTCGGCATTCAGGCTTGCAGCAGTAGAGAACGCAAGTATTACCGATGGTGTGGCACTTGGTGCAGTGGGCGATAGAGTAAAACTCGAGGTTATAGCTAACACAGCCAATCCTACCGAAACGAATGAGGCCGAGCTTATATTCATCGTAATATGTAACGGACAGATACTCTCGGCCGATATTTTAACCGAGAACCAAATTAACTATACCATAATACAGAATATCAATATCTAAGATTATGAGATTCCTGCGACATTACATATATATATTATCGTGTACACTAATAGGCATAATGTTTGTTTCGTGTGCACAGGACGAATCGACATTCTCATTTAATAATGACTCGGCGCTATCAATAAAACTGCATTTGGGCACAACAACACGTGCTGCAACAATTGATGGCGTTGATGACCTTAACGAGAACAAGGTATCTACAGTAGATGTATTCCTGTTTAGTGCCGATGCCACTGATGCCGATGCTGCCGTATATAGTAATAGTTTGTCGTCGGGTTCTATAGTTTTTGATGGAGTTAATAAGACTGCGTCATTCGATCTGAATGTTTCGCTTGGAAAATATACACAGCTATTCCCTAATGGCGAAACAACATGCAAGGCATATGTTATTGTCAACCGTCCCGCGGGATGCACTCTTCCCGACCTTGCAGCCTGCAGCCTTTCGGCACTTAAGCATCTTGTTATAAACTCATCGCAATTTCAGGTAGTTAATGAGGTCGATGGCGAGCGAGTGCTTACACCCCAGCCCCTATTTGTAATGGATGGCTTTGCCGATAACATAACACGCACCGACATGCAACTCTCGGGCGATATCGCTGTAAAGCGTGCTGCAGTAAAGGTGCAATTGCATATACAGGAAATTGCAGACCACGTAGCAGACAACGGAAAAACTTTCACTGCCGACAAGGAGAATGTAAGAATTACATTCCGTAATGGCTGTAATCGTGCTTATATCAATGAGACAACACCGGCATCGTATCTTAAGCCCAATAAGAATACCGATCTCTTCAATCTCGATAACATAAGTCTTAACAAAAAAAATAGCACAGACATCACCACATTATATCCAATATACAGCTATCCTACATATTGGGGTAATGACGATGCAATCCGCACCTATATAATCCTTACTATCGATTGGATAAATGATAATGACGCAACAGAGAGAAGAACAACATACTACGAAATTCCTGTAAACGCTGCGGGCGACTACCTCATGCGTAATACCTTCTACAAGATTATACAAGAGGTGAATATTATAGGTAGCGAAACAATAGAGGAAGCAACAAAACTCTATCCATCGAACTATGTGATACTTCCATGGGGTAACACTAAGGTGGGTGGCGATGGTACAAATACTGATACCGATGCCGAAATCAGCAAATTGAGATATCTTGTTCTTGAAGAGCCCGAGGTGCAATTGCATAATGCAACCCATAAAGAGTTGTTCTATTACACAAGTGATCCTATTGAGATTAGAAATCTTGTTATACAAAAGATAGATGTGTCGCAGAATGTTGCTGAACCCGAAACTATACTTACCATCGCAAATATTTCATCTTATTTCAATAATACAACCCAGAGATATGAAATTACAGACGGTATGTTAAAACCTTTGTATCTCTCTATTCACTCGGCCGACCCAAATATTGCAAACGACCACGATTATATATATATGTCGCATGAATTGGTTAATGATATGGATGCAGATTCCGATTATTCGGAGTATATATTCACATTCGATGTTGTTCATAGCGATAAACCCGAATATAAAGAGAGTGTAAAGGTTGAGCAATTCCCGATGATTGCAATTAAAGCCGATCAAAACTACGACTTCAAATCGGATGGTAACACTAACGAAAACACTCAGAAGGGATATGTTATAATCAATAACCAGAACGGTAGTTCGGGATGGGCAGGTGTAAACGGACTTGCAACAGATGATAATAGAAACCCAAACAGATATATTATTTCTGTTACGTCTTTGACCGAAGAGGCCGGTGATATCTACATAATAGGCGACCCGCGTATAAAAACTGTATCCAATCCAACAGGTTTAAATACCGATGATAATGGAAAAGCGCTGCAATACTATTATCCCACTGATAAAAGCGCAGCTTCTGAAAATATGATATCTCCCGAGTTCTTGGTTGCATCTTCGTACGGACGATGTCCGTCCAGCCTATCTCAGGATGAAGCTGTAAGGAGATGCGCTGCTTACCAAGAGGACGGTTATCCGGCAGGACGTTGGAGAGTGCCTACTGAAGCCGAAATCAGATACATCGTACAGCTTTCGGGTTGGGATGTCATTCCTACACTTTTCAGTACAGGAATCGGTTATTGGAGTGCAAGTGGTTGTATTCAGGTAGATGCTAATGGTAATGTGTCCGATTTTACCGGAGGTGGCGGCTGGGGTGGAGGAACCCAGGTGGTTCGTTGCGTATATGATACATGGTATTGGGGAACGGAACACAATGCCGGTAGCACAACCTTTGTTTACGGTGATAAACAACGATAATTGAATTTATGTAAATTCCCCTCTTCAAGCGGGGCAACGCGTGGGAGCGTTGCTTGCGACGGCGGGAACTTTTGCTCCCCCAAAGAGTACCGTAAGGCTTCAGTAGGGGAGGGACTTCCCTTAAGCAAAGCAAAAAGCTAAGTTTATAACCCCTCCGTCTTCAACCGCCTTAATGGTGTTTGAATCCACCTTCCTTTAAAAGAGGAGGAGCTTGTGAAAGAGATAGTAGATAATACAATATAATTATGAAGATAAAGAGTTTTATATATACACTGCTGATGATGGTAATATTCTCGCTTCTGCCTACAGGTTGTAGCGATGACATCGACACTATCACCGGCAGCACTGTCGATGATGGTAAGGTCCGCTTGCGAATTGGGCTTACATTGCCCGAGGCACAGACTGCCGTGACACGTGCATTCAATAGAACAGATTTTGAGTTCGACGATTTGCATGTTGCTGTTTTTGTTAAGCAAGGTGATGTCTATTTTCTTGAGGAGTTTGTGCGTGCCGAGAGCCCCGAGCCCGAGTGGCATGAGACTCCAAACGGGACTTGTCCCGGTTCTAACCATTGGGATTTTGGTGTTGTATTGTCTAAAACCGATACACCTCGCCGACTGCATTTTATAGCAAACTACCCGGGACTTACAATGGGACTTGGCGAAGAGGGTAATCTTATAGGACGCCTTGTAACTGATGAAAGTATCGATGGCGGACAACATGATGTATATTGGAACTATCTCGATGTCGATTCTATACAGGATGGAACACAAGAACAGCTCCGCGATATTCCATTGGTACGTAATTTTACGAAAGTTGAAATTAAGGTTGAACCAAAGGATGGTGTAGACCTCAATTCAAAATTTCAGTTACTTGGATATGCTATGCATAACGTTCCCACCAAAGGAACTGTAGCACCATATAACTCGGCTAATGGTACATTTGCCAACTATGTTGTTAAGAATGCAGGTGTCTATTCGTGTCAGTCATATGATAATCTTGAACAGACACAAGGATATGTAGGTAATGAGCCATACGATAATGAACTTATAAACCTGACCGATTTTATTGGAGTCGGTGAAGCCTTTTATATGTATGAACGTACGCATGTGAATGTCGACGATCCTACATGTATGATAATCAAGGGTAAGTACAGAACAGATACTAATATAAGTTTCGATAATATAGAAGCTACATACTATAAACTCGACTTTATACACCGCGACAACAATACAAATACCAACGTATACTATAATATGTTGCGTAACTTTGTATATACCATGAATATTGTCGATGTGACAGGTGAAGGTTATGGGTCGCCCGAAGAGGCTATAAAGAATCCTGCAAGTAATAATATCTCGGGTAATGCCAATATCGACGACTTTACAAATATATCGGATGGTGCAGGACGTCTTTTTGTCTCCACCACCTATCTGGTGTTTACCGACGAAAATCCTATAGACATCTATTACAGGTATATTCCTGATATTAATAACCCAACCGTAATAAATAATAACCTTAAAGGTGTTAGTGGGGGCGAAATTATAGTAACGGCAAAGCAGGACGCAACCAAGGTGCTGGCTAATGATGCAGTAGTGGCTTCTGCCGATGAGACAAAAGGTCATGTAGGTTGGCGCAAGGTTACACTTACTCCTAATCCTCCTCCATCGACCAATGAGGATTATGTACGCACGCAGGATATAACCATTGCAAGTAACCACCTGCAACGTAAGATAACACTCGTTATGCGTAACCCTTACGAGATGAGTGTAAGCGTATTGGACCGTAATGTCCCCGGTGTGGTGAAATCACCGGTAGACCTTAAGGTAACTATCCCCGGAGGTATGCCTATGTCGTTGTTCCCCTTGAAATTCTATGTTTCAAGTGAAAGAAACAGTATATATGCCAAGCCCGGAGGCGATATGTATAGTGAATCATACGCCGGTGGTTATGGATTCGTGAAAGAGATTTCATGGGAGTTCTATCGCGATGCCAATTCTACAGGTACAAATGCAAATGGAGAACCTGTAGGTATAAAAGAAGCGGATGGTAGAATATCCTTTACATGCAACCTCGTTACCAACTGTACCGAGAGTGCTACCGATGTATATGTCGATAATGAATACTTCAACCGCGGCAGCGACTACTTCAGGAATCCATGGCTCAACAGTTTAACATTAGGCACAAGTATAGAGGTAGACATCGAGAGAATATACTCACGCTATCCTTACCGTATATATAATGGTGGTGATAACAAAGGTACAATAAACGATGTAAAAGTATTCTTAAACGATGTAGATACGGGTAATACAATAACCATCAACAGCGATAATGTCACTAAGGGTATAACATTCACCAATAGCGAAGGATTGTCAAAGAATGACGAAGTTGTATTTACATTTACCGATAACTATTGGTATGGACAGTGGAGTACCACACCGATAACATACAGAGCAGTCGCTACACTTGGTGAAATATACGATGACACTACATTGATGTTTGTTCCGCAAGGTGAAATAAATAAACTCACAAGCATAACAATAACAAAAGAAACTTTTGCCAACATTACAGTGCAAAGAGAAAGCAATTATAATGTATATCCTCAGAATTTGCATAACAGTTCAAATACAACCCAAGGTGCCACCGGTACCGAGACTGTAACAGTATATTATGATGAAATAGAAAAGGGTAAACTGACCATCACCCGAAATGGTAATAATCCCATCACAGTCACTGCTGTTAATTCAAGTTCATCGGGTAGTATTGTTATTGAAGATGCAAACGGAATTGTATCAGATAAACTTAAATTTAGTTTTGACGATAAATATTGTACAGGACGTACCGGAAATGGCAACAATAGGCGTTATACATTCAGCAATAAAACATACCCCTACACATCTTCTTGCGATATTGATGGTTTGTTAAACGGTAATGCAGAACTGAACTTTGTGCGTCAAACTAATTGATAATTTCATAAAAAAGAGTAATCGACTGATTACTCTTTTTTATGAAAAGCAGCATTGTTGTTCTGTATTGTGTAGTGCGATGCAGTTTATATGTATATCTGCTGCAGAATGGGTGTCAGGGTTTGTAACCCGAGAAAATAGATAATCGTCTAATTGCTGTTTGCGATGCAGCGGATATGTTATCCGCTGCAAAACGAGTGTAAGGGTTTGTAACCCGAGAAAATGAATGAAAGTCTAATGGCTGTTAGCGTGGTATAGTAAGGGGATTGCAATTGATGACACAAGCTAATCGCATCCCACGCGGTACGAACTACGTCCGTACTTCGCGTGACTAACTGCTGCTTGTGTCATCGATTTGTTTGAACAAATTCCGAAGCATCATTTTTGAAAGAAATTTAAACAGTTTCTTATATTACAATATATAAAGAGGTAATCGTATCAGAATGTTAAAGAGAGCGGTACGATTAAAAATTATATAAAAAATCGGAATGTTTTAAAACATTATTATTATCTTTGCGCGATAATGTTTATTGTACCTTACGCGAATAGGCTTTAGAACAAAGCTATCAACGCAAAGATAATGAGCACATTACACACTTGGTTAAAATTGAATATTTTATAAATTAAACTTTATTTTTTTAACTAAAAACTAACATTTATGAGAAAATTTACACTTTTCTTGACATTGTTTTTTGCAACAGCAATGACAATGGTTGCTCAGATCACATCTGTTGATCAGTTGAGTAACGACAAATGTTACACTATCGTATCTAAGGATACAGGCCGCGGTGGCATGTTTGCTGCTGAAGGAGCTGCCATGGTAGATATGTGTGGTGTAACTTACAACCAAGCTCAGGAGTGTCACAGCATTGCGCGCGATGCTAATGACCCCAGACAGCAGTTTGCTTTCGTTAACTACGAGGGTAAACTCTATCTTTACAGCGTAAGCGAAAAGAAATTCGT
>CAJGCJ010000042.1 GCA_904501775.1 uncultured Bacteroidaceae bacterium | reverse complement strand
TGCCCCATAAAGGGAGACCTTAAATATGGTGCAAAGCGTTCCAACCCCGATGGAAGCATATCGTTGCATGCACGATATGTGGAGTTCGTCCATCCCGTATCCAAGCAACCAATAAAGATTACCGCACCCGTCCCCAACGATAGCCTATGGCAGAGTTTCGAGAGAGGTGAATAAGATGGTTATTGCAACTCCGACAAATACTTCTCGTGGTTACTGCGCATAGTATTACAAAGAGAGAAATTCTGAATAATTTAGATATAACAGAATCATATAATACCATAAGCCCATTGTTTTATGAATGTAATTATAGCAAAAAATATCTTATATAATAACATCGGTATCCTTTAATTCAAATCATCATAAATACATTCAGCCTCCACAAATGGAGGCTGAATGTATTTATATCGTACAAATTGTTACGGTGTGGCCAATGTAAGCGTTACATCCTTTGATGAATAGACAGCATCGTTGCACGCGGTGTCCTTTATTTTTAAACCTCGCAAAGGCAGCTCTTTAAAATTTAAATTAACCAAATATTGCGTATTTTTTTGCCGGAGAATTACCGTTTCAGATAATAAAGCACACTGCTGTTTCCCTTGCGGAAGAGCCTGCTTGCTGTTTCGCGCACCTGCTGTGCTGTAACGGCACGGTAATGCGCAACCTCGTCGAACAGATCCTCGGCAACACCGCGCCACTCGGCAATTGCAATATTGCCTGCCAGATTCTCACCGTTCATATTACGGAAGAGAAAATCGGCTTCAAAACGGTTGCGCACCTTCTCCATCTCGTGCTTTGGCACCAGTTGGCGTTGCAGCTGTTCCAATTCTTGCCAAACTGCCTCCTCGGCCTTTTCTACCGCCACCCCGTCGGCAACTCTTGCATATATTGAAAATAAACCGGGGTGTTCGTTTCCCGACACGAATGCATCTATCTTAGTAAACAGTCTCTTCTTTTTCATAAGACGCTGTTTCAAACGTCCTGAATATCCGTTGGCAAGAATATCTGAAATAACATCACAGGGGAAAAAGTCACTATCACCTCTTCCGCACATGTGAAACGCCATGTAAAGGGCGTTCTGAGGAACATTCCTATAGACAGTTTTCCGGCGTAGTCTGCGCTGGCAAGGCTCAACAGGCAGTTCCAAAGGAATATAATCGCTTGCCGGGATATTGGCAAACCATTTGGTACTCCACTCTACCACCTGTTCGAAAGAGATATTACCCACAACTGCAAGCACTGCATTGCTTGGGGTATAGTATCTGTTATAAAAATCGTTCAAAACCTCTACCGGTACTTTTGCTATATGCGACATGCGGCGTCCTATTGTCGACCAGCGATAGGGGTGTTTCCTGTATGCCATAGGACGAAGCAGCATACTTACATCGCCATAAGGACGGTTGAGATGCTCCTGCTTGAACTCCTCAATAACCACCTGACGCTGCACAGCCACACTCTCTTGCGTCAGCCGCACATTGCACATACGGTCGCTCTCCATCCAGAATGCAAGTTCGGCATTCTGTTTTGGCAAGGAGATGTAGTAATTTGTTATGTCGTTGTTGGTATAGGCATTATTCTCGCCGCCCGCACGTTCCAATGGCTCGTCGAACGAGGGTATATTCTCGGTACCCTCGAACATCAGGTGCTCGAAGAGATGGGCTATTCCGGTATATTCATACTGCTCGTTACGCGCTCCAACGCCATATAGCATATTGACATATACCATCTGCATGCTTTCATCGGAAACATGCACTATGCGCAACCCATTGGGGAGTCTGTGTCTATTGATTTTCATCGGGCAACAGCACTATGCTCTTTATAACAACATCCTTCACAGGGCGTTCGTGTACATCGTAAGCCTCAAGTGATATAGCCTCAACAATATCCATACCCTCAAGAACTTCTCCAAAGACAGTATAATATCCGTCAAGATGGAAAGCACCGCCCACCTCTTTATAGTGTTTGCGCTGCTCACGGGTAAATTTGAACTCCTTGCCCACCATTGCCGAGTCGGTTTTTTCGCTGAAGAAGTTGAACAGTTCCTTGAACTCGCGCTTTTTAGCAGCACTCTTCTGAGCCTCAGCATGCAAGGCTGCTATTTTATCTTTGTATGGCTCTTGCAGTTGCTCGTACATCTTGCGACGCAATGTCTTATTGTACTTCGCCTCGTGAGCATCGAGATGCGAGTCCTTGACCTTGTTACCCGTAATTATATAGAAATGCGAGCCCGATGACTCAACTGTAGGGTTGAGGCTTGCGGCCGACAAAGCTCCATGCTTGTGCCAGAAACGTGTGGGATCAATCTCGGCAGGAATCTTATAGCTCACTTCGGTCTCGCCCAAACGCTGACCGGGCTTTGCCCCACGCGAATTGGGGTCACCGGCCTGAATCATGAAGTTCTTTTTTATTCTGAAGAACAACTGTCCGTCGTAGAACTTATTCAACACAAGATTCACGAAATTCTTACGGTGCAAAGGGGTCTCCTTATAAAGCAACAGTTTTATATTACCCCTGTTTGTCTCAATAAGAACATACTGGTCGCTGTCGGGACTCTGTTCATTCAACTGCTGTATGCCGAATTCGGCAGCCTGCTCACCCTCCTTACACGACACAACCATCATTGTCGCCATTACAATGGCAAATATTTTAAACAGATGTTTCATTTTAAACATTATTAATATTATTCCTTGCGAAGATAGAAATTTTTCGGATAAGTCTTAAATATATCATTAAAAAAACAACTATTCGCTTTGCTTTTCAACGGGCTTGTGCTACATTTGCATGATGTGAAATTTAAATAACGTTATAATAAATATAAAAATGTCACAAACAACAAACAAAAAAGCAAAAAGCCCTATTACATGGGTTCCTTCAGCCTATTTTGCGATGGGACTCCCATTTGTAGTGCTCAACATGGTGACAGTGCTCATGTTCGAGGGTTTGGGAGTCGACAAGACAACCATCACATTCTGGACATCACTTATTCTGTTGCCCTACACCCTGAAACCACTGTGGAGCCCATTCCTTGAGCTATTCAAGACAAAGAAATTCTGGGTTATAACAACACAGTTCATCACAGGTATCACATTTACGGCAGTAGCTCTTGTTTTGGGCCTTCCCGAGTTCTTCAGCATTGCTATCGGATTATTGGCAATCATTGGATTCAGCGGTGCAACACACGACATTGCATGCGACGGTGTTTACATGAGCGAGCTCGACGAGAAACAACAGGCGCAGTATATCGGTTGGCAGGGAGCATTCTATAACATTGCGAAGATTGTAGCCACCGGCGGCCTTGTATATGTAGCAGGTGTCCTTATCAAGAAATTCGCTGAAAGCGGCCTCGACAACCATGCATCCAACGTAAGAGCATGGATGATCATAATAGGTACATTGGGTGCAATAATGATTTTGCTTGCACTATATCACACAGTCATGTTGCCTACAGGTGGCAAGAGCAAAGATGCCAAGCGCAGCGCAGCCGAGATTGGCCGCGAACTGGTAGGCGTACTTGTAGACTTCTTCAAGAAGAAGAACATAGTCTATTACATAGCATTCATCATCCTCTACCGCTTTGCCGAGGGTTTTGTAATGAAAATTGTCCCCTTGTTCCTTAAGGCTTCACGTGCCGATGGAGGTCTTGGACTCGATGTAGAGACAATTGGTCTTTACTACGGAACATACGGTGCCATAGCATTCGTGCTTGGCTCAATCCTTGCCGGATACTATATCAAATGGATAGGTTTGCGCAAGGCATTGTTCCATCTGTGTTGCTGTTTCAACATACCGTTCCTCATATATACAATCTTCTCAATATACCAGCCTACCGAGGGTTGGATTGTATGTAGCGGTATCGTATTCGAATACTTCGGCTACGGCTTCGGCTTTGTAGGACTTACCCTATTCATGATGCAGCAGGTTGCACCCGGCAAGAGCCAAATGGCACACTATGCCTTCGCATCAGGTATCATGAATCTTGGTGTGATGCTCCCCGGAATGCTCAGCGGATGGCTGTGCGAAAGCTTTGAGACATGGTTCAACAAGCCCGGAGGCTTTGAACCCTTCTTCATATTCGTACTGTTCGCGACAATACCCGCATTCCTCATCACATGGTTTGTTCCATTCCGCGAGACAGCAGAAAAAGAGTAATTAACAAAACTATAGCTAACATATAAATTTTAAAACTATGGCAAAAAACATTCCTTGGCAAGAGCGACCCGAAGGTTGCACCGATGTAATGTGGCGTTACAGCGAGAACCCCGTAATCGACCGTTACAGCATCCCCTCGTCAAATAGTATCTTTAACAGCGCTGTTGTTCCTTATGGTGACGGATATGCAGGTGTATTCCGTTGCGACAACAAGCGAGTACAGATGAATATCTTCGCTGGATTCTCTAAGGACGGTATCAACTGGGAAATCAATCACGAGCCTATCGTATTCAAGGCAGGCAACACCGAGATGATAGAGAGCGACTACAAATACGACCCCCGCGTTACATGGATTGAGGACCGTTATTGGATTACATGGTGCAACGGTTACCATGGACCTACAATCGGTATCGGATACACATACGACTTCAAGGAGTTCTTCCAGTGCGAGAACGCATTCCTTCCCTTCAACAGAAACGGTGTATTGTTCCCCGAGAAGATCAACGGCAAATATGCAATGCTGTCACGTCCCAGCGACAATGGTCACACTCCATTCGGTGATATATACCTGAGTTTCAGCCCCGACATGAAATATTGGGGTGAGCACCGTTGCGTAATGAAAAAAGTTCCTTTTGAGGATAGCGCATGGCAGTGCACCAAAATTGGCGCAGGTAGCGTACCTATGCTCACCGACGAGGGTTGGTTGATGTTCTATCATGGTGTAATCACCACATGTAATGGTTTCCGTTACTCAATGGGCGCAGTGCTTCTGGACAAAGAAGACCCCACAAAGGTACTGTACCGCAGCATGGAGTATCTGCTTGCTCCTGCAGCTCCTTATGAATTGGTAGGCGATGTGCCCAATGTGGTATTCCCCTGTGCAGCATTGCGCGAAGGCGATAAGGTTGCTGTTTACTACGGTGCTGCCGATACACATGTATGTATGGCATTCGGCTACATAAGCGAAATCATCGACTGGTTGAAGAAACAGTAATCAACGACTGATTCGAATATATAAACAAATAGGTTCCCGCATGGGAACCTATTTGTTTATATTGTTATTACAGAACAAGAACCAATCACTCTTTTACAAGCTCCATCATAGCCCAACGGTTATTCTCGTCAGAGCGCACAAAGCGCAAGCTATGACGTTCCGCTTCGGCCTTGAGAACATCTATATCTTCGGTATAAAAACCGCTCATATACAGCACCGAGCCGGCATGCATGGCCTGTGCATAACGCCACATATCGGCAAGCAGAATGTTACGGTTTATATTGGCAATAACGTAATCGAACTTCTCTCCATCTTTAATAGCCTCGATACCGCCCAGACGGACATCGACATCGGGTGTATTGTTCAACTTAATATTTTCGAGTGCATTCTCATAGGCAAACTCATCAATATCTATTGCAACGACATCCCCGGCGCCACGCATTGCAGCGAGTATTGCGAGCAACGCAGTACCACAGCCCATGTCAAGCACACTCTTTTCTGAAATATCTGCATAGAGGATTGCACGCAGCATATGACACGTTGTCTGATGGTAACCTGTACCGAAAGCCATCTTGGGGTCTATAAGGATATCATACTCCACCTTTGGAATATCAGTGTGAAAAGTGCTGTGTATAACACATCTGTCATCAACCACAATAGGCTGGAAATAGTTCTTCTCCCACTCGGCATTCCAATCTTCGCCCTCTATAACCTCAGATGAATACTTAATATTGTATCCTTCAACGGGGAACCTGGCAATAACGGCATCAACAGCATCTTTATCGAAAAGGGGTTGCTGTACATAGGCACTCATTCCGAACTCTTCGGGTACAAAACTTTCGAATCCAACCTCGGCAAGCATTGCTGCAAGAATATCGGTAATATCTTCGTTTACAGGAGATACCTCAAATATAACTTTTGTATAGTCGTTCATATAATTTTGATTATCTTTTTGCGAAATTAGCACAAAATAGAATAACAAAGCTCCCTTTTTGATAAAAAAATTGTTTATTGCAAATAAAAGATATGCAAAAGGAACTGCTTTATCGCAGTTTTTTGGTTACTTTGCAGTTTATGATAAATACAGCCAATAAAAAAAGCAGAGGAGGCATCATTGCCAGAATACTTCTAAGTCTCATTCTATGCCCTGTTATTCTGATAGCGGCATTGATGGTTGTATTACACCTTCCGGCTGTTCAGAACTACGCCATTAGCCGTGCATGTGAAATCGCAAAAGATGAACTCGGTTACGATATAGAGATAAGGAACTTCCGGCTATCATTTCCTCTCAAGGTCACAATCAACGATTTCAAAGTTGTACACAGCTGCGACACACTGCTCAATGGCAGACAGATAGGGATTGACTTACGCGCTGCATCACTGTTCAAAGGAGAAGTCGAGGTCAACTACATATCTATTGACAACACCGATGTAGACACACACAGCCTCATCGATGATGTTCACATAAAAGGCCACATAGGACACGCAAGAACCACGGCACGCAGCATCGTGCCCGAAGAGGAGCGTGCCAACATCCGTTGGGTACATATCGCAGACACTGAAGCCGATATAACACTATACGACGGGGAGAGCAAAAAGGACAGCACATCATCGCCCGTCAATTGGATTATCAGCCTTTACAAAGGCAACATACAGAACAGCGGAGTAAGAATCTCTATTCCAAGCGACTCCATTGACATCAGCACCAGCATAGAGCGCCTTGCCCTGTATAGCACCGAAATCAATCTCAGGGACAGCATATACAGCGTAAAGAAAGTATCGCTCAACAACGGACAGGCGACATACAACAAAGGAGAAGAGCACGACTCCATTGCCCCCTACAACCATATAGGAATCAATAACATCTGCATTGAGAGCACAGACATACTATATTCAAATTCTAAGATAGCAGCGACAATAGGTACGCTCAAGCTGAAACAACAGAACGGTATAACCATATCCGATGCCGGTGTAAACATAAAAAGCTCGGCAAAGAACATAAACATCAACAATTTGCACATAAACAGCACATCGGAAAGCCGCCTAAAGGGTAACATCACACTGCCCAAAGAGGCTTTGAATGGCGACATCAGCGGAAGAATGAGCGCTGACATACAGATGCAGATAAACAAGAGCGACCTGTCACAGTTTCTGACGCCGCAACAATATGCCCGACTGGACGCACTCACCGACACTCTTATATATTGCGGAATATCGGCAAGCGGCAACATGAAACACATGGATATTGACACCCTTTATGCCGAGATACCCCGTTTCACAAGAGTCGGTATGCGCGGAAACATCGGCAACATCGACAATATCGAAAAGAGCAATGGCGAAATAACAATCTCGGCAGCAACCACCGACCTCTACCGCATAATACACATGCAGAGCACCCCAGACAGCATAAAGAAGGAGGCAACAAGAATCAGGGGTAGCATATCACTTGCCAACCAGCTGCTTAAAGCAAGAACACACATAGCAACAAGCAGCAAGGGACGCAGTTCAATTTCAGCACAATACAATATAAGCAACAACAGCTACAGCACAAGAATAAGAGCAAGGAATATAAGTACTGAGAACATCTTACCGCAAACACCGCTACACTCGGTAGACTTTACAGTCAACGGTAGAGGAAGGGGCTACGACCTGTTATCAGACACTACAAGATATAAATTCGACTTGCAGATAGATACATTATGCTACGACAGCATAATGCTGAGGAACATAGCATTAGAGGCGACACAGAACAGAGGAGAGTCAAAGATAAATATAGAATCGGCCGATTCGACCCTGTTGATGAAGATTGTATCAAACAGCAGCATAAGCAGTTCCGAAATAATCAACCATTCGGAGATAGATATAGAAAGCATAAATCTCGAGGCGCTGAAAATAGTATCCTCGCCACTCGATGTCAAGATGCACATAGACATTGAGGGATACAGCGACATGCAACAGAAACATGCCCTTAAGATTGCCGGTAAGGAGTTCAAGCTCGTCACTCCGAAGAGGACATACACACCTGCTCCGCTTGTATTCAACGGATTCACATCGCCCGACACATCATTCGTAAACCTTGAGACAGGCGACCTTCACATAAAAGGAAACATGCCGTCGGGATATAAAAGAGTAGAGAGCTACATAGCACAACTTAAAGAGATGTACAAGAGTGCAAGCAAGAACGAGAGAACACTCTACTACCTGCACGACTACCAGAAGGAGATACCTGCAGTCACAATAGATGCCAGCTGCGGCCAAGACAACATATTGTCAAATCTGCTCAGGTTCAATAATCTGGATTACAAGAACATCAGTTTCAGTTTATCTGTCGACAGCGTAAACGGCATCAATGGACAGGGAGGCATATATCAACTGAACAAAGACGAGATACTTATAGACACAATACGTTTCGTGGTTCACCAGAGAGACGAGTTCATAAGATATTTCGCCGGCGTGCGCACACGTTCGCTCGACCCCGAGAACCCTAAGCTAAAATTCTACTCGGCCCTTTATGGAACACTTGTCAACGACAGCCTCACCACAAAGTTCCTGTTCCGCGACAACAACGACAATGTCGGTGCCGACATTCAGATGAATACCATATTCAGTCCCAAAAATCTGCATATCAACTTCACCCCCAAGGCAACCATATTCAACAAACGCTTCAATTTCAACAATGACAACTTTGTAAGAATAGGAAGCGACCTCTCAATCCGCACCAACATAGAACTTACCGACTCCACAGGTGCCGGGCTGCGACTAATGAGCATGGACACAACGATGCTGCGTGACATAAGCGCGCAGCTCATCAACATCGACCTGAAAAGCGTAACCGGTTTCATCCCCTACTCACCCAACATCTCGGGACTGTTGGACATGGAGTTGCAGTACAGAGATAACAACAACGGTGTATTGCTCACAGGAAGTGTGCGTGGAACAGGACTTGCCTACGACAGCATCCCCATTGGAAACGAGGCACTTACCCTCTCCTACCTACCCAAAGGCGACAATGTACACTATACACAGGTAATACTCAGACACAACAAAAGAAAAATAGTAGATATAGCAGGCGACTATTACAACGACTCACAAATCAACGGTAAGATAAGAATCATCAGATTCCCGTTGGAGTTGTCACGCCCATTCATCAAAGATACCGGCATACGTCTCACCGGACGTCTTCATGGTGACATCTCCCTAAAGGGAACGCTGGAGAAAGCCAATAGCAACGGATACATACGTTTCGACTCCATCCATGCCGATGCGCCCATATTCGGCACAGGAATACGCATAAACAAGAACAGAGCCGAGATAAAGAGCAACAAGCTACAGTTCAAAGACCTTGACATCTATGCCCAAGGAGATACCCCGTTCAAGATAAACGGTACTATAGATATTGAAAATCTATTGAATCCCGATTTCAGACTGCGCATGACGGCCGACAATTACGAACTGATAAACACGCCAAAGCAGAAGAACTCAATGCTCTACGGCCGACTGCTGCTTGATACCGACTCGGACATAACAGGAAGACTAAACTCGCTCAACATATCGGGTTCGGCAACCATGCTCGGAAGCAGTAACATAACGTACGTCATGCACGAGACACCCTTGGCAACCGAGAGTCAGCTCGATGGACTTGTCGAATTTGTAAATTTCACCGATACCACACGAATCAACAAAGAAGAGCAAGAACTGAACTTGGGTAACATCACATTAGGTATGCGACTCACTATTGAAGAGGGTGCACGCATCAACACCGAGCTGGATGCCAACCGCAACAACTACATTGAGCTGCAAGGCGGCGGTAACCTCAACCTCACATACAGCAGCGAAGAGAGCCTGAGTCTCACCGGACGATACACCCTGAGCGATGGAGAGTTAAAATACACTCTACCTATCATTCCGCTAAAGACATTCAGCATCAGCGAAGGAAGCTACGTCTATTGGACAGGTGATGTTGCCAACCCCGCACTTAATATCACAGCCCTTGAGCGCATGACATCATCCGTCACGATGGATGATGGCAGCACGCAGGCTGTCATGTTCAATGTAGGAGTAGAGCTTAGCAACACACTCGAAGATATGGGACTGAGCTTTACATTATCGGCACCCGAAAATGCAGCGGTACAGAATGAACTGGATCAGCTCGACAAAGAGACACTCAACAAATACGCAGTCACTATGCTTATAACAGGAGCATACTTGGGCGGCAAGGGTGGAATAACCGTTTCAAATGCACTGAGTTCGTTCCTTGACGCACAAATCAACGAAATTGCCGGCGATGCAATGAAGACCGTCGACATAAACGTAGGAATAGCCGATGTAGAAGACAGCGAAACAGGCAGTTCATACAAGAACTACTCTTTCAGCCTCGCAAAGCGATTCTGGAACGACCGGTTTACTGTAATCATTGGTGGCGAAGTTAACAGCGGAGAACAAAACACAAAGAACGAGAGTTTCATTAACAACGCTTCGCTTGAATGTAAGATAAACAAAGAAGGCAACCGATTTATACGAATATTCTACGACAAGAACTATGAATCGATACTCGAAGGCGAAATTATAGAAACCGGACTGGGTTACATCTACAAGCGAAGACTTAACTCACTCAAGGAACTATTCATATTCCGAAGCAAAAAGGACGAAAAAGATATTGTCATCGATAAGAAAGAGAACAAACCCCGAGAAGAATGAGAATTAACATATCATACATACTTTCCATACTTATTCTATGCTCGTGTTCAACAACCAAACTCATCAAAGAGGGCGAACAATTGTACACAGGCATAGAAGAAATTGAATTTATAGGCAAGAAAGAGTATGCATCATCACCTATAGGCGAGCTTGCCATTACCGAGGTTGAAGCAGCATTGGCAGCAGCGCCCAATGGTTCAATAGCAGGCAGTTCCACCATAAAGGGTGCTCCCATAGGCCTATGGTGGTACAATGCATTCGCCGACAGCAAAAGCAGAATAGGCAAATGGTTCTTCAAACATTTCGCGAGCAACCCCATACTCATATCCGACGTCAACCCCAAACTGCGTGCTCTTGTAGCAAAAAACGCACTCACATACTATGGTTACTTCAATGGCGATGTAACATCTGAAATAATAACCAACAAGAAAAACCCCAAGAAGGCAAAGATAAGATATAGGGTAACACTGCACGAGCCTTATAAATTAGCCAACATAACATATACAGGATTCAGCACAACAGCCGACTCCCTGATACAGGCGAGCATGGACAAAAGCCTGCTAAAGGATGGCGAACAATTCAACGTAAACAACCTTACAGGAGAGCGTGAACGCATCAACTCCCTGCTACGCGACAACGGATTCTATTACAGCCAGACCGGATATATTAATTTTTTAGCCGACAGCATCAACACCCCCGGTCACATCGAACTGCGCATAAAACCTAAAGGACTCTCACAACAAGTGAAACAGCCATACAAGATTGGAAACATTGAGTTTCAGATATTAAACAACAGTAACGGCCTGCCCAAGGACTCTGTAAAAACCCTGAAGCTGCGCAATTTCAGCATCACATACACAGGCGAGAAGCCCCCGGTGCGCCCCGGAACCATGATGCGCAATATATTCCTGCGTAGCGGCAAGACCTATTCACAGGAACTGCAGCAGCTATCATTGCAGCAGTTGAGCCAAATGAACATATTCAGCAGCATAAATTTTGCATTCATTCCACGCGAAAACAGCAATATTCTTGATACGAGAATAAGCACACAGCTCGACAAGCCCTACAATTTCACTTTCGAACTGAATGCCACATCAAAGAGCAACAGCCAGATAGGCCCCGGCAGCAAGATATCACTCTCACGTAACAACATATTCCGTGGCGGTGAAGAGCTGAAGCTGTCGTTGCAGGGCTCATACGAATGGCAAACAGACGGAAGCCTCAAAGGACGGCAGGCTGTTATCAACTCGTGGGAGATTGGAGCCGATGTATCCTTGACATTCCCACGTCTCTTTTTCCCCATAATACATAGACGTCACCTGCGCGTGCCGGCCAACACCATGCTGCATATTTATGCCGACCAGATGAACCGTTCGGGATTCTTCAAGATGGTACATGTCGGAGGCGAGGTTACATACAACATCTTCTCAAAACACACTACCACACACACAATAACCCCCTTCCGCCTCACCTATGACATGCTGCAGAGGACAACGGCACGTTTCGACAGCATAGCGGCCGGCAATCGTTCCATAGCCAACAGTTTCCGCAATCAGTTCATACCTGCAATGCAATATAAATTCACCTATGACAATGGTAAGACCCATCACCGCAACAAGACATGGTTAGAGGTTTCAGCCACCTCATCGGGAAATATCACATCACTTGCTTTTGCTGCATTCGGAGAGAAATGGAACAAGAAAGACAAGAACCTTTTCAACAACCCCTACGCACAATTCCTTAAGCTGACTACAGAGATTCGTCAACTCTATCGGATAAACTCAAAGAACCACATAGCGACACGTTTCATGGCCGGCATAATAAAGAGCTACGGAAACTCGAGCTACGCACCCTACAGCGAGCAGTTCTACATTGGTGGAGCCAACAGTCTGAGAGCATTTACTGTGCGTACAATAGGCCCGGGTAGCTATCATCCCGAAAAAGAGACACGCTACTCGTACCTTGACGAGACCGGTACCCTGAAATTTGAAGCAAACGCCGAATACCGTTTCAACATGTTCGGCGACCTGAACGGCGCACTGTTTGTAGATGCCGGCAATGTGTGGCTGCTGCAGGAAGAGGAGAGCCGCCCCGGAGGAGAGTTCAAGCTGAGCAAATTTGCCGAGCAGATAGCCCTTAACACCGGATTCGGATTCCGCTACGACCTTGATTCCCTTGTCTTGCGTGTCGACTTCGGAATTGCCCTGCACGCGCCTTACGACACAGGCAAGAGCGGCTACTACAACATACCCGATTTCTGGGATGGATTTGCATGGCATTTGGCCATCGGTTATCCTTTCTAAAAAAAGTCAAAAAATTATTATCTATTTAGAAACAAAATTTTTATCTTTGCCAAAAGGTGACGTTTGGCACACACAAACAAAGAATACTATCATTAACAATTATTTAAATAAAGATTATGAAACCTACACTCTTTGTCTTGGCTGCCGGAATGGGTAGCCGCTACGGTGGTTTGAAACAGTTGGACGGTCTTGGCCCCAATGGTGAAACAATTATGGATTACTCAATCTTCGACGCCATTCGTGGCGGTTTCGGCAAATTGGTATTTGTTATCCGTAAAGATTTCGAACAGGATTTCCGTGATAAGGTTTTGACCAAATACGAGGGTCACATTCCTACTGAATTGGTATTCCAAGCAATAGACAACCTTCCCGAAGGTTTTGCAGTACCCGAGGAGCGCACCAAACCTTGGGGAACAAACCACGCAGTTCTTATGGGTAAGGATGTCATTAAAGAACCTTTTGCAGTTATCAACGCCGACGACTTCTACGGACGTGACGCATTTGCTGTAATGGGCAAATGGCTCAGCGAACTCCCCGAGGGCAGCGAAGGAAAGTACAGCATGGTAGGTTTCCGTGTATGCAACACTCTTAGCGAGAACGGTAGCGTAGCACGCGGTATCTGCGAAACCAATGAGCAGAACATGCTTACAGGTGTCGTTGAGCGCACCGAAATCATGCGCGTTGACGGCCCCATCTGCTACAAGGACGAAGAGGGCGCATGGCAGCCTGTTGCCGAGGAGACTCCCGTATCAATGAACTTCTGGGGTTTCACACCCGACTATTTCAAGCACTCAGAGGAGCAGTTTGTCGACTTCTTGAAAGAGAACATCAACAAGCCCAAAGCCGAGTACTTCATACCTTTGGTAGTAAACAACCTCACAACAACAGACAAGGCTACATGCGAAGTTCTCGATACAACAGCAAAATGGTTTGGTGTAACATACGCAGCCGACCGTCCTGCTACTGTAGAGAAAATCCAATCACTTGTCGATGCAGGTGAATATCCCAATAAATTGTTCTAAGGACATTCAATACAATAAACCATAAGGGCTTGCAATTGCAAGCCCTTATGTTTTGTGCAAGAAGAAAGAGGAAATATCAAATCTCTTCTACATTGTCGAACTTATTC
>CAJGCJ010000041.1 GCA_904501775.1 uncultured Bacteroidaceae bacterium | reverse complement strand
GTCATTTGCAGCCTGTGGCATAAGATACATTGCAATGCGGAAACATCCGTAACCTCCAAGCTTCATAAGAACACCGGCGTGCAGCATTGATACAGATGTGGGGGCACTTGCGTGACCGTCGGGGCTCCATGTGTGGAATGGAAAGAGGGCACCGAGCACTCCAAAGCCAATAAATGTCATGGGGAAGAATATATACTGCAGATTGGTGTCGATGTTGTTCATCGCTGCAATCTCGTGTATGTTCATTGTGGTTGCTCCACTGCCAAAATATATGCCGAGGATACCCATAAGCAAGAATGCCGAGCCGCCCATGAGCATAAGTGTAAGCTTCATGGCCGAATACTCCTTCTTGCCGCTTCCCCATACTCCAATGAGCAGATACATGGGAATGAGTGCTGTCTCATAGAACATGAACATGGCAAACATGTCGGTTGTTATGAAGAAACCGTATACTCCCAACGACAGCAATACATACCAGAGGAAGAACTCTTTTGGCTGTGGCTTGATGTTCCACGATGCGAATGTTCCTGTGAACACAATAATTGACGAGAGCAGAATCATCGCTACCGAAATTCCGTCTACTCCTATCGAGTAATTGATGTTCAGTGCAGGATACCAGCACCACGAGTCGGTATAGAGCTGCGCTGCTGTTACACCGGCATTACGCTGTGCTATAAAGTCGATGGTAAGATATACCGATAATGCCAGCAGCATTGTCGACCCAATTACCATTACTGTTCGTATTTGCTTTATGTTGCGGCACAGCCACAATGCCAAAAGCATTACAAGTGGAATTACTACAAATAAATTAAGGATATTCATTGTTGTATAGTATTCGGGGTTGGGAGTATTAAATGAAAATTAGCAATGTGGCGAGTATGACGAGTGCACCACCAAGGAACCACATACAGTAGCTCTGTACGTTTCCGCTCTGCAACGGGCGCACATAATCACCTATCTTCTGTGTTACTGTAGCGAGCATATCCATTGCACCGTCTATTATGTGGCGGTCGAACCATGCGATGGGTCGGCTGATGCAGTTGAATATAATTTTCTTGGTTACAAACAACCAGAGCTCGTCCATGTAGAAACGGTGATATGCAGCCTCGATAATGTTGCTCATGTTATGGTTGATGGCAGCAGTGATGGGGCTCTTGCCCTTGATATACATTATTGTTGCCATGAAGATACCCGCAACGGCAAGAGCGATGCTTATTGTCGCTACATTCCAGTTAAGGTGAATGTCGTACAGATGGCCGTCACTGCTGATGAAATGTCCGAAAGGTATGAATCCCGAAAAGAGAGTAACCAGTGCCAACACCACAAGGGGGACGGTCATTGTGGCAGGAGCCTCGTGAGGCTTGTGCGGTTTGTGGCTGCTCTTGCCGGCATTGTACTCGGACAACTGCTTCTCGTAGTGGCTCTCGCCCCAGAATATAAGATAGTAGAGACGGAACATGTAGAATGCTGTGAGTGCTGCAACAATGCTCATGAATATTCCCATCATGTTCGAGTAGTCGTAGCATGCCACAAGAATCTCGTCTTTACTGAAAAATCCGCTGAAAGGAGGTATACCTGCTATGGCAAGGCAAGCAATGAGGAATGTGATGTGTGTCACAGGCATGTATTTGCGCAGGCCACCCATCTGGTCTTTTTCGTTGCTGTGTACCGCATGTATTATTGCTCCTGCACCAAGGAACAGCAGTCCCTTGAACATGGCATGTGTGAACAGATGGAACATGGATGCCATGTATCCCAATCCGCCATGGTGGGGGTCGTCTGATGTACACACTCCGAGTGCTACCATCATGAATGCAATCTGTGATATTGTCGAGAATGCAAGTACACGTTTGATATCGGTCTGTACGCATGCCACAATTGCTGCATATAGTGCAGTGAATGCTCCTACATATGCAATTATATGCAGTGTGTCGGGTGCAAAGTCAATGAACAAGGGGAACATTCTTGCAACAAGGTAGACACCTGCCACAACCATTGTTGCCGCATGGATAAGTGCCGATACGGGTGTGGGGCCTTCCATTGCATCGGGTAGCCATATGTGCAACGGGAACATCGCACTTTTACCTGCACCGCCTACGAACATTAGTCCCAGTGCCATGGGGAGCACTGCGCCTGCCGACAACAGTACTGTTTCACTCGGGGTGAACGAGAATGTCTCGGCATAATATCCGTACAGCAGAATACCTATAAGGAAGAAGAGGTCGGCAAAACGGGTTACGATAAACGCCTTCTTCGATGCAGCAATGGCTGCAGGCTTGGTGTAGTAGAAACCAATCAGTAGGTAAGACGATACTCCCACAAGCTCCCAGAATACATACATCTGGAAAATGTTGGTTGCCACAACAAGGCCGAGCATAGAGAATGTAAAGAGCGACAGGTAGGCATAGTAGCGCTGGAAACCTTTCTCGCCTTTCATGTATCCCAATGAGTATATGTGCACCATAAGGCTCACTGTTGAGATTACTATAAGCATCATTACAGAAATGGGGTCGAGCATGATACCCATTTCAATGCTAAGTGTATCTCCCAATGGCAACCAGTTGATGTTGTAGGGTATCAGAGTCTCGTACAGGCCTTCGGCATTACGTCCTGCACCAAAATAGAGCGCAGCTGTAACATATGAAAGAACTGCGACCGCAGCAAGTGAAATGCTGCCCAAGATGCCGGCTGCTTTATGCGACATCTTCATTCCTGCCAGTCCCAGAATAAGGAAACTGATTAGGGGTAGTGCTAATATAAGTATTGTGAAATCCATGTTCATCAATGTTTAAGTTCTATCATATTCTTAATATGTATCGATTTCGCGTTGCGGAATACATTGATTATTATCGCTATTGCAACGGCTGTCTCGGCTGCGGCAATACCTATTCCGAACATTGTGAAGAAGAAACCTTCGAGATGTTCGGGATGGCTGTATGCGTTGAAGACTGCAAAGTTTATATCAACAGCATTCAGCATAAGCTCGGTGCTTATGAGAAGAGATATAAGGTTGCGTCGTGTGAAAAAACCGAATACTCCGATGAAGAAGAGAACGGTTGCAAGAACCAGATAAAATTCAGCAGGTACTATCATAGTTGTATTATTTTTTTCGTGCAATCATAATGGCTCCTACCATGCAGGCGAGCAACAGGATACTCAGTACCTCGAACGAGAGTACATAATTGTGTTTTGCGGTGCCCATAAGCGCCAGACCGATGGTCTTCATGGGAATGCCCTCGACATTGAACTTGTCTGTAACAAAATTGGCATTTGTTATAAGGTATAGTGCGAAGCACATTCCCGACATCGATGTCAGTATACCGGCAAAGTAACGGCGTTTCGATGTGTGGGTAATGTCAATTGTACCTTTTCCGATAAGCAGTGCTGCAAAGATGAACAGGACTACTATACCGCCTGCATATACTATAATCTGCACCGCACCAAGGAATGTGTAGTGTATCATAAAGTAGAGTCCGGCTGTTCCGAACAGAACAAACAGCAGGTATGTAACTGCGCGCATAATTCTGCTGGTTGTTACAGCAGCAAAGGCCGTTGTTATCATGAGCAGTGCAAGGCCTGTGAATATCAGTAAATTGGTTGAGAGTTCCATATTCTGTTATTTGTTTAGCTTGATGATAAGTTTCTTGCGGTCGAATACTGCATTCTCGAACTGGTTGTTGAATGCAATGGCATCTTTGGGACATACGTTCACGCATATCTGGCAATACATGCAGCAGCCAAGGTCGTACATATATTCATCGAGAACCTTCTTGCTCTTGCCTGTCTCTTCATCGGTAACCATTTTGGTCTTGATGGTTATTGTTCCGTTGGGGCAGTTGTTTGCACACAAGCCGCATGCGATACATTTGTTGTTGCCATTCTCGTCGAGTGGCATGTATAACATTGCGCGGTGACGGTCCGAAATATGCTGTGTCTTTCTGTTTTCGGGGTACTGTTCGGTTACCTTACGGGTGAAGAATTCGGTCAATGTTGTCTTGAGTCCCGTAAGAAGCGACTTGATAGTACATAAAACTCGTCCTATATAAGTTTTATTGAATTCCATATTATATCCTTTTTTCCTTGATTACATTATTAGAATATCCATCCCATTACAACACAGATTGTCATTATGAGCAGATTGACAAGGCCTATGGGCAGAAGGTATTTCCACTCGAGTGATACGACTTGGTCGATACGCATACGGGGGAAGGTCCAGCGTACCCACATTAGTAACCATATTACAAAGAATGTCTTTCCCAAGAACCATACGCTGCCGGGAATGTAGCACATGATGTTGTTGAATGTGTCGAATCCCGAAATGTAGAAGGGTGCCCATCCTCCAAAGAAGAGTGTAGATGCAATTCCGGCTACAATGAACAGGTTCATGAACTCGGCCACATAGAAGAAACCAAAATGCATACCCGAGTACTCGGTGTGGAATCCGGCTGTCAGCTCCGACTCGGCCTCGGGAAGGTCGAACGGTGCACGGTTTGTCTCGGCATTACCGGCAATAAGGTATATTATAAAGGCTATGAATGCCGGAATGTGTCCTTTGAAGATGAACCATCCGTCGCGCTGTGCCTCAACAAGCTCGCTGATTTGCATTGTACCGCTGAGCACTACAATCACCAGTATACACAAACCGATAGAGAGCTCGTAGCTGATCATCTGCGCACCGCTGCGCACCGCTCCAATCATTGAATATTTGTTGTTGCTGCTCCATCCGGCAAGCAGAATACCCAATACTCCGAATGAGGATGCCGCCATAATGAAGAATACTCCGATGTTGAAGTCAAGTACTTGGAATCCGTCGGCAAAAGGCAGACAGCAGAATGTGAGCACCGAACTCATTACCACAAGGTAGGGAGCAAGGTTGTACAGTACCTTGTCCGAGCGGTCGATGCTTATAATCTCCTTAATGAGCATCTTGAACACATCGGCAAATACCTGTAGCAATCCCCAAGGACCAACTCTCATGGGGCCCAGACGGCATTGGAACGCTGCACACACTTTGCGCTCCATGAATATCATTACTATCGCAAATACAACATATGCGAGCACTGCGCATAGTGCAACCAATATGCACTCGGTAACCAATGCCAGTTGCTCGGGCATTATTGAATGGAGATATTGGTCTATTGCTGTTGTTATTGTCTTGAAATCTAACATAGCTGTTCTGTTTATCGGTCAATGTCGGGAATAACGTAATCGAGCGTTGCGCCTATTGCAATAAGGTCGGCAATCTTGGCGCCTTTCAGAATCTTGTGCATGGCTGCTACCAATGGCAATCCCATAGGACGGAACTTGATGCGATAGGGCGATTTGTCGCCGTGGCTCTCGATGAATACACCGAACTCGCCGCGTGAACCCTCGACCGATGTGCTGTATTGTCCTTCGGGGATACGTATAATTGGTTTTGTCTTAACCTTATAGTCGCCCTCGGGAATGTTGTCTATCAACTGCTCAATGATGTGTATAGACTCGAGAATCTCGTCGAGACGTACAAGGTAACGGTCGTAGCAATCGCCGTTTGTGTATATTATCTCCTTGAAGTCCACCTTATCGTAGAGTGCATAGGGGTGACGCTTGCGAACGTCGCATGCCCAGCCCGAGGCACGTCCTGTACCACCTGTACAGCCGTATGAGATGGCATCCTCGAGCGATAGCTTTCCTACACCAATCATACGTTTACGGGTAATGGTGTTGTTTGTGAATACGTCGTTGTATTCATTGATTTTCTTCTTCTGGTATTGGCAATACTCCTTGACTTTCTTTGCAAAGTCGGGGGTAATGTCGGCCTGTACTCCACCTATTACATTGTAGTTCTGTATAAGACGTCCGCCGGTAACCTCTTCGAAGATGTCTAGAATCTTCTCGCGGTCGCGGAAACCATAGATGAATGCTGTTATGGCACCGAGGTCCATTGCTGCACACGAAAGGAAGAGTAAGTGCGAATCGATACGTTGCAGCTCGTCCATTATGGTACGTATGTACTGTGTACGGTCGGTAACTTCAAGTCCCATAGCCTTTTCGATACACATGCACAAAGCATGGCGGTTCTGATGGGCACTGAGGTAGTCGAGACGGTCGGTGAATGCCAATATCTGCGGATAGGTGAGCTTTTCGCTCAACTTCTCAATACCTCGGTGTATGTAACCGCAGTGAACGTCAATCTTTCTTATCTCCTCACCGTCGAGAGCCAAGCGGAAACGCAGCACTCCGTGTGTCGCAGGGTGTTGAGGACCGATATTTATAATGTATTGGTCGCCAAAAATTTTGTTTGTCTGCTTTACGAACAGTTCGCGTGCCTCGTCCTCTTCAATCTCGGTCTGACGCTGAAGGTCCTCGGGTGTCTCGCTCTCCATCCTTATGGGATTTATAGCCTCGCTCTCGTCGTAATCCTTGCGCAGTGGGTAGCCTACCCAGTCGTTTCTGAGGAAGAGACGGCGCATGTCGGGGTGTCCACTGAACTCTATGCCGTAGAAATCGTATACCTCGCGCTCGTAGAACTCGGCTACGCTCCACATGTCACATACTGTGGGTATCTGAGGCTTCTCGCGATTGGCACAACGTACAGCTATCTGTATGTTCTCTTTTGTCGAGCTGTTTTCAAGAGCGTAGATAGCACCAAGGCCATCTGCTTCCCAATCCATACCTATTATATCTCGTAAAAAATCCATGCCGCTGCGTCGCAGCTCTTCCATGCGTGGACGGAACTCATCTAATGTTATGAATGTAGGGCTCATTTCTCTTCTGAATTTTCGTTTTGTGAAATAGGAACATTAGTGACAATTATAGGATCCGAAGGCATTTCGCTGCGCTTGTGCTTGCGGTTCTTGTCACCGAAGAAGTTCTCGACCTTTACTTTACGCTGCAACTGCATCATGCCATAGAGCATGGCCTCGGGGCGTGGGGGGCATCCGGGGATATATACATCCACAGGGATAATCTTGTCAACACCGTTAAGCACATGGTACGACCCCTTGAAAGGTCCTCCGCTTATGGCGCATCCTCCGACGGCAACCACATATTTGGGCTCGGCCATCTGGTCGTAAAGACGCTTCAGCACAGGTGCCATTTTGTGGGTTATTGTACCTGCGACCATTATGAGGTCGGCCTGACGGGGTGAGTTTCTTGTAACCTCGAATCCGAAACGGGCGAAGTCGTATCGTGCAGCACCTACTGCCATGAACTCAATACCGCAACAGCTGGTTGCAAAGGTAAGCGACCACAAAGAGTTGCTGCGTCCCCAGTTTATAAGGTCGTCGAGCTTGCCCACAAGTACGTTGGTGCGCTCTTTGTTAAGCTCCTGTATAAGAGCCTCGAGGGTTTCGTTGTCTTTGAACTCCTCGTATGGGATAGATTTGATAACAGGCTTTTTCATTTCCATTCAAGTGCTTTTTTACGCCAAGCGTATGCAAGGCCCAATACTAAGATGAAAAGGAAGAATAGTACTCCAAGCAGGGCATTCAGGCCAAGTTCCTGAACAATTGTTGCCCAAGGAAACAGGAATACAGTCTCAATGTCAAACATCAGGAAGAGAATTGCAAACAGGTAGTAACCGGCTCTGAAGTGAACCCAAGTCTCACCTTGTGATGGTATACCACACTCATAAGCCTCTCCTTTTTGCTTGTTGTGTGTGCGTGGCGAAATGAGTCTTGCTACCAGCATTCCGGCGAATACGAGCAGCAGCGATGCCACAATCATTGTGAACAGTAGAACGAAATTCATATCTCTTGATTCTAATTTTTATCCTGTTGAAATGTGTCCGTTTTACGAAACTTCGCAAATGTAGTAAAAATAAGTTTTGGGGTGGATGTTTTTTTTATAGGAAAATAATAAAAATTTATAGTGCCGCATCGAGTACCATCATTATTACGAATCCGAAGGCAAACCCAATGGTGCCTACATTGCTGTGTTTGCCAGCCTGTGACGACGGTATAAGTTCCTCGATAATGACATAAATCATCGCACCTGCCGCAAATGCCAGAATTATAGGCATTGCACCCAAATTGCCACCCAGAAATAGAAGCGTCAGAACAGCGGCGACAGGCTCCACCAATCCCGATAACATTCCCATTATGAATGCTTTTCGTCGGCTCTTTCCTTCGGTGCGCAATGGAATTGATATGATTGCTCCCTCGGGAATGTTCTGTATTGCCATACCTATCGACAGGGCAAGGGCACCGGCAAACGATAGTGCCGTTTCTCCGTTGGCGACTCCTGCGAAAACCACACCTATAGCCATGCCCTCGGGGATGTTGTGGAGCGCAACGGCCAAGATTAGTTTTATGGAGCGGGGAAGTGATGAGCGTACGCCCTCGGAATTACTATCCTCGATGTGCTGGTGAGGTACATACGAGTCGAGAATGAAAAGAAATCCCATTCCTGCGATGAAGCCCAAAAGTACAGGCAGCATTGCTGCTATGCCCTCGCCGCACTGTTCAAGGGCAGGCTGCAGCAGCGACCAGAAACATGCGGCTGTCATTATGCCCGATGCGAATCCGAGCATCAGTTTTTGTGCACTGTCCTTAATCTTGTCACGGATAAGAAAAACCGTTGCAGCACCTAATGTGGTGCCAATAAATGGTATAGAAAATCCTATAAGTATATTGTCCATGGTTTGACTTGTTTTGATTGCTGTAACATGCAAAAATATAAAAAATAATCTCATGCCGATGTCGCTCTGCCAAATATTCTCGGAAATAATAACCTTATTTAATAAAAGGGGAGTGAAAGTGTCTTCATTCTCATTTTTTTGTTTTATCTTCGCACTCAAGTGTGAGTGTGCGTCCGATTGCGGGATGCATGCATCATGCAGGGAGTCTGCTGCCACTGCAAACGGTGTGCAGGCCCTGAAAAAGAGAATTGAATGAATAACTAATATAACAATCTTTTATGATTTACTTTTTCAGAACACCGGGTAATTCGGTTATCGCAACCGAAATTAGCCATACTTTGAATGAGAATGAGATAGAGAAACTTTGTTGGTTGTATGGTGAGGCTGCTCTCGTTGAGGCTGAAACCATGGAGGGTTATTTCGTTGGTCCCCGTCGCGAAATGGTAACTCCTTGGAGTACCAATGCCGTTGAGATAACCCAAAACATGGGCCTCGAGGGTATTGTGCGCATCGAGGAGTATTTTGCAGTTAAAAGTGAGGATGCCGAGTACGACCCAATGTTGCAGCGCATGTACAAAGGTCTCGATCAGAGTATCTTTAAAATAAACATAGAGCCCAAGCCTATTGAGTTCATCGAGGACCTTGACAGCTATAACGAGGCCGAGGGCCTTGCTCTCTCAAAAGAGGAAATCGATTACCTGCATCGTGTAGAGGGTGAGCTCGGACGTAAGCTTACCGACAGTGAGGTGTTCGGTTTTGCACAGATCAACTCGGAACACTGCCGCCACAAAATCTTTGGTGGTACATTCATCATTGATGGCGAAGAGATGCCTTCGTCACTCTTTGCAATGATTAAAAAGACCACAAACGAGAATCCCAACAAGATTATCTCGGCCTATAAGGACAATGTGGCATTTGCACAGGGCCCAGTAGTAGAGCAGTTCGCTCCTGCCGACCACTCTATGCCCGACTATTTCGTGATAAAGGATATTGAAACAGTAATATCGCTCAAGGCCGAGACACACAACTTCCCAACACCAGTAGAGCCTTTCAACGGTGCTTCTACAGGTACAGGTGGTGAGATTCGCGACCGTATGGGTGGTGGTAAAGGCTCATGGCCCATCGCAGGAACTGCTGTTTACATGACATCATATCCCCGTACATACGACGACCGCAAATGGGAAGACCTTCTCCCCGTTCGCAAATGGTTGTACCAGACTCCCGAACAAATTCTTATCAAGGCTTCGAACGGAGCTTCAGACTTCGGTAACAAGTTCGGTCAGCCGCTTATCTGTGGTTCGGTGCTTACATTCGAGCATGCCGAGAACAACGAGGTTTACGGATATGACAAGGTGATTATGCTTGCCGGCGGTGTGGGCTACGGTACACGCCGCGACTGCCTTAAGGGTGCACCCGAGAAGGGCAACAAAGTTGTTGTAATGGGTGGCGACAACTATCGCATCGGTCTTGGCGGTGGCTCAGTGTCATCGGTTGACACAGGCCGTTACTCATCAGGTATCGAGCTGAACGCTGTGCAGCGTGCCAATGCCGAGATGCAGAAACGTGCATACAACGTAGTGCGTGCATTGTGCGAGGACGAGACCAACCCCGTTGTTTCAATCCACGACCACGGCTCGGCTGGTCATGTAAACTGTCTCTCTGAGCTTGTTGAGGATTGCGGTGGTGTCATCAATATGGCAAACTTGCCCGTAGGTGACAAGACTCTCTCGGCTAAGGAGATTATTGCAAACGAGTCGCAGGAGCGTATGGGTCTTCTTATCAAAGAGGATGCAATTGAGTATGTACGCAAGGTAGCCGAGCGTGAGCGTGCTCCTCTTTATGTTGTCGGTGAGACTACCGGTGATGCACGTTTCGCTTTTGAGCAGGCCGATGGTGTACGTCCTTTCGACCTCTCGGTAAGTCAGATGTTCGGCTCTTCTCCCAAGACATATATGGTTGATAAAACCGTTGAGCGCAAATATAAGAATGCCGAATATGATGTAGAGAATATCGAAGAGTATCTTACCGATGTTCTGCGTCTCGAGGCTGTAGCATGTAAGGACTGGCTTACAAACAAGGTAGACCGTTCGGTAACAGGCAAGATTGCACGTCAGCAGTGTCAGGGTGAGATTCAGCTCCCCTTGAGCGACTGTGGTGTGGTTACTCTCGACTATCGTGGAACAAAGGGTATCGCAACCTCTATCGGTCACGCGCCTCAGGCCGGTCTGGCCGACCCTGCAAAGGGCTCTGTGCTCGCAGTTGCCGAGGCTCTTACCAATATCGTGCTGGCTCCGCTCAGCGATGGTATAAAGACTGTTTCGCTCAGTGCCAACTGGATGTGGCCCTGCCGCTCACAAGAGGGTGAGGATGCACGTCTCTATCGTGGTGTTGAGGCACTGTCAGACTTCTGTTGCGAGCTCAAGGTGAATGTGCCTACAGGAAAGGATTCACTTTCTATGACACAGAAATATCCCGACGGAACAAAGGTTATCAGCCCGGGAACAGTTATCGTATCGGCAGGCGGCGAGGTTTCAGATGTACGCAAGGTTGTTTCTCCCGTAATGGTGAACGAGCCTAAGAGTGCATTCTATCATATCGACTTCAGCTTCGACAATCTGCGTCTTGGAGGTTCTGCATTTGCTCAGACACTTAACTGCGTAGGTAGCGACGTTCCTTCGGTACAGAATCCCGAGTATTTTGCCGAGACATTCGATGCGGTTCAGGCATTGGTTAAGGAGGGTATTGTGCTCGCCGGTCACGATATTTCGGCAGGTGGTCTTATTACAACATTGCTTGAGATGTGCTTTGCAAATGTAGAGGGCGGTATGGAGATAGACCTTAACAACTTGGCCGAGGATGATTTGGTGAAGTTGCTCTTTGCCGAGAACCCCGCACTTGTAATTCAAGTTGCCGACAAGGATAAATGCCGTATGCAGCAGATATTGGACGATGCAGGTATCTGCTTCATGAAGATTGGTGTGCCTACAAAGAAACGTCATATTGCTGTAACCAAGAATAAACGTACACGCCTGTTCGATGTTGACCACTACCGCGATGTATGGTTCGACAGTTCATATCTCATGGATCGCAAGCAAAGTTTTAACGGCTGTGCCGACGAACGTCTGCGCAACTACAAGGTTCAGCCCTTGCGTTTCCGCCTGCCTGTCAACTTCACAGGTATGCTCGACAGTTACGGAATGTCGGCCGACCGTCGCGAGAAATCGGGCGTACGCGCTGCAATCATCCGCGAGAAGGGTACAAATGGTGAGCGCGAAATGGCATATGCAATGCATCTTGCAGGCTTCGATGTAAAGGATGTTACTATGACCGACCTTATCAGCGGCCGCGAGACACTCGACGAGGTTAACTTCATCGTATTCTGTGGTGGTTTCTCTAACTCAGACGTTCTTGGCTCGGCTAAGGGATGGGCTGGTGGCTTCTTGTATAACCCCAAGGCTAAGGCGGCACTCGACCGTTTCTATGAGCGCGAGGATACTCTGTCACTCGGTATCTGTAACGGTTGTCAGTTGATGATGGAGCTCAACCTCATCAACCCCGAACATGAGAAACGCGGATATATGCGTCACAACAACTCTCACAAGTTCGAGTCTTCGTTCGTTGGTGTGAACATCCCGCAGAACAACAGCGTGTTGTTCGGTTCATTGTCGAACAGCCGTTTGGGTGTATGGGTGGCTCACGGTGAGGGTAAGTTCGAACTTCCCTATGATGCTGAACGTTACAATATCGTGGCACAGTACTCATACGAGGGATATCCCGCTAACCCCAACGGCTCGTCATATAATGTTGCTGCTCTTGCAAGCGCCAACGGCCGCCATGTGGCAATGATGCCTCACCCCGAGCGTGCTATCTTCCCTTGGCAGTGTGCTAACTATCCTCAGAACCACATTGCCGATGATGTGACACCTTGGATTGAGATTTTCCGCAACGCATACAATTGGGTTGCCGAGAAGACAAAATAAATAAGGTAAGTAAGCATAATAGCTTAAAACATATTTAACCCCTGAATTAAAGAGGATGCAATTGCATCCTCTTTAATTTAATAATAGAAAACAGATGAGTGTGGCACTTGGAAAACTCTTTATTACCTTTTTTAAAATAGGCCTCTTTACCATTGGAGGCGGATATGCCATGATTCCGCTCATTGAACGCGATGTGGTGGAACGTAACTGCTGGGTAACAAAAGAGGAGTTTGTCGATCTGCTGGCTGTAGCACAGTCGGCTCCCGGAGTATTTGCTGTCAATATATCCACCTTTGTCGGTTATAAACTGCGTGGGAAGGTCGGTGCTGTTGTGGCATCGCTCGGGAATGTGTTGCCCTCAGTAATTATAATATTGCTTATTGCAGCCTTCTTCAGTAGTTTCAGCGACAACGAAATGGTAAACAATATTTTCAAGGGAGTGCGCCCGGCAGTTGTTGCACTTATAGCTGCACCTGTCTTTACAATGGCGAAGAGTGCACGCATAGGGTGGACAAATGTGTGGATACCTGTTCTCTCGGCTCTGTTGATTGTTCTCTTCGGAGTGTCACCTGTATATGTTATTATGGCAGCTGTTGCAGGTGGTCTGCTCTGGGGATTGGTGAAAGGAGGTAAGGCATGATACTGATCGAACTCTTCTATACCTTCTTTAAAATAGGCCTCTTCGGTTTCGGAGGTGGCTACGGCATGCTCTCGCTTATACAGGGCGAGGTGGTTACACGCTATGGCTGGATGACAATGCAGGAGTTTACCGATATTGTGGCAGTGAGCCAGATGACTCCCGGACCTATTGGAATAAATTCGGCTACCTATGTCGGGTATACAGCTGTTGTCAATGTCGGTGGCTCGCCTCTTATGGCTGTTGTGGGCTCTCTCACAGCATCGTTTGCGGTAATGTTGCCCTCCTTTGTGCTTATGATAATAGTGAGCCGCTATTTTATGAAATATAGTAAGCACAAGCGTGTTGAGGCGCTTTTTAAGGTATTGCGTCCTACGGTGGTTGGTCTTATCGCTTCTGCAGCCTTGTTGCTTATGAACAGTGCCAATTTCGGCTCTTTCGCTGTCGATTCTTTGCACTTCTGGGTCAGTGTCGCACTCTTCCTATTTGCATTTGTGGCACTCCGCCTGTTCAAGATAAGTCCAATTCTTATACTTGTTATCTGCGGTGCAATAGGCGGAATTGTTTATGGTGTGCAGGGTTGAGGATGTACGCCTGAATATATATGGTCGTTCTTGATTTATCTAACAACTATTGACACGCTTTGCTCAAAATTTCGACAATCTTAAATAGAACTATCATAAATTTTAAGAAATGAACGGGTCTAATATTCTGTTTTTATTGCATCCTGAGTTTCTCCTTCAGATAACGCCCTGTGTATGATGCTTCGCATGCTGCTACCTCTTCGGGCGTGCCGGCTGCTATAAGGTTACCGCCATTCTCACCACCGTCGGGGCCAAGGTCTATCAGGTAGTCGGCGCATTTTATTACATCAATGTTATGCTCAATAATCACAAGGGTGTGTCCGCGTTCTATCAATCTACGGAAACTGTCGAGCAGTTTCTTTATGTCGTGGAAGTGGAGTCCTGTGGTAGGCTCGTCGAAGATGAACATTGTGGGCTTATCGCTCTGCATGCTCAGGTAATAGGCAAGCTTGACACGCTGGTTCTCGCCACCCGAAAGTGTCGATGAAGATTGTCCGAGTTTTATGTATGCAAGGCCTACATCCTGTAATGGCTGAAGATTGTTTGCTATGCGCTG